>JABTTZ010000005.1 GCA_015075625.1 Anaerolineales bacterium | reverse complement strand
GGCGTGGCGTGGGGCCACGTATGTAGATTTTATATTTTTAACGCCTGTTTATACTCTTCATTCTATCAGGGCAGCATCCAGAAAAGCCAGCACACGAACGGTATATTCGTTTGGGTCAGTGAAAATACCAGCTACATGTCCCGCATCAGGGATAACCCATACATCCGCCGCAGCCCCTGCACTGAGAGCATACTTCGCAGCCAGTTCCGATTCCCACATCGACTCCGCTCCCGCGATAAACAGAATTGGGCGTGGCGCAATGCTCCTGACCTGTTCCCGCAGCGATGGCAAGGGCTGCACCCCACTGAATAACCCTGTAAAGCGAAAACCCATCCAGTAATCCGGCACCAGGAGCCAGGCAATAGCGGGATGTGGAATAAGGGGATCAAGTAAATCCTCTATCGCCGCAACACCTGTGCCATCAGCAACAAAGGCTTCAATAGCTTCGATTGCAGCACCAGCATGAAGTATCGAAATGGCTCCCGCCGATAAACCCAATGCGCCGATATGCTCAACTTCCGGGTGTGATTGGAGATAATCCACCATCGCACGGACATCGACAGCGGAATTCCAGCCATCTGCAAATACCTCGCCGCCGCTTGCGCCATGCGCACGCATATCCATCATGAGAACACCGTACCCCTGTTCAGCCAACATCAGGGTATGAGGCAGTACACCCAGACGATTGCTGCCAAGCCCATGCAGAGCAATGATCACTGCTCCATTTTGGGGCGGGATATACCATCCAGACAGCGTAATTCCGTCGCTGGTCGACAATGCGACCTCTTGCGCGATATTGATCAGTTCGGGAGGCATCTCAGTTATAGGCAGTCGTGCGGGACGCAAATTGAAATACACGATATAGGCAGGGAGCAGCAAATAGAGAGTCAGCAGCACTTCCAATAGAACCAGAAACAGCAACCGACGATGATATAACCAGCGGTCTTTCCAACGTCGAAAGGTCAGTTCGATGAATAAACCGCTTGTCACACCGAATAATAATCCACCGATGAGTCCAACTTCAAGCCGTCCAATTGGTATGGTAAATAATGCGCCGAAGACAGCACAAATCAGAGCATTAATGACCACCAGCCGGGTGATGTAACCCCGCATGGATGAACTCCTCTATCGATCAAAACAATCTGTTAAGTGACTTCTATCTTATCGATAACGATGCGGTCCCCAGGTCGTCCACGCGAAACCATCATGGCCGTAGAAGGGAACGGTCATCTGACCCGGCGGTGCAATCGCATCAAGCCGTTTGTGATCTTCGCTAGAAAGCGCCCCTTCTAAGGCACCCAGGTTGTTCTTCAACTGGTCAAGCGTGCGCGGACCAATGATCGGACTGGTGACACCTGGTTGATCCATACACCACCGTAATGCAATCTGTGCTGGTGTGACATTCTTTTCTTTCGCTAGGGCTTCAACCACATCCAACACATCAAAAACCACATCGGTCAGATAACTCGGTTGTTTCCAAAATGCGTCGTACCGGGAATCGGACGGTGCTGCCTGACCGCGCCGATAGCCGCCTGTCAGCAAACCGCCAGCCAGCGGCGACCAGGGGATGATCGCCAGTCCATAGGTCTGCGCCATCGGAATGAGTTCACGCTCTACGCGCCGATCTAGCAGGTTATATACCGGCTGTTCACAGACAAAACGATTAAACCCCCACTCTTTTGAAACCCACAGCGATTCCATAATCTGCCAAGCGGCAAAAGAACTTGTGCCAATGTAGCACACTTTGCCAGTATGGATTAGATCATCTAGGGCACGCAGGGTTTCATCGATTGGCACGTCATTCGTGGGGTGGTGAAGTTGATAGAGGTCAATTACATCGGTCTGCAGACGTTGCAGCGATGCCTCGCACTGTTCGATCAGGTGTCGGCGGCTGCTTCCCTGTGCGTTGGGGTCATTGCTCATAGGGAAATGCGCTTTTGTTGCCAGCACAATCTGTGAACGCTTGCCATTTTGTTTCAACGCGCGCCCAATGATTTCTTCACTGCGCCCGCGTCCAAACTCAAAGTTGGCAGGATCGTGACCGTAGACGTTCGCCGTATCGATGAAATTGATCCCACTCTCAATAGCATGGTTTATAATGGCAGCGGCTTCTTTCTCGTCCGTGCGCCCTCCAAAAATTCATAGTACCCAAGCACAGCGGGCTAACTTTCACCCCTGTGCGACCCAGAAAACGGTATTCCATATTCATTTCCTAAACAACAAAATTGACTATGAACTGATTGAGACTTTTGAGAAAGGAAAAGGATAGTGCATCCTGAACAAATTCTGTGCCCTGCTGGTTCGTTTTGACTGCAAAGCCACTCACGTTCTCGGCGTCCATTATATCGTTTGCGTGCTTATTAACGTCCGTCACCTATTCGCTGCGGAAAAGTTTCAATGCGTTCTTTGTGTAATCTCAACTACCCCAGAGCCATCAAGACCGCCTCTACGGTGACACTCTCCAACCCAGGATAAAGGATATCCGCCTTTCCTAACCGTTCGATGGGTCCCAACCCCACGACGCGCATTCCGGCGGCGTGGGCTGCCTCTACACCTGCCTCCGCGTCCTCGAAGATGACGACTTCCGCCGGAGGAACACCCAAACGTCCAGCAACCCATACGAATAAATCGGGGGCGGGTTTAGAATTGACGACAGAATAGCCATCGCCCACCGCCTCGAAAAAATCGCTCACCTGCAAGTTTTCGATCACGTCTTTGGCGTTTTTGCTTGCTGACGCCAAGCCCAAATGGATGCCTTTCTTTCGTGCCGCACGCAAGAATTCGCCCACGCCGGGGAGCAAATCCGTTGGGGTGATCTTCCGCAGAAAGTCGCGGTAGTAATCATTCTTCCGCGTCATGAGTTGTTCCATGCGTTCTTCGGGCATGGCTGCCCCCTTCAAGATTTTTAGAAGGCTGTCCCGACGGGATAACCCGCGCAAGGTATCATTGTCGGCGCGGCTGAAGGATAGCCCTTCTTCGTCACACAGGCGCTGCCAGGCAAGGTAGTGGTATTCAGCGGTATCGGTGATGACCCCATCGAGGTCAAAAACAAAAGCGTGAATCGGTGGGCGAGAAAGACCCATGATTGAGAACCTCATTTCTTTGGTATTGTTTGTTGTGAGGTGTGTCTCATATTCATTTTCACCGCAAGACACACAAGGTATGCGAACAATGCATTGTAACGAAACCCGCGTCTTTTTTCACAAATCGATAGCTTTTGAGAGCCTATCACCCTACCTCTCACATCGACTCCCATGCGACAATCCGCCTAAGGAAAGGTGACTTGCCATGACTCAGGATACCCCCCGTCCCTCCTCACGGCTGCCCGGATTTTATCAAAAATCGCGGACGGAACGTGCTGCGGAGGTTGCGGCATGGGCAAATCTTTCAGCCGAGGAGCAGGCGGTGTTGAGCGCCGGACTGCCTCTTGACCAGGCTGACCAAATGATTGAGAACGTGATTGGTGTTCATGCGCTTCCGATGGGAATCGCCACGAATTTTCTTGTCAACGGGCGCGAACACCTTGTGCCGATGGTTGTTGAAGAACCGAGTATCGTCGCCGCCTGTAGTTTTGCGGCAAAGCTGGCACGGGCGGGCAGCGGCTTTACCGTGACAACCGACGAACCAATCATGATCGGGCAGATTCAAGTGTTGGGGGTGCCGGATGTTGACAGCGCGGCGGCGGCAGTTCTAGCAAATCGCGAGAAACTGATTGCTCTAGCCAATGATCCTTCGTCATCCATTGTAAAACGGGGCGGCGGGGCGCGGGCTATTGAGGTGCGCCGTTTCCCGAATACCCGCGTTGGGGGGATGGTGATCGTCCATCTACTCTATGACACCCGCGATGCGATGGGGGCGAACGCGGTAAACACCGCTTGCGAAGCCCTTGCCCCGCATATTGAGGCAGCGACGGGTGGACGGGTGGGCTTAAAAATCCTGAGCAATCTGACAGATCGGCGCAAGGCAACCGCTACCTGTCGTATCCCCGCCGCTGAACTAGCGACGGGCGAGACGGAGGGCAAAACAGTTGTCCGCGCCATTGAGGAAGCGTCCGCCTTTGCCGAGGTTGATCCCTACCGAGCAACAACCCACAACAAGGGGATTATGAACGGGATGGATGCCGTGTGCCTTGCCACTGGGAACGATTGGCGGGCGTTGGAGGCGGGGGCGCACGCTTACGCCGCCCGCGAGGGGCATTACACCGCCCTCGCCACATGGACGGCGGATGATCAGGGTGATTTGCGGGGGGCAATGACCGTCCCGCTGGCAGTGGGGACGGTTGGGGGGGCAACCCGCGTTCATCCGACAGCAAAAGTCGCCATGAAGATTCTCGGCGTAAGCGGAGCGCGAGAATTAGCAGAGGTAATCGCCGCCGTTGGCTTGGCGCAAAACCTCGCCGCAATCCGCGCTTTGGCAACGGAGGGAATTCAACGCGGGCATATGAGTTTGCACGCCCGTCAATTGGCGGCGGCGGCAGGTGCACCCCCGGCGCTTGTGCTGCGCATTGTTGAGATCATGCTTGCCGAGGGGAACATCCGGCTGGATCGGGCGGTGGCGCTGGTGGCGGAATTTATGAATCAAGGAGATAAACCATGACAGCATTCAATGGCGGGCGGAGCGTCCTCCACCCGGATCGAGAGGTCGGGATCATCGGGTACGGCGCGTATGTTCCGCGCTATCGCCTTCCCGGTACAGAAGTGGCACGGGTCTGGACGGGCGGCTTGGGCGGCTCGCCAATCAAAGAAAAAGCAGTCGCCGGCTTGGACGAGGACGTAATCACCATGTCCATTGAGGCGGCGCGGAACGCCCTTGCCCGTGCCGGGATTGATCCGACGCACATCCGCGCCGTGTGGGTGGGGTCGGAAAGTCACCCTTACGCCGTAAAACCTACCAGCACCATCGTCGCTGAGGCAATTGGCGCTGTTCCCAACACACAAGCAGCGGATTGGGAATTCGCCTGCAAAGCGGGATCGGAAGCCCTTCAAGCCTCGATTGGCTTGGTTGGCTCAAACATGGCGCACTATGCTCTGAGCATTGGCATGGATACGGCACAAGGGCGCCCGGGTGACGCCCTCGAATACACGGCGGCATCGGGCGGGGCGGGCTACATCGTTGGACCCGCAGCCGAAGCGTTGGCGGTCTTTCAGGGGTCGTATAGTTTTGTCACCGATACCCCAGACTTTTGGCGGCGGGCAGAGGAAAAATATCCCCAACATGGGGATCGGTTCACCGGCGAACCCGCCTATTTCCATCACACCCAAAGCGCTGCGGCAACGCTCATGGAATTGATGGGGACAACCCCCGCCGACTACACACACGCTGTCTTTCACCAGCCGAATGTGAAGTTTCCCGAACGTGCGGCACTAACGCTCGGTTTCAAGCCAGAGCAGTTCAAAACAGGGCTGTTGGCGAATGATGTGGGAAATGTCTATGCCGGATCGTGCCTCTTGGGGCTTTCCGCCGTCTTGGATAGTGCCAAACCCGGGGATCGTGTCTTTGTGGTGAGCTATGGCAGCGGCGCTGGCTCGGATGCCTTCGATCTGCGCGTCACGGAGAAAATTACCGAACGGCAAAACCGCGCCCCCAAGACCCGCGATTACATCGCCCGCCGAACGCAAATTGACTATGCCCTGTACAGTCGTTACCGTGGAAAGTTAAAGGAGTAAAGCGCTATGCGTGAAGTCGCTGTGGTTGGCGTTGGGATGACGCCTGTTGGGGAACATTGGAATGTGGGCTTTCGTGACCTTGCCGGAGATGCAGTACGCGCCGCCTTGACTGAATCGAATGTGGCGGGGATTGACGCCCTCGTGATTGGCAATGCGCTTGGTGGGACGATCAGCGGGCAGAACCATGTTGCGCCGTTGATTGCCGATTACGTTGGGATGCGCGGCATTGAAGCCGTCCACGTTGAAGGGGCAGATGCCTCTGGTGGGTTGGCGTTCCGCTATGGCTGTCTGATGATTGCCAGCGGCGCGGCGGATACGGTCATGGTCTTGGGTGTCGAAAAAGTGACCGATGTCGTTGGATCCGGGCGCGGGAAAGCCCTGGCGACGATGCTAGACTCCGAGTATGAGGCGGCACATGGGGCAACACCCGTTGGGGTGGCGGCGCTGCTCATGCGGCGCTACCTTCACGAATACAAGGTCAATCTCACTGGCTTTGCCAATTTCAGTGTGAACGCCCATGCCAATGGCGGGAAGAACCCCCTGGCGATGTACAAAAACCAGATCAAGGCAGAGCGATTCGCCGCCGCTCCGGTGGTGGCAGAGCCGATCAACCTCTTTGATGTTGCCCCCGATGCCGACGGCGCGGCGGCAGTGATCTTGACGACGGCGGAACGCGCCGCCGACCTCACCGCCAACCCGATCCGCGTTTTGGCAAGCGCAGTGGGGACGGACGCCCTTGCTGTTCATGAGCGTACCGATCCGCTCTTTCTGACAGCGGTCAAGCAGTCAGCAGATCGCGCCTTTCGGCAGGCAAACCTGACCCCCGATGAGATCAGTTTCGCTGAAATCCACGATGCGGCAACGATCCTCTCCACGCTGGCGCTGGAGGCGAGCGGTTTTGCCGGACGGGGCGAAGGCTGGAAACTGGCAGCAGAAGGCGCGATTATGCCAGCGGGGACACTTCCAATCAGCACCTTTGGTGGGTTGAAAAGTCGTGGGAACCCCATCGGGGCGACGGGCGTCTATCAGGTGGTGGAGGTCGTCTTGCAATTGCGAGGGGCGGCGGGCGCGAACCAGATCAAGGATGCTAAAATTGGGATGGCGCAGAGTCTCGGCGCGGTGGGAGCGACGGCAGTTACCCACATTTTCGGACGGTAGGAAAATAGGAAAAAAAGGGCGACCCGTTCTAGTAACCGTTGGGGCTAGTTCACAGAGCAAACTGAGCAAGATAGTAGAGGCGATCCAGGGGATCAGCCTCCGGCTGTAAAGTGCGATTGAGTCCGAGCAGCACGTTGAACATGGCAACCACATAGGCTAGATGGCTTCAAAATGGGTATGAGAGCGATGCGGCAGTCCGCCGAACAGCCCATCGAATCGCGCACCAGCCAGCGGAAGAAGGCACGAAAGCAGCCTCCTTTGAGGGCAACCAGCACCCCAATCGTGACCAGTTCACTCCGATACTGCTTGGCTTGCGCGTGTTTGGGCACATTGGGCATCCGCTCATCTATCGCACAGAACACAGCGATGATAAACTCTTCCGTAGTTACGGCGCATACCCCCTACAGTTGGATAACTATCGTTTGTATGCTGTCCGTGACCTTTTTAAACTTGCAACAACGGTTACTAGGTTATGTTGATTTTTTTGGTTCAGAACCCCTATCCCTCCTACCCCCCTGCCCCGTACACAGAGAGACTACCTCTCTCTGTGTACGGGGCAGGGGTGGCTGCTGCTTTAGAGGCGGGATCACTGGGGTTACAATGTCAACACAATCTATGGGCGTTTTGCCCCTGTGCCGCTGTAAATAGACGAAGGTGCCGCGTTCATTGGTAAACCAAAGGAATTCGCATGAAGATTGAAATTTGGTCGGATATTGCCTGCCCCTGGTGTTATGTTGGACGGCGGCGATTGGAAGCGGCATTAGCCGACTTTGACGCCCGCGATCAGGTCGAAATTGTCTGGCGTAGTTTTCAGCTTGACCCCAATGCCCCGCGCCAATCGACAAAAACACTCACAGAGGTGTTAGCCAAGAAGTACGGGATCAGTCATCAGCAGGCAGAAGGAATGCAACGCCGCGTGACGGATGTGGCAGCCGAAGAAGGGCTTATCTTTCACATGGAACGGACACAGAGCGTGAATTCCTTTGACGCCCATCGTGTGCTTCATATGGCAGCAGAGATTGGGCGTCAGAGCGCAATGAAAGAACGCCTCCAAACTGCCTATTTCACGGATGGGCTGTCTGTTGCTGACCATGAAACGCTGGTTCAGCTTGCCCGTAAGATTGGGTTAGATGGGGCGGCGGTGGGGGCGATGTTGAACACGGGAACCTACGCGGCGGCTGTTCGTGGGGATATTTCCCGCGCTCGTGATATGGGTGTTCAGAGTGTGCCATTCTTCCTCTTTGACGAGAAATATGCCATTTCCGGCGCACAACCTGTGGAAGTCTTTACGCGGGCGCTGAGCCTTGCTTGGGCAGATGCGCCAAAGCCTATCCAGATGGTCGGTGAGTCGGCTGATGTTGACTGTTGTGATGATGAGGCGTGCGCCATTCCCTTGGAGGCATAGCGGGTCTTAAATCAACGATACCTCGGCAGCCTTTCCCTACAGTATTTTTCAACGAGATTGACCCCTCAGTGGTTGACAGCCCCGCTTAGCACGATAGACTTACCCATGGGCAGGCGGTGGTGATCAAGGGCAAACGAACGACGCCTGTCCTTCTTGTAAGAAGGCTGGCTGCCGTCCAACCAGTGAGGGTACTGCAATGATAGTGGATTAGAACCTCATCTTACACACAGACCCTCGCCCTCCAGCCCCCTCTACCGCTACGCGGTAGAGGGGGCTTACACTTTTTTGAGGGGGGAAGTCCCTCCAATCTGCTCCTTTCGATAAATACGGGGTAAAAACGTTCTTCTTGCCTGTACTTAAAGGGCGACCCTACGGCGAGAAATGCGTTAAGATCGGCACATGCGCTTATCACACCGCCTTACTCTTGTCCTGTGTTTTTTGGGGGGGGTTGCCCTTCTCGCTACCTTTGGGGTAGTAAGTCCCGCTCACGCCCACGCCGATCTGATCGCCTCTGATCCGCCCGCCGGGGCGATCCTCGCCACGCCGCCGGAAACAATCCGCCTCTTTTTCAGTGAGCCACTTGAACCCGCCTTTAGCGCGTTTACGGTGCGGGGTACGGACGGAAAGCCACTCTCCACCCAAAGTGATCTTGTTCTTGGCGATGCGAAACAGCTTTCGATGACGCCCGGCGAACTTCCCGAAGATGTCTATACTGTGCAGTGGACGGTGGTTTCGACAGCGGATGGGCATACCACACAGGGAAACTTCATCTTTAGCATAGGGGTTGCTCTGCCGCAGCAGGACGATGTGGCGGCGAATACAGCGGCATTTCCGTTGGAAGGTGGGGTGATTCGGGCGCTGAACCTCCTTGGTGCGGCGATGCTCCTCGGTGGGGCGGGGTTTTTAGCCTGGATCGGGCGCGATTTCCCCATTGTCCGGCGCTACCTTGTTGCTGGATGGTGGGTGGGCGGGGTGAGCGCTATCCTGATGCTTGTCCACCACACAGCACAGGTTGCGGGCGTCCCCTTAATCAGCGCCGTTCGCACGCCGGAATTGGGGATAGTTCTTTTAAACACCCGCTTTGGGGCGCTTTGGTGGGTGCGCGGTCTGGCATGGGCAGCGGCGGGGGTGATCCTCTGGCGACGAGGGGCGATTCCGCTGGCGGGGGCAGTGGGCGGCGGGGGGATTATCCTCGCCAGTGGCTTATACAGCCACAGCACCGCCATGCATGATGCCTTTCCCGCCGTCATAAATACGCTTGTGCATGGGCTGTGCGCTGCGCTTTGGGTGGGCGGCTTGGGGGCATTTCTCCTAACGATAGGGGGATTGCGGCGACGGGAAAACTATGGAGTCTTCACCTTAGCCACAATCACTGGGCGTTTCTCGAATTATGCGCGGATCGCCGTTGGAGGGGTGGCGCTCAGTGGGCTTTATGCAGGGTGGCTTCATGTGGGGACAGGCGATGCCCTTTTGGGAACTGAGTATGGGCGGGCGCTTCTGATCAAATCCCTTTTGCTGCTGCCAGCCTTTCTTGTCGCGGGGGTTAATCTCATTCTGACGGGGCGTGCGCTACGGGGGGGAAGCGTCCTTTGGGCGGGACGGCTGCGGATGCTTGTGGGAGCAGAGGTTGCCCTAACAGCGGGCGTTCTTGTGGCGGTAGGCGTGATGACCGCCCTCCAACCTGCCCGCGCCGCCTATGCGGAGTCGATTCGGCGGACGGCGCTGACGGAAACGACGGTTTTCCGCGAAGAAACAATGGTTGAGGATGGGACGCACATCCGTCTAGAGATTACCCCCAACCGCGTAGGGCTGAACACCTTCCGCGTCTCCTTATGGTCTATGGTTACCCTAGAAAACATCCCCAACGCGGCGCGGGTGTTCCTCCGCTTTCGACACAGCACAAAAGACCTTCAACGGACGGAGTTAGAGCTTGCCAACGAGGGCAATGGCTGGTACGGCGCGGTGGGTGGGAATATGAGTTTACCGGGGACATGGCATGTGCGCGTGACGGTGAAACAAGCAGAAAAATTTGATCTTCTTTGGGACTTTACCCCGACACCACGTGTACAACCGCCGCCGTTTGATCCGGCAGCCCCCCTTGCTGGGGGGATGATCCTTCGCTGGTTGGTGGGAATCGCCGCGCTCATCTTGGGGGGAATGGCAATAGCAGGCGGGCGAGGTAACCTGAGCGGGCTTGTTTTCGCAGTAATTTTGATCACGCTCGGCGGGGCTATGTTGATCGGGATCGCCCTTTAAGTGGGCGTCTCATTGCGATTTTCCCCCTACCCGATTAGACTCTCACATTCATAGAAGCTCACTGAAACGATGGGATAGAGGCACACCCATAATCCCACCCCTACCCCTCTCCCTTGAGAGAGGGAATCTATTCCTCTTTCAACCCTATGGAGTGAGGATCACCGACCTCTTATGAAACGTTCTTTAGTTGCCCGACGCGCCATATTGGATGTTTTCGCTGTCCTCACCTTGATTTTGCTCTGCTATGTGTATTGGTGGCGGGTGATCACCCCCGAACGGATCAACCAGCAATCCCTCATCGAAGGGGATTTCAGCGGGCAGTTTGTCAGCTTTGCTACCTACCAAACAGCGCGGATGGGCGCGGGCGAGATTCCGCTCTGGAATCCCTATAATCTTGGTGGGCATCCCTTCCTTGCCGATACCCAAGCCGCCGTCTTTTATCCGCCACGCCTAATCACGGTTGCCCTGCTAAACCTGACAAACGAGGGCGACCCACCACCCAATATCGTTTACGACGCGCTCCAACGGGAGATGATCGCCCACAGCCTGATCGCCTCGTTGTTGATGTATACGTTCGTCCGCCGCCTGACGATAGGGCAGCCCTATTCGCCAGCAGGGGGACTCGTCAGCGGAATCATCTTTGCCTATGGCGGTTACATGACGGGCTATCCGCCGCTCCAACTCGCCCTGATGGAAGCGAGTGTATGGCTACCCCTTATTTTGCTTGGGATTCTTGAGGGAACGCGCCATGAGGTCACGCGCTATGGGTGGTTTGCCCTCTCTGGGGGTGGTCTGGCGTTGGCGCTTTTGGCAGGGCATCCGCAAACCGCCTTATTCACCGCCTATTTTGCCCTTGCTTACCTTGCTTGGCAGATCTACACGGGTAAGAAAAACGGATGGGTGTTTCTTGGTGGGGCGGCACTCGTGCTTGGGATTGGAGGGGGAATTGCTGCTGTGCAGCTTTTGCCCGCATGGGAGTATCTGGGGCGCACCACCCGCGATGGGTTGAGTTTCCTTGCTAAAGGAAATGGCTTTCCTTTCTATGATCTCTTTCAGATGATCCTTCCCGGTTTGTTTAGCCAATGGTCGCCCCTTTATGTCAGCGTTGCAGGGGTGATCTTCATCGGCTACCTCGCCTGGCGCTATCCTAAGGTAGCTGGGTTTTGGGGCATTGCCGCCCTTGTCACGGTGACCCTCAGTTTTGGGGCGCAGACGATTCTTTATGACCTTGCCTATAATTTCTTGCCCGGCTTTAGCCTCTTTCGTGGGCAAGAACGGGCTGCCTACCTCGTCACCGTGTGCGGGGCAATCTTGGCGGGGTTAGGGGCATCCCAACTGCTGCAAGATACGCTCCATGAAGACCTCAAACGTGGCTATCAAGTTGCCATCAGCAGCATCATTACCCCGTCGTTGGGGGTGGGCTTCGCCGTTTTTTCCGAATGGGTGAAAGCCCCCGACGGCGTTCCCATTGAGCGACTGCGAATGGTGACTTTCAGTGTGTTCATTGCCGTCATCGCCGCCGTGACCATCCTCGGTATTGACTATTTGCAGCGGCTCTACATGCGCGGGGTGATCATTGTCGCTCTGATCGGTATTGAGTTGTTCACTTTTGGACGGTTAATCAGCCCTAACCTTGAAAACCGCCCCGCCCTTGAACGGCTTGCCCCCGCCCCCGCCATCGACGCTCTGATCGGTGTTCGAGGGGAACAAAATGATTTGAGCAGCCGTATTGACACGATTCCTGAAAATTATGGGACGGCGTATGCCCTTCCCGACATTCGCGGGACGAGTCCGCTGCGCTTGGCGACGGTGGATAAGCTGTTGAATGTGTCTAACCAAGCGCGGCTGTGGGAAGTTTTCGCCGTCCGTTGGGTGCTGACGCCGAATCAGGAACTTTCCGCCCCCGCAAGCATTGTCTACAGCGATGCGGCGGGGGGGACAAACCTTCACGCGCTGAGAACACCGCGTCCCTTTGCCCGCCTTGTGGGGACGGTATGGGTTGAGCCGAACGACGATGCGGCACGAGGTATCCTGAATGAGCCGGCGTTCGATTCCCTGACTACGGTGATCCTAGAGCGTGAGGCGGGGGTTGCGCTCAACCCTGATTTTATCGGCAAGGCGACCCTGCTGAGGCTTGAACCGGAATGGATCGTTGTAACCACAGAGGCGGATTCGCCCACTGTGCTTGACGTTGCCCTTGTCTACTATCCCGGATGGACAGCGGAGATTGACGGGCAGCCTGCGCCATTGCTCAAAGCGGACACGGCGATGACGGCGCTGGCAATGCCTGCTGGCGAGCATACGGTGACCCTTCGCTACAGCCCGCAGAGCTACCATTTAGGGATGGTGGCGAGCCTTGCCGGACTCCTCGGCACGGGGGCATTTTTGGCGGGCGTGACCATTCAAGCGCGGCGGCGGAAACGAGGCGCACAGGGTTGATAGGCTGGCTAGGAACAGACGGCGCATAGGATGCGCCCTTCTATGCTAAGTACCTCACCAGAGTGATTTCTAAAAGAACCCCAATCCCCCGCCCCCTTTCCCTGCAAGCGGGGAAAGGGGGAGAGAGTCCCTGTCTCTGTTGTGGGGTGGGGGCAAGCCCCGAAGGGGTAGCTGCTTTCAGCGCGGCGTTTTAGCGGCGAGATCACGCCCCCAAAGCATGACAAAAGTCCACATTTTGCCTCTGGTGAGATCACTTTGCCGGAAACTCCACTAAAATAGATTTTGAGGAAACCCCTAAAAGCAACGGCATAACACAAGGCACATACCATGATCGAAGCGCAGCGTCTGACGAAAGACTTTGATGACTTTCGGGCGGTGGACAGCATTGATTTTACGATTGCCGAGGGGCAATTGTTCGCGTTTTTGGGTCCAAACGGGGCGGGAAAAACAACGACGATCCGCATGTTGACCTCTATCCTGAAGCCAACCAGCGGGTGGGCAAAGGTAGCGGGCTATGATGTCGTAAGCCAAGCCCCTTATGTCCGCGCTAATGTGGGCGTGTTGACCGAACAACATGGCTTGTATGAGCGGATGCGGGCGCTGGAATACCTCGATTTCTTCGGGAAAATCTACCGCCTCTCAGCAGAGGAACGCCGCCGCCGATCCTTGAACCTGATGGAGCGTTTCGGCTTGACCGATGCGCTAGGCAAGCGCATTGGCGAATATTCTAAAGGGATGAAGCAAAAACTTGCCCTTGTGCGGGCGCTGCTCCACAACCCGCCTATCTTGCTTTTTGACGAACCGACCTCAGCAATGGATCCGCAAAGTGCGAAACTCGTCCGCGACGCAATAGCAGAACTGAAAAGCGACAAGAGAACGATCATCCTGACCACCCATAATCTGGCAGAGGCGCAGCTTTTGGCAGATCGCGTTGGGGTCATCCGTCACGGGCGGCTGATTGCCAATGGGTCGTTTGCTGATCTTTCCCGTCGGTTTGTGGGCGACCCGATCATGGAGGTGCGTTTTTCGGCGGCGGTGAACGGGGCAACGGAAAGCATCGGCACATTAGCAGAGATCACCGAGACGGGCGAGGATTGGCTGCGCTACCGAACGACGACGCCAGAAACAACCAATCCAGCAATCTTGAAGCGGCTTGTCACCGAGGGGAATGCTGTGGTGACGCTGAGCGAAGTGCCACATAGTTTGGAAATGGTCTATTTGCAAATTGTTGCCGAGGACGAAGGAATCACCGAGAAAGCGCAGTCCTAACCATGACCACACAACCCTTGACGCCCCCAATAACCCCCAACGCAGCTACCCTGATGGGCGAAAGCCACCCATGGCGGGAGACGCTCCACAATGCTCTAATCGTCACCCGCCGCGAAATGCGCGACAGCCTGCGTGATTGGCGAATCATGTTCCCCATCTTTGTCCTGACGCTTGTCTTTCCGAGCCTTGCGCAAGGGATGACGCGCATCTTCACAAATTTCTTTGTCCAATATGGGGCAACGCCGCTGATCGATAATTTCCTCCCCCTGCTGCCGATGATCGTCGGATTTTTTCCCGTTTCGATCTCGCTGGTTATTGCGCTGGAAACGTTTGTGGGCGAAAAAGAGCGCCGCAGCCTTGAGCCGCTGCTCAGCACACCGCTGACGAACCTTGAACTTTATTTGGGAAAGACCTTCGCGGCGATGATTCCACCCCTTGCTGCCAGCTATGTAGGGATGGGCATCTACATGATCTCCCTGATCGCCGGCGAACAACAGTGGCGACCCGAACTGATCCTTGTGATCCAGATTTTGCTTCTGACAACGGCGCAAGCGCTGGTGATGGTCACCGGGGCGGTGGTTGTCAGCAGCCAAACGACGAGTACTCGCGCCTCCAACCTGTTGGCAAGTTTCATCATCATTCCGACCTCATTGCTGGTGCTTCTGGAAAGTTTCATCATGATCACGAACCAGCGGCATATTTTGTGGTACATGTTGGGGGCATTGGTGGTGGCGGATGTGCTGCTTTTTAGCATGGGCGCACGCATCTTCAACCGCGAGGATTTGCTTGGACGGGCAATTGACCAGATCAACCTCCGTTGGGCATGGCGGATATTTACCCGCCGCTTGCGCGATGGACAGGAGGTGAAGGGGCTTCTGTCGTGGTATCGTTACAGCATCTTCCCCACCCTACGCTTGTTACGGGGCGCAGCGCTGATTGTGGGAATCGCCATTGTGGGTGCATTCATGACGGGCTTTGTGATCACCACAGTCCGCCCCGACTTGAACCTTCCGGCGGAGTTGTTTACCAGCAAAGACGACATGCTAACCAACCTACGTGGGGTCTTTGATTATGGGAACACCACCCTAAGCCTCAGCTTTATTGTCGGGCAGAATCTTCGTGTGCTGCTCGTCTCGCTCATCCTCGGTGTGTTTAGTTTCGGGGTGATGAGCATCTTTTTCGCCGCCTTGCCCTTTGGGCTGCTTGGGTACATCTTTGGGCAGCCCATTTTGGCAATGCTTGGAGCGGGGACGTTCCTTGTGGCGCTCATCCCGCACAGTCTGTTTGAAATTCCAGCAATCCTAATCGCCTCGGCAGCGGCTGTTCGGTTGGGCGCGGTGGTAACCCGTCCCCCACAAGGGAAAGGAGTTTGGGAGGCGTGGCTAGAGGCACTGGCGGATTGGGTTAAACTGTTCGTTGGGTTGGTGCTGCCCCTTCTTTTTGTGGCAGCACTGGTGGAAATTTATCTGACCCCGCGTTTTGTTTTGACTCTGTTGAGCGGGTAGGGCAATTTCCCAATATGAGAGAGCAGCTTAAGTACTCACCGAAGGCAGGCCGTGTGATTCTCCCTGAGATTAGCCGCATAAAAGGGTGGGAACGGGCAGCGCCCCTGCCCAAGAGAATCCCCCTCTCCCATGTAGCGGGCTGAGGGGGCTAGGGGATGAGGGTCTGTGCGTAAGGTGCGTTACGTATATAATAGAGATCGCTCACAAGGTTGAAGGGTTCAACATCATATGGACACCTCCCACCCAATCCGAGTGGTCTTGGTTGATGATCACCTCACCACACATGAACTCGTCACATTGGCACTGCATGGCGCGTCTGACATCCACCTTATTGGGCATGGAGCAAACGGCGAAGAAGCGATCATGCTCTGTGAGCAGTATATGCCCGACATCGTTTTGATGGATGTCATGATGCCGATCATGAACGGTGTGGAAGCAACCCAGACGATTATGGCACGCTTTCCCACCGTAAAAATCCTCGTTCTCTCCAGCTTTCAGGACGACGAAAGCGTTCACGGGATGCTGCAACATGGGGCAGTGGGCTACATCTTGAAAGGGGCGCTCCACAGCGATCTGGCGGCGACGATCCGCGCCGCACACAATGGGAGCATCATTTTCTCAAAGTCCATTGCGGATCGGCTGCTTTTCAACACCGATGGCGAACGCGGCGACGATTTCGGCTTGACGGAACGCGAACGGGAAGTGCTGCGCGATATGTCAGCGGGGTTTAGCCTGAAGGAAATTGCAGATCGGCTAGTGATCAGCCCCTCAACGGTAAAATTTCACCTGACAAATATCCTCGGCAAGATGGGCGTCCAGACCCGCGCCGAGGCAATTGTCCTCGCTGCCAAACACAACCTCGTCTAGGATTCCATCCCCCACCGCACCCTTGTAGGGACGTGCTACAGCGCGTCCGCGTCCCCCTTTCCCCCTAGAGATGTTGACCCAACACCTATGGCTAACGCTCCCTACCATTTCAGAAAAATCCTTTCACCTGTCTAAATCATGTTATGATACGCCTCGGTACACCCGACAAAAGGGATGATTTCATGAGGCAGCGCAGTAAGGTTTGGATCGCGTTGGTGATGGTTGCTCTTAGCATGGGGACAGCTCTTATGTGGCGGCTGACTCGCGCTCAGGGGGGCGACCTAACGCTAGGGCAGCCCACCAGCGGAGAAATCGGGAAGGGCGAACGGGCAACCTTTAGCCTGATTGCCCTTGCCAATGATGTGATTACCCTGCGAGCCACCCGAACGGGCGGTGATCTGCGTCCGGCCCTGCGCGTCTATGACACAGGCGATCATTTCTTGGTCGGGGCGGAATCACCTGAAGGGGCATCCGAGGCGCTGATCACCTTTCGGATTCCTTTTGGCGGGGCATATCGCGTCGAATTGAAGGGGTTAGAGCAGACCAGCGGGGGGTATACCCTCCACGCTGAACTTGTCAGCCGCGATTCGCAGACACCAACCCCCGAACCAACACTCCCCACCACAACCGATGCCGGACGGCTTAGCTATGGCGTTCCCGCACAAGGTGAACTCACTGCGGAGGTCGCCCGCCAGCTATGGCGCTTCAATGGCACAGCGGGGTTTGTAGTCGATATTCGGATGACCGCCGAGAGCGGCGATCTCGACCCCTTTTTGCAGATACTCTCGCCGCTTGGCGAGAATGTGGCAAACAACGATTCAACTGGAGAGGGGACGAACGCGGCGATTGTTGGCTATCGTTTGCCAATCAGCGGTGAATATGTCGTCATTGCCCGCCGCCCCACAACAGCCATTACCAGCGGGCGCTATAGCCTAACGCTCACATCCCGCGAGACTGGTGATTCACGTGGAAGTACCCTTTTACTCAACACCCCGCTGCGGGGGCGCTTCACGGTTGATTACCCCGTCAGCGCCTATCGCCTTGATTTCGGCGGCAATTTAGGGTTCACCCTAGACCTACACGGGGCAAACCGTCTCGCCCGTATCCGTCTTCTCACCCCGCTGGGGGCAGTCATTGCTGAAACGACAGGTCTTAGCCCACTGGCGCTGCCCGCCGTTCTGCCGGGGAACGGTCCGTATGTTGTTGAAGTGGGGACGCTCACCTTTGAGGAATCGCCAACAGCGGAATATACCCTCACCGTCTCCCGCCTGAGCATCAGCGCTGGCACAGCACGTCCGCTGCGTTTGGATACGCCCCGTCGGGCAACGGCGACAAGCTCAGATTATTGGTTTGTTTCGGGACGCCCCGACGACTTGATTATCTTTCGGGTGATTCCCGATGCCCCCTCGACAACGGCGCAAGTGCGCATTGCGGATCGCGCCGGAAACAGCTTATTTCAGGGCAATTTGGGGGCGGGGCTGCGCCAACCCCTCGCCATTCCCGCCGATGGACTCTATGAGATTGAGGTGCGCCCTGCCGTTGGGGAGAGCCTTCCCTACACGATTAGCGCTGAACAAATCGGGATGGAAGGGGTCGCCTTTGGGCAGTTCACCCAACAGCCTGACCTTAGCCCGCTGCCTGCGGTGGATCAGCCCATTGAGGGAAAGCTCTTTCCGGCAGGGAGCGTCGCTTATTGGCTAGACCTTGACGCGCCGCGCCTGCTGACCCTGCGGGCGAGTCCGCTTGCCTCGACGGACGGCATTGGCATTGCAGTGGCGCGTCCTGATGGGACGATCCTCGCCACCGCCTTCAACCGAGGCGACCTCCCTGCCGTGATCGAACGCTTGACACTGGCAGAAACAGGACGCCACCGGATCATCGTCTTTGATGTGCGGGGGACGCTCAGCGGGAGGGATCGTCCAACGCCCGCCTCGGTGGGCTATCGCCTACGGGTGGAAGATGCCAACGGCGGCGCATTGGAGGCGGGCAAGACCGTGAAAGGGGTTGCCACCCGTGCCAATGGCTTGGCAGTCTGGACGTTGGATGTTCCTGCCGGTGGGCTGATCAACACGCGGCTGACGAACCTGACCCCGCTGGCATGGACGCCGCACCTGTATATTGCCGACCCCGCCGGGCGCATCATTGCCGAGGTGACAGGCGCAGCGGGCGAATCCGTCATTGAACGGTTGGGCGTGCGTGCCGCTGTTGCCGGGCAGTATCGCGTCCTTGTGGCGGGGGTAGTGGGGCGTTCGTATGCCTCGTACCGCCTGATCAGTGATGTCCTGATTCCCTTCACCCAAGAGGACGCCGAAACCATTCGTATCGGCGTTGTTCAGCCAATTATCGGGCGCTATGCCCTTAGTGAGTCGGCAACTGCGGCGCCGGTGCGCGTCAATATTGCCGATCTGATCAACCCGCTGGTGAGTCCGGCGGCGCTCCCCAACGCGGGCGTGTTAGGGCTGGATACCTCGGCACGGGGTGAAATTCCGGTGGGGACGTTGGGGCAAGCGTGGCAGTTTAGTGTGATCACTGGAACGGTGATTCAACTGCGGGCGATGGCACTCAGCCGGGACGCTGCGCCAACTATAACCCTCTGGGATCGCACCAACGCGATCATTGGTGAGCAGTTTCGCGTCGATGACAACACGGCAACGCTCACTTATCGCGTGATCGCCGGAGGAACATTCACAGCAGTCGTCGGCATGGGGGTCGGCGGCGGGCGCTATTTGCTGACGCTGTCGGTGGTCAATGTGACGATCAGTGACCTGAGTATTGCCGATGGGCGTCCCTTGCTCTATGGACAGTCTGTTCATGGCGAATTGGTCAGCGGGGGGGAAGCGGATGCCTACTATTTCCTCGGTACGCGCGACGACCTGATCACCTTTGCCCTTAGCAGCGACCCCCAAACACCTGCCCCCCGTGCGGTGTTGGCTGCTCCCGATGGGGCGATCCTTGCCAGTGGGAGTGCTTTGGGCAGTGCATCCCTGCCGGCGAATGGGATATATACGCTGCGGGTGAACGCCCCAGAGGAGGAAGGGAGCGGACGGTATACGCTGACGCTTGGTTTGGTGAACGCCCCTCGGCTGCGGGCGAGAGGTGGTGGGTTGATTACGGCGGGGACAACCGTCTCTGGGCTGCTTAACCGCGAAGATGGCGAGGATACCTGGCTGTTTCGCGGATATCGGGGGGAGCGTGTCACCTTTGTGGCGGCGGCAAGTGGGGCGCTTGCCCCGCTGACTGTTCGCCTGTTGGATACGAATGGGGAAACTTTTTCCATCCAAGAGAGCGCTCTGGCTGGGTCGGTGGTGCGGCTGCAAAACCTGACTCTGCCTTCGGACGGCGTGTATCGCGTCCAGGTGACAGGGGGGGTAACGGGCGCTGGCGTTTACACCTTAGCCCAACAACCGGAATCAGGGGAGCGCACGAGTGGGGCGCTTCGTTATGGAGAGACGGTCACCGGCATTTTCACGGCAGGGCATCCCTTTGAGTCATGGACATTTGCCGGAACGGTGGGCGATGTTCTCTCTATTGCCTTGCGCTATGCACGTGGGACACCCTTCTTAGGCAGTTTCCAAGTCCGCGCCGAAAACGGTCTGGCGCTGGCAACCGTCGGTGATCTGGGCGATGGACGCGGCGCACGAGCCGATATTCAACTCCCCTTTAGCGGCAGCTACACGATCATTGTTGGCAACCCCGATCCCGCCTTTGTTGGGGCGGGGGTTTACGCGCTGAGCATCAATCTTCAAGAGAGCCGAGCGCGGTCTATGGGGGCAATTGTCCGCTATGGGGAAACGGCGGCGGGCGATCTTTACCCGGACGACGCCGAAGACACATGGTTATTCAATGCCCGTGCGGGGGATCGCGTGCGGGTGGAGGTGCGAGCGGGCGATTCCTTCCTGAAGCCGACCCTCGCCGTGCGCACCCCCGGCGGCGACACGCTGATGAGTGTTGAACCGGATGGCGATGTGGCACGGATCGGGTTCACACCAGAGACAATCTTGGCGATTCCGGCAGATGGGGTCTATGTAATGACCATTGGGGCAGCAGGCGGCAGCAGCGGCTCGTACAAAGTGAGGCTTGATTACACCCCGCCGCCCATTGCCGAGATTGATACGCTGACCTATGGGGCGTCTCGTCCGGGCTTGATTGCTGATGACCGCCCCGAAGAATTTTATACCTTCAGCGGGGGGGATGGGGATCGGATCACGGTTACCCTCAACCGTGAGCCGGGAGCTTCGCTATCAGGCGTGATCCGCTTAGAAACGGAGACAGGGGCGATCCTCGCCACCGCCGACTCGCTTGGTACAGATCGTGCCACTCTGACCGATTACCGCCTTCCCCGTGCGGGAACATACCGCTTGGTGGCAACGCGCTATCTGGGCATAAGCGGGGCAACCTTTGGACGTTATACAATACACCTAGAGGGGACACCTAACCCCGGTACCGTGCGCGGGACGGTGCGCCCGGGCTCACGGGGGATTGGGCGCTTGGACGATGCCGCCCCCTCGGATCGTCTTCGCTTTAGCGGGGTGGCGGGCGAGGTGGTAGCACTGAACGCCCGTGCCACCAGCGGCGATCTGGATATTGTCATGCGCGTTGAGGATGGCGGCGGGAATATCCTTGCCCAAGCCGATGATTCAGAAGGGCTGAACGCCCGTATCAATGGCGTCTTACTGCCTAATACGGGCGATTATACGATTATCCTTACGCGGACAGGGCGCAGCGCCGGAAATTACGAAGTCGCCCTTCAAAGTTTATACCGCGACAGCGGGGAAATTAGCGCCGCCGAAGGGTTAAGTTACGGCAGGCGGGCAGTGGGGACGCTGGATCGCGCCTCAGACAGCGCCCGCTATACCTTCAACGGCGCGGCGGGCGATGTGGTCACGATGACCTTGCTCCATCAAACGGACGATGCCCCGCCAGAGCTTGTCCTTCGTGACCCCGCCGGAACGACCCTTCAAGTTGGGAGTTTGGAGATTGGACGGACGACCATCCGTGACTTTCAGTTGGCGGCGACGGGGCGCTATGTGATCACCATCCGCCGTCCGGCGAATGCGGCGGCAGCCTTCAGCCCCTATGCGATGACCTTGAATCTTTCCTCGGCGGCGGGCGATCCGGCGGCAACGGGCGGTATCCTTACCCGCAACAAGCCCGCTGTTGGCATTTTTAGCCCGGCAGAGAGCGCCCACTATTGGCTTTTCCGGGGGGCAGCCGGAGAACGCATTGCCGTTCACCTGCTCAGCCTGAGCAGCGATCTCCGTCCGGCGGCAATCTTGCTCAGTCCGGCGGGGAATGCTATTCGCATTGCCGAACCACGTGAGGGGGCGTTCCAGATTGCCCCCTTCACACTCCCCACCGATGGGCTGTACACGATTCTCATTGTGCCGGGCGGGGCAGGGGATGCCGGTCAATATCGCCTGACCCTTGCCGATGGGACACTTCCTGCCGAACCACCCTCAATCACGCCGGGTGTTCCCACTACAGGGATCATCGACACGCTGACGCGGGCGATGACCTGGACGTTTGAGGGGCGGGCGGGGCAGTTCGTCACTATCCGTGCGGTGACGACGGCTGGATCGTTGATTCCGGCGCTCATCCTGAGCGGGTCTGATGGGCTTGCCCTTGCCGAAGGCTCTTTGGAAGGGGTAAGCAGTGCGATCACGCGCCTGCCGCTGCCTGCCAATGGCACATACACGCTGACTCTTCGCGCCCGCGATAATGATCCTACCCTGACTGGGACATTTCGCCTCTTGCTCAGCTTGGACTCCAGCGGGGGGATGCTCAGCGCGGCGGCGACCATCGCCTTACCCATTACCTTTGGCGGCACAACGCGGGTCAACCTTCAGCAAGACACCGCCACCTATTTTGCCTTTGACAGCGCCGAAGGGGAGACGATTCTTCTGGCGGCGGCGGGCGCTCAAGCTGATGGGGCGCCGCACCTTGAGGTACAAGACAGCACCGGCATGATCCTCGCCCGCGCCGAACCAACTGCAGGAGTCCGAGATACAATCCTGTCGGGGGTGGTTATTCCCACCACTGGGCGCTATATCGTCGCTCTGAGCGCCCCCCTGACAGGCAGTTACACACTCACCCTCCAGCGTCGGGCAAGCTATCTTCCTGCCGATTTAGCAACGGCGGCGGCACGCAACCTCCCCTTGGATACCCCGCAGCAAGATTCGATCAGCAACCGGAATGCGTCTGATCTGTGGACGTTCACAGGCGTAGGGGGATCGGTCATCCAATTGAGCGCAGAGCGTGTGAGCAGCGATCTGCGTTTGGATATCGCCCTTTTCCTGAATGGGAGGGCGTTGACGACTATCACGGGGGCGGCGGACGCCACAGCCATACAGACGCTACCGGTGCGTTTGCCCGAAACCGGGACGTATGTTGTTGTTATCTCCCGTTGGTTAGGGGCGGGGGGGACAACACAGGGGGTTTATCGTCTGACGGCAGCCATGCTGAACGATGTGGTGGAGGCTGAGATTCATCTGCCCACCTATGGCGTGCCAAAGGCAGGACTCAGCGGGGATCACTTCACCTTTGATGGCGCAGCGGGGACAGTCATTGAGGCGCACATCCGCCCACTTGGGGAGGGGAAAGCCTTCCGTCCTCTGGTTACGATGAGCTTGCCCGGAGAGAGCAGCCCTTTCGCCGTGATTGAGGCAACCGAAAGCGCAGATGGCTACGCAGCACGGGTTGTTTTGCCAACCACAGGGCGCTACACAATCCTCATTACCCCGACGAATGATACAGAACGCAGCCCAGTACGTCTGATAGTGAAGCGCCTTTTGACTCCGACCAGTGGGGGGGTTGAAATGGCACAGGGCATCCGCTATGGAGAGCGCAAAAGCAGCACCGTCGCGCCGCAAACGCCTGCCCAAGCGTGGCTATTTTACGGGCGGGCGGGAGATCGGATCATTGCAGAGGCACGCCCAACGCTCGAAAGTTCGCTGGACCCCTTCCTCACGCTGATTGCACCTGACGGGACGATCCTCTATGCGGATGACAACAGCGGCGGAAACCTCGCTGGACGGATCACGGGCTACGTCCTCCCCCGTGATGGTTTTTTTGCACTGGTCGTTAGTGCATCACCGTTGATTCCTCCTGGCGATGGGGCATTTGGGGCGAATGGGGCGTTTGATCTCAGCTTAGAGCGGGGGTATGCAGGGGCGGCGTTTCAGGGCTTTGCCCCCTTTGGCAGCGCCGTGACGGGCATCCTCAGTGACGATTACCCCGTGCAAGAATGGCTGTTGGATGATCTTGCCAGCGCTCCTTCGGTAGGGGTTTCAATCACCACGAATGCGCCAACCTTCACCGCCCAAGCCTACCTTGTGGCAAAGGGAGGGGCGCTTCCGGGCGCGATCCTTGCCCGTGCCGCCCCTGATGAGCAGGGGACAATCACCCTAGAGGCGGCAACTCCCCCCGATGGACGGGTGGGCATCATCCTGATTGGGGCAAGCGGCTCCAGTGGGAATTATCGGCTGGTCGTCAGCAGCGCCATCGCCCCAAGCGGGGGCGGGATTCTGCGTGGGGATGGGCGCGGTTTTGGGACAATTAGTGACGCCGATTACAGCGACACATGGCGAGTGACCATTCCCAATGAGGACAGGGAACTTGTCATTAGTGCAGCGCGTTCGTCGGGGACATTGGTCTTAGAGATCGCCGTTTTTGCCGCTGATGGCACGCTTTTGGCAAAGGAAGCGCTCTCCCCAGAAACACTCGATCAACCGTTAATCATCCCCCCCCTGCCGATAAAGGGGGGGGTGGTTGCCATTGTTGTCTCGCGGGCGGGGGGGGCAAATGGGGATACAGTAGGGGGGTACTCCATAGAGGCGTTCGTTCGCTAAGGGGCAATCCTCCGCGTTATACTTGCCCCCATGATGACCAACCGCCAGATTGCCGACCTGTTTGAAACGATTGCCGATATGCTCCAACTGAAGGGCGAGATTATTCATCGCGTCCTTGCCTACCGCCGCGCCGCCGAATCGATCCGCGAACTTCCGCGTGATCTCAGCGCGATTGCCGCCGAGCGGAAACTCACCGAGATCGACGGCATCGGCAAGATTATTGCCGAAAAGATCAACGAAGTACTGACGACGGGCGAACTTCAGTTTTACAAGGAACTTGCCGAGGAAATTCCCCCCGGCTTGGTTGATGTTCTGCGGGTGAACGGTGTCGGTCCGAAAAAGGCAATGCTCTTTTACAAAGAGGTCGGCGTCGCCTCCATCGCCGCCCTTGAAGCCGCCGCCAAAGAGGGGAAATTGCGCACCCTTGCCGGCATGGGCGAAAAGAGCGAGGCGAAAATCCTAGAGAGAATCGCCGCCCTTGCCCGCCGGACGACCCGCGCCCGCCTTGATGTGGCGTGGGTGAGCGCAGACCGCCTGCTACGGACGCTACTTGCCCTTCCCGGTGCGCTGCGCGGCGATGTAGCGGGGAGCGTCCGGCGCGGGAAGCCAACCATTGGCGACCTCGATCTGTTGATCGCCTCTTACGATCCCGATCCGATCATGGAACATTTCGTCCATCATCCCGATGTGGTGCGTGTGTTGGGGCATGGTTCAACGAAAAGCAGCGTCGAACTCGCCTCTGGGTTGCAATGCGATCTGAGGATTGTGCCGCCCGAACGGTATGGGACTGCGCTCAGTTACTTCACGGGCAGCAAGGAACACAACACCCGTCTGCGCGAAATGGCGCGGGATCGCGGGCTAACGCTGAACGAGTGGGCGTTTGCGGCGTTGGAGGGCGGCGCGGAGACGCTCTGTGCCGAAGAATCAGAGGTCTACGCTCAGTTTGGGCTACCCTTCATCCCGCCGGAACTGCGCGAAGATCGCGGCGAGATTGACCTTGCGGCGCGGGGGGCGCTCCCAACGTTGATCACCATTGCCGATATTCGTGCCGATCTGCACATGCACACAACATGGAGCGATGGCAAACTGAGCATCCGCGATATGGCGTGGATTGCCCGTGAGCGTGGCTTGCAGTACATCGTGATCACCGATCACTCGCAGAGTCTTGGTGTAGCGAACGGCTTGACGCCCGAACGCCTTCGCGCCCAACGGGAGGAAATCCACGCCGTTGATGCCGAGTTCGCCCCAACGCTGCGCGTCTTTCAGGGGGTGGAGATGGAAATCCGCGCTGATGGATCGCTGGATTATCCTGATGAAGTCTTGGCGAAACTCGATTTTGTGATCGCCTCGCTCCATACCGGTCTGCGCCAGCCGCGAGAGCAGATCACGGCGCGGCTGCTGAACGCCATTCGCAACCCACATGTTGACCTGATCGGACACCCACGCGGGCAGATGATCCCCGAACGCGAACCCGCCGATCTGGATATGGACGCCGTGTTTCGGGCGGCGTTGGAGACAGACACCGCCCTAGAGATCAATGCCAGCCCATATCGCCTTGACCTTGACGACACCCACGCCCGCCTTGCTGCCGAGATGGGCATCAAGATCGCCATTGACACCGATTCGCACAGCGGCGATGGGTTTGAGGCGCTCCGCTACGGCGTGATCACGGCACGACGGGCGCGGCTGCGGGCGGCAGATGTGATCAACACCTGGTCAGTAAATACCTTTTTGGAGTGGTTGAACGGATGAGCAACTACCGCGACGATATGAGCGATTATGACGACGATGGGGAGGACATGCTTCCCGCGCCGCGTCGTCCAAACCCCGCCCAGACTCCGCCGCCCACCCGCATCCCGCCAACGGGAAGGGAAGGGGATCGGGCTGCCCGCCAAGCCCGCCCCCTGCCGCCGCCAGCGGAGATTCCGCCCCAACGCCGCGCTGCGCCAGCCGATTACACGAATGCCCCCCCGCGCCGTCGCCCGCCCGCCCCACCCCGACGGGTGAGCAAGCGCGAGAGCGGCTTTTATCTACCCTGGTGGTCGCTAGTCGTGATGCTGATCTTCGTTGGGGCGGCGGCGGTGGGGGCATGGATCGTTGTTGATGGAATCGGCGGGAATGCCCCGCCCGGGGGGAAACAGCCCGTCGTCGTCATCGTCACCGCCACCTTCACAGTGGGTCCGCCGCCCACACCCTCGCCAATTCCTCTGCCCGCGACGGAACTGCCGCCGCCTATTTTGCCAACGGTTATCCCCACAGCGACACTACCGCCAGGGAACTTCACCATTGGGACGACGGTGGAGGTTGTAGGGGTGGGCATTGCCGGGTTGAATATTCGCTCTGGACCCGGCACGGAATCGGTGATCCGCTTTCAAGCGCCGGAGGGGTCGCGCTGGATCATCAAAAGCGGACCCTCGAACGCCAGTGGGTCGGAGTGGTGGGAATTGCAAGACCCGACGAACAGTGAACGCGGCGGGTGGGGCGCCCGTCCCTATTTGAAGGTCGTGGAGTAGGGGGGGAGGCAGCACGGCTGAACGCCGCCCCCATCGTTGGGCGAGAGGGGGACATGCCCCCTCTACGTCGAGGTGTGTCTCAGCCGATTTTCGTCACTGCCAAACCGCCGCCGATGTAATCATTCACAGTGTCAACGGCGCTTGCCGACCCCAAGATCGCTGTGATTCCCTTCGGGTAGGCGGCATCCAGCACCTCGCCCAGACGTTGGAAGTCCTTCAGGGTTGTCCCTAAAAGCTGCTCACGCATGGTCTGGCGCATGGCGTCGGTTTCGCCCACAAGGTAGCGGGTGAAGGATGTGTAACCCTTTGCATCAGGCAGCAAGTGGGCATCCATGAGGCTTACCCCGCCGATGATGATCCGCTGGAGTTCGCGCTCTGGCAGATCGAGTGCTTTGAGGTATGCCCCCGTCCCCTGATAGGCTTTGAGCGAATTCACGGTGTTCGGATCGCGGTAGCTCATGAATGTCCAGACGCCAGTGAAGCGATCAAAGGCGCAGAACCCACCATACGCACCACCCTGCATCCGAATCCGCTCCCACAGGTAGCCGCTGTTCAGGAAGTTATTGGCGGCAATGTACGAGCCATGCACGCCGTAGCTCTCGCTGAACAGATCGCCCGCCCACCCAACATAATTCACTTGGGCGGGAAGGCTTAACCCCTCACTTCGCGGTTGGAGTGTTGGTGTCCAAGGGGCAAGGCGCGGCGCAGCACTGGGGAGTTTGGCAGCGAATGCCTCGATCTGTGGGAATGTCTTGGCATAGTTCCCTGAATCGAGAGTCACATTGATAATCATCGTGGTGCGGTTGATCAGTAGACGACGCATATCCTCCAGTTTGGCGAGGACAGATGCCCAATCCGTCTCAATCTGAGCGATCAGATCGCGCAGGTAGAAAAGCTGCCCAACGCCGCCCATTTCGTCTTCCGCCCAATCAATCGTGTTGAAGCCCGCCCGCATTCGGTCATTGATCACCCGCGCCCCGCCGGGGAGGAGGAAACTCTCCAAACCAGATTTTGCCTCTAGGGTGATCTGTTTGAAGCGTTCTTGTTGGTCAAACTTCACATTGAGCAAGAGGTCTTCATAGAGCGCCAAGAGATCGGCGATCTGCCCTGTTGTTCCCTTGCCACGTACCATCAGGTAGGCAACGCTCTCGTTGCGGTTTGTGCGCATGGGGGAAAGAAGGGTGCTTACATCAATGCCGCCCGTTTTGCGCCCGATGCGCTGTGTAAACTTCACGTAATCTTCGCGTTGCGTCCCCATTTCCAGAAGTGCCGTGCTAAAGAGGTTGAGCAAAGGCAGATAGTTCATGGGAAGGGCAAAGAGGCTGAAGCCGACATCAATGTAGGCAATGCCGTTCGTGAAAATGTCGTGGTAGACGACGGGAACGCCACCCGCCGATCCAACCGTGATCGGGATCGCTTTGTTTTGCTTGTCTATATCGCTGAGTTGGACAGTGGGCAACAGCGCCAATGATTCCGGTGCATCAGGCGTTTCTTGCGCCTCGCGCAGAGCGTGCGTCTCAGCGATCACCTCCTCGATCTGCGCTCCGCTCATCGCCGCACGAATGGCATCCAAGCGGGCGCGTTCCGCCGCCTCTAAGTTCATCTGATAGCCGCCCTCTGGGATCAGGCTCATCGTCAGACGGTGCGGGTTATCCACAAAGTAGCGCCGAATCAAGGACTCAAAATACGCTTCGCCGCGAGCAATCCGCGCTTTGATGGCATTCAGCGGCGCTTCAAAGGAGATGGGAGCGAGCGGATCGCCGCCATACGTCCAGGTGCGGAGGGTTGCCACGAAAAGCGCTAACCCACGCGGAAAGCCGCCCGTGTTCAGTTCCCGTAGGGAGAACTCCACCGTGTTCATAGAGGCTTCGATCATCTCTGGATCAATGCCGTTATCGACCAGATCGCGGAGGGTATTCAGCATGAGGGTTTCAACGGACGCGGCAGCGTCGGTGGCAGTGTTTTTCAAGCCCAGTGAGTAGTAGTATTGGTAGACATCCCGATCTAAGCCGCCGCCTGACAGCCCCTCGCCCAAGCCGGATTCAATCAACGCCTTTTGCAGCGGGGAGGCGGGCGTCCCATTCAGGATGTGATTTAAAATCCCCAATGCCAGCGATTCTTCGGCATTTTCGCCATCGGTGAGCAGCCAATTGAGGGTGACATAGGCTTTGGCATCCTCACCGCCTTCATAGGTGAAGGTTTGGCGGCGGGGAGCGTTCCAGCGGGGTTGTACATCGGGCTTTTTCTCAATTGAAATCGCCTCAAAGTCTTTCAGATAGCCCTCGAGCAGTTCAAAACGCTTTGCCGGATCATCATCGCCATAGAAGTAAAACATGGCGTTGGAGGGGTGATAGTAGATTTCGTGGTAGCGTTTGAAGGCAGCATAGGTGAGATCGGGAATAGCACGGGGGTCGCCGCCGGAATCGACGCTGTAATGGCGGGTGTCGCTGAATAGGGCATTCAGCGAATATTGCTGGACAAGACTGTCGGGGTCGGAATAATTCCCTTTCATCTCGTTAAAGACAATACCCTTGTAGATCATCTCCGCATTGGGATCATCGAGATCGTAATGCCAGCCTTCTTGAGCCAGCGTTTCCGGGCTGATGCGCGGGTAGAACACTGCGTCAAGATAAACATCGATTAGATTATAGAAGTCTTGAACGTTTTGGCTTGCCAGCGGGTAAACGGTGCGATCCGGGTAGGTGAAAGCATTGAGGAAGGTCGCCAGCGATCCCTTGTTCAGTTCGATAAATGGCTCTTTAAGGGGGTACTTGCGCGACCCGCACAAGACGGAATGTTCGATGATATGGGTGATTCCGGTGGAATCTTCGACGGGTGTGTAAAAGGCGACACCAAAGACTTTGTTCTCGTCGTCTTTTTCCATCGAAAGCACCTGCGCCCCGGTCTTGCGGTGGCGGTACAGTTTGGCAGTTGTGTTCAGTTCAGGGATCACCTGCTCCCGAAGGAATTCAAAGGCAGTGTTTGTAACGTCCATAGCCAAGTATTTCCCTTTCAGAATTTTTATGTAGTTTATGCGCTAGGGTGGATTATAACATTTTTAATTTGGAATTCACGGATCGGCAGCCCGTAAAATAAGCGAACAGACTGTGAAAATGAATGGAAAAATGGGGTCAAACGATCTTCCCAAAGGTCGTTTCAGGCAAAGGTGAGGGGTGCTTAAGGGCATTGAGACGGCTGGCCGGCTTTGCTGCTCAAGCTGCCGCCGAGAATGGTTTGCAAAAAAAGGGGAGGGGACTTGAGGAACCAGAAACTGCTCTTTGGCTGCGCCGTTGGCGTTGTTCATTGATGAATTTTAGCTTATTTTGCCAACGGCGCAGATTCTAGTGTGTCAAGTAACGACTCGGCTTGAATGTAAAAGGCGATTTTGAGCGGTTACAAAAACAGCAGCGGTTAAGCCGTGCCACCCAAAGACAGCCGCTTAAGGCTTAATAGGTGCACTGCCAACCTTGCGAAGTCCAGACTGCTTGAGATGATTGACCATACGTCCATTTGCAGGCAGATGGAACATCAATGGAGAAAATATACCAGCCGCCGATGCGGTGGACGCATTGCGGATTATAAGCGTTGCCATTGTAGATAATATCGCCGGATTTGGTTACCCCTGGACAATACGGATAAAAGTTCGCGAAGTGTGGGCTGGCAGCTTTTGAGATGCCGGGGGTTGAGGCAAACGCGAGCAGCCCGATTAAAACAGCCAGCGCAAACATGCGGATGGCCAAACGCAGTGGACGAACAATTGCTAACATCGGTCTTCTTCCTTCTTTGATTGAGATAGTTAGTAAAGGTTACTTACTAACATCAAGGAGGGTACTCCACCGTTTAGGTTCCTGAAATAGGTACTTTGTACTGTTTAGTAAACTGCCCAATTCCGCAGTAGTCCGGACTTAATCTGAGGCGCAGCATAGAGTCAAGGGTGGACTTCCCCCAGTGTGGCGGACTCCCCGCAATCTTTTATCCCGATCAGGGGTGGCACTCATCGCGCAGCGGGCATTGAGACGGCTGGCTGGCTTTGCTGCTCAAGCCGCCGCCGAGGATGGTTTTCAGGAACGGGAGGCTTGATAACCACCCAGTTCAGTTTTCACGCAGGGGGCTTTTTGAATCCGTCATTTCGTAGGTGGTGACATCAATCATCGTCCGCCCCAGAATATCTGCCAAACGCGGGAAATGCCGTTGAAGGAACAAGCCTCCTCGCAGAAGCAGCCCCCCAAAGAGGAGTTCCTTGCGGTTTTTCAACAGCGCATCAAGTGTCTTTTCAGCGATGGTCTCAGGGGTATCAACCGCCATGTCCATGCTTTTCACCCACGCCATGACAGAAGGAGTGACCATCGCCGTTGTGGTGTAGCTGGGCATGACATTGAGGACGTGGACGCCTGTCCCATCCAATTGGCGGCGAAGCGTATCGCCAAAACTGATCAAGCCGCGTTTGACGGGGGCATAGACGATGTAAAAGGGAAAATCGGTATGCCCGGCAACCGAGGCGAGATTGACAATCCAGCCCGATCCCCGCGCCAACATGGAGGGGAGGGCAAGCGCGGTGAGCGCCATTGCCGAGGCAAGGTTTGTATCGACAAGGGCGCGAATATCTTGAGGTGATTCGCGGTGCAGCATTCCGTGCTGTGTCACGCCGGCATTGTTGATCAGGATATCAATCTGCCCAAAGGCATCCAGCGTGGTCTGGACAAGCCTGCCAAGAGCGTCATCATCACGGACATCCGTCGGGACAACCAAAACATCTGCGGCATAGGGGGCGATCTCCGTGCGGACTTCCTCCAACGCATCGGCACGGCGGGCGGCAAGGACAATCCGACAGCCTTGTTTGGCAAAGGTATGGGCATAGGCACGCCCAATGCCCCCCGATGCCCCAGTGATCACAACGACGGCATGTTCTAGTACCAGCGGCGAATGTTCGGGTTGAAGGTAGCGCCACAGCCACGCCCCCGCCGCCCCTACTCCACCGCCGAGAATGCCCATTTTTACCCACCGCATGAGATTCACAGGCTACACCTTTTCATCATGTCCCACACAGTCCTAAACAGAAAAGGGTAACGTGTTTTGCCGCCTTTCCCCACCACTTTGTGGAGCATCCCTTGAGGCATGCTTAGTATCTATCCGTAAATTAACCATGTGAATGGTAGGCACAAGCCCTCACCCTCCTTTGTTGGCAACGTTTAGGGAAACGCACCATTGGCAAGCCAGGTGTGGTTGCCAGAGACGCCTCGCTTATACGCCAAACCCGAATTTACGGGTAGGTTCTTAGTTCACCGATTGGATCGGCTTGGCATACGCCATTGTATAGAGATCGCGGTACATGCCGCCCAATGCCAAAAGGTCGCTGTGTGACCCCTTTTCAATAATCTGACCGTGATCCATGACGACGATCACATCCGCCGCCGTGATTGTGCTGAGACGGTGGGCAATGACAAAACTGGTACGCCCTTTGAGCAGCGTTGTCAGCGCCGTTTGAATCACCTTTTCGGTCTGGGTGTCGATGCTGCTGGTCGCCTCGTCAAGGATCAAGATGCGCGGGTCTGCCAGCAGCGCACGGGCGAAGGCAAGAAGTTGTTTTTGTCCCGATGAGAGAAGCGCACCGCCTTCATGCACCTCTGTATCGTAGCCGTTTTCTAGGCGGAGGATGAACGGCTCTGCGCCAACAGCACGCGCCGAAGCCTTCACCTCCTCGTCGGTTGCGGTCAAGCGCCCGTAACGGATGTTTTCCAAAACTGTGCCGCTAAACAGGTGCGTCTCTTGGGTGACGACACCCATTTGGGCGCGAAGACTTTTCTGTTTTAAGCGGCGAATATCCATACCGTCAATCGTCAAGCGCCCCTCTTTGATGTCATAGAAGCGCATGATCAGCTTGACGATGCTTGTTTTTCCCGCTCCGGTATGCCCCACCAGCGCTACCGTAGAGCCAGCGGGAACATCCAACGTGACGTTTTTCAAAACGTTTTCGCCGCCCGGGAGTGGCGACTCATATTCATGCCCATTCTCAGGATGATGCCCATTTGCGCCATTTGTCCCATTTTTCTTACTACGCTCTGCCACCTTCAAATCGCCAGAAGTTTCCGCCTTCGCTGTGAGTGGGTCGGTGTAGGTGAAGGCGACCTCTTCAAAGCGGACATGCCCTTTGAGGGGCGGCGCGTCCACTGCATCGGGCGCGTCATCCACCTCGATAGGGGTATCGAGTAAGGTGAAGATTTTATCGCCAGCGGCCATGACCGATTGGAAGATGTTGTAACGCTGCGCCAACATCCGAATGGGAAAGAACAACTGCTCGATGTACAGGACAAAGGTGATTAAGGTCGCTACGGAAAGCTGCTGATTCAAAACCAGCGACCCACCAACGATGATCAAAAAGCCCATCGTCACGCCGGCAACGAGTTCAATCGTCGGGAAAAATCCGGCGCTAATCAGCGCGGCGCGGGTGTTCGTCTTGCGGTGGGCAAGATTCTTCTCCTCCGCAAAGCGGCGGTAGTTAAACCCCTCACGGGCGAACGCCTGGGTCACACGGACGGCGTTGAAGGCTTCGCTGAGTTCGGCGTTGACAACGGCGTTCGTCTCGCGGACGGCGCTGTATGCCTTGCGTGCATAAATACGCCAGACATTGGCGACAATGATCAAGGCGGCGCAAGCAGCCAACGCCACCAACGTTAGGGGGAGGTTGATCAGCGTCATGGCGATCAGAATACCGATCAGGATCATCAGATCGCGGAACGTGCCAACAATGGCAAAGGTGAGCGCCTCGCGCAGGACGTTGACATCGCCCACGACGCGGGCGATCAGCCGCCCTGTTTCGTAGGTGCTGAAGAATGAGAGCGAGAGGTGCTGAATGTGGGCGAACATTTCATCGCGTAGTTTTTGGATCACATGCTGCCCGGCGTAGGACATATTCCGCACTTGAAGGTGAAAGCCAAGCGTGCCAAAGCCATCGGCGGCAAGGTAAACCAAAACACCCACAGCCACCGCCATCAGATCGCGGTTTTGAACGCCCCGTTCGACAATGAAGCCGATCAGGGGCGAGCCAACAACAGCGGCAACGACGGTGAGAACCGCCGCTGCAAAGGCACGGATAAGCTGCTTGCGGAAAGGGCGAAGGTAGGTGAAAAGGCGTTTCGTCACCGCCCAATCGAAGACCTTTTTCGTATGTTCGGCTGTTGCTGAGAGCATCATTCCCATAGGGGGTTACGGTTTCGCCTCCAACAAACCGCCCGTCACCATGAGTTCACGGCGCAGGCGTTCTTGATCTTCGAGTTGCAAACGGTAAATATCAGCGTAAAGCCCATCACGTGCCAAAAGGTCAGCGTGCGTGCCGCGTTCGGCAATCTCGCCGTGATCTAAGACGAGGATGGTATCGGCGTTTTGGACGGTGGTGAGGCGTTGGGCAATGACGAAGGTCGTCCGCCCTTTCATCAGCCGTTCAAGCGCCTCTTGGATGAGGAATTCTGTTTTCGTATCGACACTGCTCATCGAATCGTCAAGGATGAGGATGCGCGGATCGATGAGCAGCGCCCGCGCAATGGCGATCCGCTGGCGCTGCCCGCCGGAAAGTGTCACACCGCGCTCACCGATGAGCGTGTCGTAGCCATCGGGAAATTCGGTGATGAAGCCGTGTGCGTTTGCCGCCTCTGCTGCGGCGATGATCGCCTCCTCGGAAACATCGGGGCGACCATAGGCGATATTTTCGCGGATGGACGCCGAAAACAAAAGGGATTCCTGTAAGACAACGCCAATTTGCCGCCGCAGACTCTCCAGCGTGACCGTTTTCACATCTCTCCCATCAATTAGGACGCGCCCTTGTGTTGCCTCGTAAAAGCGAGAGATCAGGTTGATCAGGCTGCTTTTGCCCGATCCGGTTTTGCCCAAAAGGGCGATCACCTGTCCCGGCTGCGCTTCGATGGTGATCCCTCGTAGGGTGTAATCAGGCGCATCGGGGTAACGAAAGCTGAGGTTTTCGAACCGGACATGCCCTTTAATGGGGGGGAGCGGCACGGCGTTGGGAACATCTTTGATGTCTTCGGCGGCGTCTAAAATATCGAAGATGCGGCGGCTGCTGGTGACGCCCTGCGTCGTAAGGATGATCACAAAACCGAAAAAGCGGAGAGGCTGCCCTAAGAGCAGCACATAGGCGTTGAAAGCGACCACTGTCCCCACGGTGACGCCCGCCATGCCTGCCCGCTCTAAAAGCGCCCCCACAAACAGCACCGCTGCCACCGAACAGGTGACGATGAACGCGCTGAGGGGCAAGAAGTATGCCCATGTACGGGTTAGCCCAAGCTGCTGGTTGAATAATTCAACGTTTTGGTAGGCAAATTTGCCGATCTCGTAATCCTCACGGGCAAAGGCACGAACGACCTGCGCCCCGATGACGCTTTCCTGAAGGTGATTGCCCAACTTTTGGACGCGCTCCATGATGCCGCGCCAACGCGGATCAACCTGTCGGGCAAAGCGTACAGAGAGGATCGCCAGAGGAATGAGGGGTGTGAGGGCAATTAGGGTGAGCCAGAGGTTGGTCGTCAGCATCATGACGGTGACGCCCGCAAACAATAAGAGCGTGTTGATACCGTCGATCAAGCCGAAGCCAAAATACCGCTGCACCTCGTCCACATCGCTGATGGCAACGGTGATCAGTGTCCCCGTTTGGGCACTGTCGTGGTAGGCAAAGGGCAGGCGCTGTACCTTGTCGTAGACTTCGTTGCGAATGTCATAGGCAATGTAGTGGGAAAGGCGCTCGCCAAAAAAGCGAAAGAGGAAGCCCGAGACTCCACGAAAAATGCCCAAGCCAATGACGAGCGCACCCGCCGCAACCATAAACGATGATTCGCCTTGCGTCACGCCAATATCGATCACGTCGCGGAGCAGACGCGGGATGAGAATAGCAAGGATGGTAGATGCGGTGAGCGCGATGGCGGTGACGACAACCCAACGGCGATAGGGGCGCAGATAGCCCATGAGACGCACCCAAGTTTGGATGCCCGTGAGCGAACCGGGGAGGATTCGCTTGGTAATAGCCCGTGTTGGCTGCATAATACGGTAGCACCTCCGAATTCAAAGTATCGCTTAAAACGCATAATCCGGCAAGCCTGACTCTGAAGGGAAGGTCTGGCTGAAAAGGGAGAATACGCGGCAAAACGCGGCGCCAAAATTGCTCTTGCCAAGTTTGGCAAAGTGATCTATACTTTCTTCTATCATGCGGGCGTGGTTCAGTGGTAGAACGTCTCCTTGCCAAGGAGAAGGTCATGGGTTCGAGTCCCATCGCCCGCTCAAAAGAAACCCCAGTAAAGAGTGGGGTTTTTTGATTCCCCTTCATAACCCCACCTTTTGGGGGCTTTTGGAGGGAAGCAAAGACACAGAGGGCGGTCAGGGGTACAATAGCTTCTATAGATTCTATATGAAGCTGCTGCCTAATGGGGAATTAGATGATGAACACACGCCGCGCCGCCTTTGTTTTGGGGGTTTTGGTGACCGCCCTTCTTGTTAGTTTGCCCGGCGTGGTCTCTGCCCAGACCCGCGCCCAACTGACCGGACGTGCCATATTGCCCTCCAATTACCTGAATGATGGACCGCCAGCGGGGGTGGCGCTGGGGAAAGGCGCGTTGATCAACGGCGTGAAGATCCCCTTTGACAGCCAGCCTGTCGGCTCAATCACAGCGATCCTTCCCGGCGCCTATCCAGGGACATGGGTAGCACTGACCAGTGGACAGTTTGGCGGGCAAAGCAGCGCCGATTTCCAACTGCGCATCTATGTGTTTGAACTGAGTTTCCGGCGGGTGGGGAGTGGAACTGGAGAAGTCGTCCAGTTGGATCGGCAAATCCTTGCTGACCCCAACGGCTATGTGAGCAAGCCATTGGTGAATGGCGATAGCAAAACGCGCTATCTGACGGGCGCAGATTTTAGCCCTCGCGCCATGAGCCGCGTAGGAAATTCGTATTGGGTTGCGGAAGAAATGACTCCCGCGTTGCTGCGCTTTGACGCTTACGGAAAACTGCTAGAGCCGCCGATTGCCCTTGATGGTGGACGTTTACAAGGGATGGGGGTGACGCCTAATGAGTCGGCGTTGATCATTGCCCAACACAACGGCGGACGGGGAATCACCTTTCGGGCGTTCAACCTGACGACCCGTTCCTTCGAGGCACTAGCAACTACCTATAATCTGGATCGGGATGCCGATCAGGTTGGCGGGATGACGATGATCAACAATGATGAAGCGATGATAATCGAACTCGATAGTGGCGAAAACCGCCGTGCCGCCTTCAAAAAGGTGTTCCTAATCAACCTACGCAATGGGTCGAGCGCCAAGACCCCCCTTGCCGATCTCTTGAATGTGGAGGATCCGAATGGAATCGCTGTAGACCCTATTTTCAACAATGCGCGTGATGCCTTTGGGCTGAGCAATCCCTTCAAATACCCCTACCGTTCTATCGCCGCTATTTACCCTTCCGCCGAACAGTCTATTGTGATTGCCAATAACAACCTCGTCCCCTATGGGTTGGGGCGAAGCGCCAGTACCGCTGATGGGACGGAGTACATTCAGGTGCAGCTTACCCAACCGATCAGCGTTGATCCGGCATTTTTGCGCCCGCTTCGCTAGAATCTGCGCTGAGGAATAGTCTATATGGCTCACAAAAGGTAGGGTGACGCACTTAGGAATGGCTATAAAGATAGATCAGCGTTTTGATGCGCTTCTGAAAGAACTTGCTGAACGGCGTGGGCGCGTTTATGACTATATTTTTAATCATCCATATGCCGCCCGCCTTTCGCCGCCACATATCCATCAGGCAGCGTTGAGCTACCTCAAACTGGGAGGGAAATCCCTTCGCCCGGCGGTGATGCTGCTAAGTTGTGGGGCGGTGGGCGGCGATGAACAGGTGGCGATTCCGGCGGCGGCGGGCATTGAGGTGTACCACACGTGGACTCTCGTCCATGACGATGTGATCGATAAAGACCCGCTGCGGCGGGGCAAGCCCACTGTCCATGTGGAATTTGCCCAACGCGGGGCGCAAGAATTCGGTCTGACGGGGGACGCCGCTGAGCATTACGGGCGGGTGATTGCCATTCTTGCCGGAGATGCTCAGCAATCGTGGTCTTACATGCTGTTCCACGATCTGCACACCCAATTTGGGGTTGATCCTCGGCTGGTACTACGCCTTGTGGGGGAGTTGGCGACGGACGTTCAGCTTTTGCTGTTGGAGGGTGAAACACTCGATGTGCAGTTCACCAGCCGCGATGCGTTTAACCCAACGGAAGACCAAATCCTTGCCATGCTTCGCAAAAAAACTGGCGTCCTCTATGAATTTGCGGGGCGTGCGGGAGCGATGATCGGGTTAGGGGATGCCAGCGGAAACACCCCAGAAGTCGCCCAGATCGCCCGTTTTTGCGGGACGTGCGGGACGGCGTTCCAACTTCAGGATGATATTCTAGGAGTCGTTGGGGAGACGGCGATCACCGGAAAACCTGTCGGCGCTGATCTGCGCGAGGGGAAAATGACCCTCCTTGCCCTGCATACGCTGCGCGAAGCGGTTGGCAAAAAAAGGGAGACGTTTCTTCATGCCTTTGGGCGCTCTGACGCCAGTGAGGAAGCGATCCTCGCCGCGACAGCCGTCCTGCGCGATGTGGAGGCGATCCAGTACACACAGTCTGTCGCGCAGCGGATGGTGGAAGGGGCGCTGACAGAAATTGAGATACTTGCCCCCACGCCTTACCGCGATTTGTTGATCACGTGGGGGCAGTACATGATCGAACGGCGGTGGTGAGGCGTCTTGCTCAGGCAAAGGTGATCGCGGCGGGATCAACCCCCGCCCGCGTGATCAATTGGGGGACGAACGCATCGGGCAAGCGTTGGAGATCAATGGCGTTTTTGCCCAGTTCAAAAGCTTGTTTCACGCTGCGCCCATAGGCAAGCGCTTGATAGAACGCTTCGGCAAAAGCAATGGCATCGTTATCGCCAATCGCATCTGCCATGCCCACCACACAATCCACCGACTCGGCAATGCCTTCCGCTTGGGCTTGGCTGTAACAGGCATTTAAGACCACACAGCGTATCTGTCCATCCTGATTTAGGATATTGAACAGGCTGCTGAGCGCCTCACGGGGAATGGCAGCCGCTCCCCCATTGGCATCCTCAAGGATAATCTCGCTGCGTTCGCTACCATGCCCGGAAAAATGGACGATGTTCGGGGTAAACCGCAAAAACGCTTGTTGCAAATCCCCTCGGCGGGTGGCGGGCGATAGTTCAAGCATGAAGCGATCCCGAAAGCGGGCGGCAAGAAGGCGCTGATCAATCTGGCGGTATTCGGCGTCCAAGCGAAGGCGGGTTGTCGCTGTGGGGTTGGCAGCAAGGAACAGGATGGTGATCCGATTGGGCGCGACGGGCGCGGTGGGAATGGGCGGCACAGGGGCAGTCAGTTCTATAGGCGGCAAACCGATCAATGCCCGAACAAAATTCCGATCATCAGAGCGACCCACAAGGTAGGTTTCCTGAATATAGTCCAGGTACATCGCTAAGACGTGGCGGTGTGCCGCCGGATCGATCCCGAACGTTTGCAATTCGGAAAGCAGCAGGACGACATAGTTTTGAACGTTCAGCCCCGGCGCCATCGTTGCAATAAAGCGCTCTAAGCCCGCCAAGCGAAGGACATTGCCCCGCCCCACATCGTTGGCTAAATCGGTAAGGCTGCTCAAAATCTGTACCAATCGGCGCATGTCTTCAAGCGTCAGGTTCATTGCAGACTCCGTGCGGGGTAGGGTAGGACGCTAGAGCGTCTTTCAAAAACCCCTATCCCCCTACCCCCTTTTCCCGCTTGTAGGGACAGAGGATGAACATCCCCTCCCCGTTTACGGGGGGCAAAAGGTGGGGTTTTGAAATGACTTGTACTGAAGTGTACCATCACCAGACGACCTTCAACCAATAGAGTCCGCGCTCTCCCCCGGCGACGATCCGTTCCCCATCGGGCAGCCAAGCGGCATCGTAAATCGCCCCATCGGCATAAAAAGCGGCAATCAGTGTTGTGAGGGTGGCGTCCCATACCTTCAGCACGCCGTCAATGGCACAGGTCAGAATGTGCCGCCCATCGGGGGAAAAGACAATACGGTTGATCACGCCGTCGTGAGCGCTCACCCCGCCGTAAGCGTTGCCGGAGCGGGCATCCCAACGGTAGATTGTGCCGATCACGTCGCCGCTGAGGATGAACCGTCCATCGGGGCTGTAGGTGAGGCATCGAACGACCTTTGCATGTCGGCGTATGGTGTGCAGGGCATTGCCGGTTGCCACCTCCCAAATGGTGAGGCTGGCATCTGCCGCCCCGCTGATAAGCTGCTGCCCATCGGGGCTGAAGGCGACACTGCGCATGATGTGTCCCGTCTCGCGGAACTTGATCAGCGGCACGTTCTGCCCAAAGCGGTAAATACGGGCAGAGCTAGAGGCGGTGGCGATCAGCGTTCCGTCGCGGCTGATCGCCGCATCGTAGAGCGAGGCGCCAAAACTACCAATCGTTTTGATCGGTTGCCACGTGTTCGTCTCCCAAATCGTCAGGGTGCGCCCTAATTCGTTCAGACCAAGAAGGTGCTGCCCATCAGGGCTGAAGATGAGACGATCCACCTGCCCCCTGTCTTCTAAAATCTCGGCGGCGGTGGAAGAGGATTCATAACGATTGAGCAGATCGCCTTGAGAGGTGACGACAAGGGTTTTTGCCGTAGGCGAGAGGTTTACCGCAAGGCTGCGGATAGGTTTTTCTTCGTACAGCGCTTCGGCGTGGCTATCGGGGTGGGTGGTGAAGACCGAAACGGGAATTTCCCATAGTTTGAGCGTGCGGTCTACCGAGGCGGAAACAATGTAGTTCTCGTAGGCGGCACAGGCGTTGACGCCGCCCGTATGACCACTGAGGATTTCCAACTGCCGTCGTGAATTGATGTCCCAGACAACAACATGTTTATCCGCCGAAGCACTGATTGGGTATGGACCCATCCACGCGCAGGCGTTCACCCATCCTTCATGCCCTATGTACGTCATTTCCGACTCACCGCTGAGGGCGTCCCAAACGCCCACCGTTTTATCGACAAGTGCGGCGAGAAGCGCCTGATCGTTGTGTCCCCATGCACAGCCAGTCACGCCGACCTCGTTCGCTATAATCGTTTGAAGGGGCTGCCCACTCAGGGCATCCCACACAATGAGCCGCCCATCGGCGGAGGCAGACGCCGCCCGTTTGCCATCAGCGGTGAGCGCACAGCCCCAGATGTTCTCGGTGTGTCCCTCTAAGGTGAAGCGGACGCGCCCGCTTGCCACATCCCAGATTTTTAGAGTTTTATCTTCAGAGCCAGAGAGGGCAGTTTTGCCGTCAGCGCTGAGGGAGCAGCAGGTCACGCGGCTGTCATGCCCGCTGAGCGTTTGGCGTTCTTCGCCCGTGTGCCGATCCCAGAGTTTGAGCGTCCCATCGTTGGAAGCGGAGAGGATCAGCGTGCCATTGGCGCTGATGGCGCACGCCCGAACGGAATCGCTATGCCCGCGCAAGGTGAGGCGCACCGCGCCGCTTTCAATATGCCAAATTTTGAGCGTCCCATCATACGAACTGGAGACAATTTCGTTGCCATCGGGGGTGAAAAGACAGCCCGTGACGCCAGAGCCATGCCCCGTCAGTGTGCGGATGAGGGAGGGGTGGGGCAGGTCGGGAAGGGATTCAATGGCGGTGATGTAGGGTGTGGGAATAAATGATTCCAGCGCCGCCTGACCATCTCCACCCAAAATGCGCACGAGGAGGGTCGCCCCCACCTCATTCAGGGTGGAACAGCGCTCCAGCATATGGGCGGAGGTCTGATAGCGATTCGTGAGAGTCCTGAGGATAGGGGGCAGTTTGTGAGCCGGATCGGACTCCCCCTGCTGAATAGCGCTGAGGAGCAGCCCTTCTGTTTTCAGTGTCCCTTGTAGCAAGGTTTTTATGGCAATGTAGCGTAAATCGGCGGCGGTGCGGAAAAAGTCCTCCCGGCGTCCCGCCTCCAGCAAATGGTAAGCGAGGGTTTCCCACAGGTAAGGTTCGCTGTGCGAAAGCTGCCACCACTCGGAAAGTTTATACGCGCCCAAGAACTGATTATGCCAGCCTTTGAGGGCGTTGGTATGCTCATCGCTTAGATAAGTGCGCACGACATCGTGAAGGCGAATCACCCGCCGCCCTAAATCTAAACTCTGTAAGAGCGAACGGGAATAGAGCAGCCCACAGAGTTCCTCGGTGTCAAATTCATCAAGGTTGCCCGTCGCCGCCCACAAGCGCCCGACGGTTTCCAAGGGGATGTCTGTATCTTCGGGGAAGATCGCCAATTCGGAGAATCGCCCAGTCTCGGCTGCTTTCAGAAGGGATAAACTGACGCCTAGCGTCACCTTCACGGCGTCATTGCGCGATCCGGCATCGCGGGCATCAAAGGCGGCAAGACCGCGCTTGGTGAGCGCTTTATCGGCGTAATCAAGCGCCTCTGCCAGCGTTTCGCCGCGCCCGATGCGCTCGTGCAAAACACCATTTGCCAGCGCTAGGAGAAGCGCCCACTCCCCCAAGCGCCGCGCCAAGTTTGCCAGCGCCCCTTCTTCCCCGTCAGGCAGACCAGCGGCAAGGAGCACCACCGCTTCATTGGGTTTCATGGCGTCTACGGGGAGATGCTGCGCCCCTCGTGGGAGGGTGTCGCTGTTGCGGGTGGTGATCAGCCGTGTGCAGCGTCCGCCGCCCACAAGGAAGGGGTCTACATCTTTTTTTCGCCACGCATCATCAATGACGATCAGAATGTCCCGATCTGCCAAGAGTTCGGCAAACCGTTCTTTGCCGCGCTCTAGCGTGGCTGCTTCGTTGCGTTTTCCGCTGAGCGCTTCGATCACATCGTTCATCTTGGCAAGGAGTCGGGCGTCGTCCACCGCCTCACCAAGTTCCACCCAAAGAATCCCGTCGTCATAGGCAATTTGGATGCGTTCATCGTGAATCAGGGCGCGGGCGAGGGTGGTTTTGCCATAGCCGCCCGCCCCACGCAGCGCCGCCGTGATCGCCTTTGGGGACTCCCGCGATTCATCCAAAAGTAGCGTAATCAATGCCTCAAATTCAGTTGGGCGCGGGACAAACCCACTGTATTTTTCCTTGTCATAGGGAAAGGGAACACGGGGAGTCTCGCAAGGGGCGGCAAGATCGCGGGTAAATTTCGCCCACTCCGCGCCGGCTATCAGGGTGGCGGGGTCAACGCCGAGATCGTAAAAATGGGCGTCGCGCATCCAGCGAGGGAGGGAGGCAAAATCCAGCCCCATCGCCCCTTTTACGGGGTAAACACAGACGCCCTGAGCGCGGGCGTAGCGCCATTCCTTGCGGACGATCTCCGATTCCATAGCGGCGGGGGTCATGATGAGGATCATGAATTGGACTTGATCAATCGCGTCGGTGATCTGTCCCCACCAATCGCGCCCACCTTCCATTCCAACGCGGTCTTGCCAGAGTGGAATGCCCGCCGCCAAGAGCGCCTCGCGCATTCCGGCGGCGAACGCCTCGCCATCTTTGCGGGCATAGCTGATGAAAACACGCGGCGGGGGCGGGGCGTTTATCCCTCGGCGGGCGGCAGCAAAGGTGCGCAGGCGGTCAAGGGCGGTGCGCCCGTCTGCCTCGCCGTAGGTGTTGAGCAAAGGGGCAGCATTGGCGACGAAAGTTGATGCCGCGCCGCTGAAATCAAGCTGCACCATAAGGGGGTGATCCGCACCGAGCGCTTGGCTGAGAACGGCAGGGCGTTCGTCGGGGTCAAGGACGAGCGGGGAAAGAAGGTTGATCAGGTCTTGAATCATTTTTTGGTCAAGCGTCGTCATGGACGGGCTGCCCCTCATAAGCTCATAAACTGGGTGGGTATCGTATCAACGCGGTGATCTTACGAGGAAACACGCCGATGGGCAACCACTTGGGCTGTCTTGTGCGATAATGAAAAAAGAGGCAGAGGAGTGAAGCCTCTCCTAATGTCCACAGCGCCGCTTTCGCTTTACCTTCATATTCCTTTTTGTGCGGTGCGCTGCACCTACTGTGCTTTCACCATTGTCACCCGTGCCGAAGCGCTGATCCCCGCCTATGTCAGCGCTTTGTGTCGGGAGGTGACCTCCCTTGCCCAACACGAGCGCCCCTTGCACAGCATCTATTTCGGAGGGGGGACACCCACCCGCCTGACACCCGACCAGATCGGGATGATCCTTCACGCGGTGCGGGAGTCCTTTGCGGTGACAGCGGACGCCGAGATCACGATGGAGGCGAATCCGAGCGATGTGAGCGAGGCATACCTTGCCGCCTGCCGTGAACACGGTGTGAACCGCCTGAGTATCGGGATGCAATCGGCGCAGCCCGATGAACTCCGCCTGATGGCACGCGATCACAAGGCAGAGACAACCGCCCGCGCTGTCGATGCCGCCCGACGGGCAGGCTTCACGAATGTAAATCTTGATCTCATCTTCGCCCTCCCTCGCCAAACGTTAGAGAACTGGGCGCAGACCCTAACGGCAGCCCTCGCCCTTGCCCCCGATCATCTCGCCCTGTATGCCCTTGAGTTGGAGGACGGTACGGCACTCACCCGACGGGTGAACAAGGGATCGCTCCCCACCCCGGACGACGATTTAGCGGCAGCCATGTATGAAATGGCACAAGCGCGGACGAGAGAAGCAGGATTCATCCATTACGAGATCAGCAATTGGGCGCGGGCGGGATATGAATCGCGCCACAATCGCCAGTATTGGACATATGGCGATTACATAGGGGTGGGCATGGGGGCGCATGGCTTTGTGAACGGCATACGTTATGAGGTTATGGGCAATCTACAACTGTATCTCGCCCGCATGGAGGCAAACGCGCCCTCACGCTTCCCGCTTTCGGCGGCGGTAGCGTCCTCAACGCCGATTCCTTATGCCGAGGCGATGGTGGAATACCTATTCACGGGCTTACGTTTGATTCAGGAGGGGGTGGATCGGGCTGGTTTTCGGGCGCGGTTTGGCGTTCCCCTTGAATCGATCTACGGTGAGGTGCTGCGGCGGTTGAGCGATCAGGGGTTGATTGAATTCGATGGGCAGCGGCTGCGACTGACGCCTGATGCCTATTTCATCAGCAACCGTGTGTCCGCCGCCTTTATGCCTTAGCTGGGGGTGTGAATCAGGCTGGTGGCTCACCCCACTCTTATGGGAATCATGTACACTAGCCGCCATTGGGAATGGTTGGGACTGTTTTGTATGTCAATCCGTACACGCCTCACGTTGTGGTACTCCCTCCTTTTAGGAACGGTGATCGTCGTTTTTGGGATTTCGTCCTTCACCCTTTTGAACTGGGCGTGGCGGACGCAAATTCAAGACAACATGCGCCTTGCCGCCGAGGGCATTGTGGAGACGATCTCCTCCTCGTTCGATACGATCACCGGCGAGATCAATCGCCCTCCGCTGCAACGGCGACTTTCGCAGATGATTTACACCGCACCGGGGATGTATGTCCAAATCTGGGGACGGGATGGAGGGATGATTGAGCAAACGGCAAACACCACCTTCATTTATCCCTTTGATCGTCAAGGCTTGATGAACGTTCAGTTGACGACGATTGACGTGATTCTAGACGACGGAACGCCAGCGATAGTCTCCACCTTTCCCCTTGTGCGCCCTGATGGGGGACACATTGGCGCTATCCAAATTATGTCGCCGTTGACACTCTTAAAAGCGGCAATGAGCCGCTTGGTGTGGGTCATGGTGGGAGCGGGGGGGGTGGCGCTGGTGGTGTCCTTCCTCATCGGGTTGATCATTGCGGGGCAGGCGCTTCAGCCAATTGAGACAATCAGCCAGATTGCCACGCAAATCACCGCCGCCGATGACCTGAGCAAGCGCATTCCCTATGAGGGGGCGAACGACGAATTGGGTCAACTGGCGGCAACCTTCAACACAACCTTAGCCCGTCTTGAACGGCTTTTTAAGGCGCAGCGGCGCTTTGTTGCCGATATTTCCCATGAACTGCGGACGCCGCTGACCACGATTCAAGGGAATGTTGATCTCATCCGCCGCTTTTATCCGCAGATGGATTCCCTTGAAGTAGAGGCGATTGAGAGCGAGAACAAGCGGATGGTGCGTTTGGTGGGCGATCTGCTGCTGTTGGCACAGGCAGACGCCGGACGGCTACCACTTGATATGCGGATTATCGATATGGACACCCTTGCCCTTGAGCTTTACCGCCAAGCGAAAGTTTTGGCGGGGAAAAAGGTAGAGGTTGTTTCGGCAGGGATTGAAGCAGTGCGCATCAAGGGGGATACGGATCGCCTCAAGCAGCTTATGCTCAACCTGATCACGAATGCCATTAAATACACCCCTGAAGGGGGACGGGTGACCTTGCAACTTCGCTATGATGAGGGGTTTGCCAAATTCAGCGTCCGCGATACGGGGATTGGGATTCCCGAAAAAGATCTTCCCCACATCTTTGAGCGTTTTTATCGTGTAGACAAGGCACGCGCCCGCGACATGGGCGGGGCGGGCTTGGGACTCTCTATTTCGTTGTGGATCGCTGAGGCACACGGCGGACGGATCTTCGTAGAGAGCGTCCCCGAACAGGGATCGACCTTCACTGTTCAGCTTCCCGCCTTGGGCGATGTGCAGCCGGAATCAACGCGGGAGACGCAGCGACGGCTGCCCATTTTACGTCGTGGAGCGACGATTAAACCAGGCTAAGCTGGACACACAGAAAGTCAACGAGCTAGGCGATGGGACGTGTGGTTGGGATCGTCAGCGGATTAGTGCTTCTCTGCCTTCTGGGTGTTGCCGGAGCGCGGGGACTGGGCTTGCGCGGGGACGACGGCGAACGCTGCTTGTATGTGGTGGAGCAGGGCATTGGACGGCGGGAGATGCCGCCACTGCTGATCGACGTTGCCAGCGGACGTGGGATTGTCACTCACCGCCCCGAACCCATCCGGCACTATCTTGATACATACCTTCCCAACCCCTATTCAACGCATGTGATCCGCCTTTGGGAAGGTCAGACGAACCGTTTGCGTGGGATCAGCCTTGCCGCCATAGGCGGAACACCGGCACAGAGATGGGAAACGGTTGTCGCCTTTCCAGAAAATATGATTCCCCAGTATCAGCAATGGTCTCCCAACGGACGCTATTTCCTCGTTCAGTATGTCACGCCCCGTACAAGCCGTATCAGTTTAGGGGTGGTGAACGTCACCGATGGCTCATGGGCAACCTATGAGATCGGGGCGTATTCGGAGATTGGAAACACCCTCGTTGGGTGGTCGGGCAGCGGCGATTACATCCTCTCCACGATAGAGCGGGCATCCTCACCCGGGCGACGGTGGGTCGTTTTATGGTCAATAGCCCCGCTCAAAATGGCGCAATTCGTCGGGATTCCGAGTTATGGGGAAGGCGATATTCAGGCGATTCAGAGTGCCATCACAGGGGATACCTTCGCCGTCACCTACACCTACCGAACGCGCCGCGCTGAGGTCTTTGTCATTGGGGCGGCGGGCATTGCCGTTGTTCCCCCAAAGGAACGCTTTTTTCAGCCGCGTGAAGCGCTGCTCTCTACCGAGGGGGAGACGCTTGGGTATACCTACAACAACCTAACAAAGGATGCGGCTTGGGTCATCTATGCCATAAAGGGCAGCCGCTTAAACCCGCTTGCTGAGGGCGTGCTGAAAGGGGCAACACCGATAGATGCCATGCGATTGCCGCGCCTTTCATTGGTGTGGCTAAAAGAGGCTTTTGTGAAGGCGGTAAAAGCGCTGCTTGCCGAGGGGTTTAGCCTGCCGATGATCGTGCGCTCAAGCGCCTACCCCTTCACCGTTGCCTATGAGGACAGCGCGGGCTACTATCACATTCATATTTATGAGCCGAACGGTGGGGCTACCTACCAATACACAATGCCCCCTAATAATGGTAGCTACCTCAATAAAGTGTCGGTGATGATTCGACAAGCAGGGGATAGTCAGCGGGCGCTGTGGTATTACGTACCGGGAGCGAATGGGCATCTTTTTTTACCTGAACTGTGGTATTTCGACGCCCCCGAAAGCAAGGGGATTTCCCTTGATGAAAACAGGCTAGTGGCTGATTTTGCATGGTCGCGGGAAGGTAATTGGTTTGCCGTGTTGGATCGTTTCTTTCACGTCGTGGAAGAAACCTATCAACTACGCTTTTTCAGCGGGGATGGCGTTTTCCGGGGGCAGATCGATCATGATTTTTATTCCCCATTTTGGGGGTGGACAAGTTGCGACCCACGCTCCCACCAGCCTTAACCACCACGCCTTAGCCACCTTCGGCATCGCCCTGTAAGAAAGGCGCGGCGTAGGTGAGCAAGTCTTCAACATATTCTGGCGAATAATTCAGAGAGACAAAATAGCGTTCGAGCAGTTCATGAGGAGTCAACCCCTCTGGAACATCCCCCAAGCGCGAACGAGCGCTGCGTTCCACCTCTTTGCTCAGGGTGTAGACACTCGCTTTGCTGTCCTTCAGAGCGGCGTAGATGGGTGCATCGCGGATCAGTTTTTCGGACTCCACATCGGCACGGAGAATCACGCGCACCACCGCCTCTGCCAACTCTGCCTCGTGGATTGCCGCCAAGATGTTCGGCATGGGGTCGATCTCACCGCGCACATCAATGCGCAGCGTGACAAATGGACGGCTGCGGACGGGGACAAATTTCCATCGCGTTTTGCCCCGCTCAAGATCAACCCAACAAAACCCTTTGGGCTGGCGTTCCTCACCGAAGTCAATCCGTTCCATGCTGCCCGCGTAGACAACGGGCGTCGCGCCTTGCCGTCCGCCGGTGAGGTTTTGATGCTTGTGGATATGCCCCAAGGCGACATAATCCCACGCGGGGGTATCCAGGGCGCTGATGGGGACAATCGTATCGCGCCCAATCATGATCCCCTGCTCACTGCCCAGTTCTGCCCCGCTGACGCTGAAATGCCCAACAAGGACACGTGGGGCGTCAGCAGGCTGCGCGTTTTCGGCACGTTTGCCTAGAATATCCAATTCGCCAATCAGAGCCTCTAGCAAGAGCGCATCCAATTCGGAGATCGATTTCCCCTGTGCGCGGCTGTCTTTGAGCAGCGTCTGGCGGATGGGGTAGGGCGCTGTGCCAACAAAGACTTTCCCACTGGGCGTCTCGACATCATAGAGATCATACTGGCTGCCGACCAAAACACCGGGGACGTTTAGTGTATCGTAAATATCGATGCTGGAAGCGCGGTGTTCGCTCTGCGCCATGTCGTGATTGCCAATGAGCAAGACAACGGGACAGCGGGCGGCAAGGTCACTGACACGGTGGGCAAACTCGCGCTGGATAGTGGGGTTTGGTTGGCGGTTTTTAAAGGCATCTCCGGCGAAGATCACTAAATCGGCTTGTTCGCGGGTGGCATAGGCGACCAGTTCATCCAAACGGGCGCAAAAGTCGTGAATCCGACTGTTAATCCCATCTTGGGCGTTCGTTTTCCCATAAAGTTCAACGCCAAGATGGAAATCTGCAAAATGGAGGAGTTTGACCATTAGGGGTAAGCTTCTCTAGAATGTCTGAATAGAGTTGATTTTAACGCGAGATAGACATGGCTGCCCCATCGCTGAAACTGACTGCCTATATGCGCTTAAACCGCCATGCTGTCCTTCATATGATCAGCCATGGGAGATGTTACGTTCATCTGCATCTTGATTGGGACAACATAGAGGATTGGCTACGCCACCCCGATGCGCCGATAGTTCTTGCCTGGCAAAACCGCCGCCTGATTGGGGTGATTGCCGCGGCGACGCCGATTGAGGGGACAAGCTGGCTGCGCCTGATCGCCATTGAGAAGACGGTGGACACCCACGCGATTTTGCTCGCCTTATGGCAGCAGCTACGGGAGGTATTGGGCGATGTGGGCGTTACGACGATGGGTATTCTATCGCTTTACCCCTGGCTGGAGGGTTACCTTGCCGATCTCGGCTTTAGCTACAGCGAATCGATTGTAAACCTAGAACGGCGGGGCGTGATTCCCCTCCCCTCTCCTCGCCCTGCTGTGAACGAGGCGATCCACATTCGTCACGGCGATTTTCGTCAGGCTGACCAGGCATTAGCGGTGGATCAGGCAGCCTTTCTTCCGCTGTGGCAAATGACACCCAGCGGAATGCGTCATGCCATTCGTGAGGCGGCGTTATTCACCCTTGCTGAGCGTGAAGGGCGCATCGTGGGGTATCAGTTTTCAACCCTTCTTGGGCATGTTGCCCACCTTTCGCGGCTTGGTGTCTTGCCCGAAACACAAGGGCAAGGGATTGGCGGAGCCCTGGTGGGGGAGATGCTCGATCACTTCATGGGGCGAGGTGTTCTCAATTTCACTGTGAACACACAAGCCAGCAACCTAGCATCGCGGCGTGTTTATGAGCGCTATGGCTTTCAACACGCCGGTGTGGATACGCCCTTTTGGTTCATGCGGCTGTAGGGACAGGTTGTATGTTTTTTCGCACAAGGCAACCATTTCCGCTGTACACTCGTGAGGTTATGGCGCTTGCGTCTCACCCTAAAAGGACTTGCGGCAACTTGGTAGTTGGGTTCACGCCGGAGAATCTACGTTATGACCGATTTACTTCTCGCCCTCGATAACGGCACACAAAGCGTCCGCGCCCTCGCCTTTGACCTGCGCGGAAACCTCGTCGGGCGCTCCCAAGTCAAGATCACGCCCTATACCTCTCCTCAACCCGGGTGGGCGGAGCAGAGCGCCGACTATTTTTGGGAGTCGCTTTGTCAGGCGTGCCAGGGCTTGTGGGCAAGTGGGATTGATCCGGCACGGATTGCTGGAGTGAGCATCACCAGCCAGCGGGGGACGGTGATCAACCTCGACAAAACAGGGATGCCACTCCGTCCGGCAATTGTCTGGTTAGATCAACGAACGACGCCGAATCTCCCGCCGGTGGGTGGACTGTGGGGGCTGATCTTCCGCCTAATCCGTATGCGGGAGACCATTGCTTACATTCAAGCTGAGGCAGAATTCAACTGGTTGTATCGGAATCAGCCGGACATTGTTGATAAAACGCACAAATACCTTTTGCTCTCTGGCTACCACACATACAAGCTGACCGGACGCTATGCCGATTCCATTGGCTGCATGGTTGGCTACCTCCCCTTTGATTTCAAAAAGCATGGCTGGTGCGCCCCCAATGATTGGAAGTGGACGGCAATGCCCATCGACGCCGCCCAACTTCCAGAGGTGCTGCCCCCGGGTGCGGAACTTGGTCGGGTGACGGCGGAGGCTGCCGCCCAAACAGGGTTGCGCCCCGGCACGCCGGTGATCGCCGCTGGATCAGACAAAGCCTGCGAGGTATTAGGGTCGGGCTGCCTAACGCCGGAAATTGCCTGTCTGGGCTATGGGACAACAGCGACCATCGTCATGCACTCGGAAAAGTATGTAGAGGTGACGCCCTTCATCCCACCCTATCCCGCTGCCGTCCCCGGCGCGTTCAACCTTGAGACACAGGTTTTTCGCGGCTATTGGATGGTGAGTTGGTTCAAACAGCAGTTCGGACACCGCGAGGAACAGATTGCCGCGGAAAAACAGATTGCTGCTGAGGAACTTTTCGATGCCCTTTTGGGGGAGTCGCCAGCGGGGGCAATGGGCTTGATGTTACAGCCGTATTGGACGCCCGGAATCAAACGCCCCGGACGGGAGGCAAAAGGGGCGGTGATCGGCTTTGGCGAGATGCACACCCGCGCCCATGTGTACCGCGCCATTGTAGAAGGGGTTGCCTATGCTCTGCGCGAGGGGAAAGACCGCGCCGAGGCACGCGGCAAGGTTGCCGTCAAGGGACTGCGCGTCTGCGGGGGCGGCTCGCAGAGCGATGCGGTGATGCAGATCACCGCCGATGTTTTTGGGCTGCCCGCCGAACGCCCCCATACTTTTGAGGCGTCGGGGTTGGGCGCGGCGATGGATGCCGCTGTTGGATTGGGACTGCACCGTGACTTTCCCACTGCCGTTGAGGAGATGACGCGCATCAGCCGCGTTTTCGAACCGGACGCAGCGCGGGCGGAAACCTATGATGCCCTCTATCAGCGGGTGTACCTGCCCATGTATGGGCGCTTGAAACCGCTCTATCAGGCGATTCGGGCGATCACGAATTATCCACCGATGCTAGATTGACAGCACCAATGTTTGTTCAAGCTCATCGCCATGCCTTTCGCCTGATTCTGCTTGGCTATCTGCTTTTGGGGGCGGTCTATGCGATCACGATTCCCATCTATGAAGCGCCGGACGAAAGCTATCATTTTGCCCTAATTCAGCGCATCGCCAACGATTTCACGCTCCCCGTTCAGCGGGCTGACCAGAAACGCCCCGAAGATTCGCCGGATGATCCACTGTGGTTTCAGGAGGGCAGCCAACCGCCGCTTTATTACCTGATTAGCGCGGGGATCGTCCGCCTTGCCGAAGGGCATCAGCCGCCGCTGCGCCTCCCTGTGAACGACCACGCTGCTATTGGGATCGGTTTGGCGCGCCAGAACAACAATGTCTATCTCCATCACGGGGCGGGAACGGACATTCCGGCGGCTGTCAGCACCGCCTTCTACCTTGTGCGGTGGTTCAGCCTCATCCTCGGCATGGTGACGTTGATCGGCGTGTGGGGCATTGCCCGCCGCACCCTTCCAGCGGGAATTGCCCCACTGGTTACTGTCGCTTTCGTCGCCTTCAACCCCCAATTTCTGTTTATGACCGCCAGTGTGAACAACGATAATCTTGTGGCGGCGTTCTCGGCATTGGGGCTGTGGGGCATTTTGGCATTCCTCAAGAACAGTGGGAACGCCCACAAGGATGCCTCTCTAGAGCGTCGCTTGGTGATCCTGTTGGGAATTCTCATGGGGATGGCGGCGTTGGCAAAGTTGAGCGGTCTGCTGCTTTACCCCACCGCCTTTGCCGCCCTCGGCATCGCCGTTTGGAAGCGGCAGATCAGCCTTCGCCGCGCCCTGTTCAGTGGGACGCTGTGGCTTGCCGCCTTTGCCCTGATCGCTGGCTGGTGGTATATCCGCAATCTGACGCTCTACGGCGACCCCACCGGAACGAGTAGGATGATTCAGATCATTGGGGCGCGGGAGACGCCCTACACGCTGGAGACCTTCCTGCGCGAGATGGAAGGCTTGCGGATCAGCTTTTGGGCGCTCTTTGGCTGGTTCAATGTGATCGGAGCGGGGTGGCTCTACCCGCTGATGGATGGGCTGACCGCCCTCGCCGTGATTGGTGGGATCATAGGGATTGCCCGTTTGTGGAAGGTGCGGGAGTGGGATCGCCTGCTGCCTTTTGGGGTGCTGGCGCTCCATAGCCTGATCATCTTCGCTGCCCTGATCCAATGGACGCGCCAAACCCCCGGCACACAGGGACGGCTGTTATTTCCGGCGTTGGGGGGCTTTGCCGCCCTGATGATTTTTGGCTGGGTCAGCCTGCTGCGGCTGCGCATCATGGGGAAAGGGTGGCTTTCTTCGGCGCTGATGAGTATAGGCATCTTACCCTTGATTACCGCTGCGGTGATCAGCCCCTTCACGGCGATCCGTTCCGCCTATGCTCCCCCGCTCACCGTTGAGGCACTCCCCGCCGAGGCTGTTCCCCTAAAGGTGCGCGTTGAAGGAATCAGGTTGCTTGGCTTTCACATCGACGCTGCCCCCGTCCTTCCGGGGGAGTCCGCCATTGTGACACTTTACTATCGCGGCGCTCCCGACCCGCGCAACCTGCGGCTCTCGCTAACGCGGCTTGGTTGGCGCGATGATCTGGGCAACCCTTATGACAAGATCAACGCCCATCCGGGCGGCGGAAATCTGCCGACCTCTGCCTTTCAGCCCGGCGTGATTTATAAGGATACCTATGGTGTCGCCGTTGATCCGTTGGCGGATGCGCCCGCGCAGTTTGCCTTTGAGGTGACATGGAGTGCGCTCAGTGAAGGTGTGGCAAGCCGACTTCCGCTCTATGATGACTCTGGCACAGCGCTTGCCTCGTTGATTCTACGGGGGGGGACGCTGGTCAACGCTACGCCGCCGCCCTCGCCCGCCATTGCCCAAAGGGCGATTTTTGGGGGGGTGATCGCTTGGCACGGCTACACCCTGAGCCGCGAAGGGAATGAAGGGACTATGGCAACCCTCGATTTTGTTTGGGAAGGGCTGGCAGCCATGGACGAGGATTTCAACATCCTTGTTCATCTGCTCCCGATGGAGGGTGAATCAGGTACAATGATTCCCATTCGGCAGGCGGATCATGCGCCGCGTGGGGGGCTGTACCCTACCTCAGCATGGGCGGTGGGTGTGCCGTTTGCAGATCGCGCCGTGCTTGATCTGGCGGGCGTGCCGTCGGGATCATACCAAATTGTGATTGGGGTCTATCGATTGGGAGATTTTACGCGGCTTCCGGTGGAGGGTGGCGGGGACACAGTGACCTTGAAGGATACGGTGCAGATACGCTAAGTACTGTTGACAGTGTAATTCCCGTAGGGGCGCAATGCCTTGCACCCATCGCCGCCCGTGAGCGCCCGCCGCTAAAGCAGCGGGCTAGGAGTAGCCACCCCTTCGGGGCTTGGAAACCCTAACCTCCACCCCGTAAACAGAGAGAGGTAATCGCTCCCCCTTTCCCCGCACGCGGAAAAAGGGGAGAAGTTTTGTGGGCGAGGGGGTGAGGGAGAAGCCCCCTCAAAGACGTGATTCCCCCTTCTCCCAGAGGGAGAAGGGGGTTAGGGAGATGAGGGCTATCTCTTTCTATGGATACCTTCCTGACGGACTACTGGAACGAACACGTTGAAAAGAGGATGCAAGCCGTCTCTTTCGCAGGCTGAAGAAGCGGTTTGCTTGTACTGCATCATGAGAACTCAATTGGAACGCCTAATTCCCCAAAGGAGTAGTTAACGAGATGCCGCGTCGTCCCCTCCCCGAACCCACCTACATCAGCGAGGTACTTCTGGGGTGCGTCCTTGCCCTGCCCCATGGCGACGGGAAAGGGATCGTCGTCTTGGGTGAGATTCCGCCCGACTATGCCGATCATGCCGTTCTCTTTGAGGGGGTGATCACCGTGCGGTTTGCCCTCACCTATAATTCCCCTGCCTTGCCGCCCCTTGTGCCCGGGTTGTTCGTCAGTGAGCGGGGCGTGGGGCTAACGGGACGAGAGGCGTGGGACTTCCTCTTTCAAAATTTCCAGCTTTACCCCCGCGCCGATCTAATTGGCATTGATGTCACTGGTGCAGGCGGGCAAACGTTTCTACGGGCGCTTGATTTTGGTGCGCCCGTGCGTACCTTTGCCTATGATTCCCCAGAAGCGGCGGTCCCCCTGACGGAGATTGTTGGGATCGTCAATGGTGCGGGGGAAACGCTCCCAGAGTTGATTGGGCGCTATGTAGAGGGTATGTAGGGACAAGGCGAGGGGCGCCCACCTTTCCACCGCGCCCTACTCGTTTGTTGAGTCGCCCTTGTTCTCCCCTTCAATTTGCGCCAACGCCCCTAGCGGGATTCCCATAATGCTGTAACCGCCGTCGATGTAGAGGGTTTGTCCGGTGATCATTTTCCCCGCATCGGAACACAGCCACGATGCCATTGCCCCGACATCTTCAATCGTCGCTGATCCCCGCAAGGGAGACGCCATCTCGCTGAAGCGGAGCATATCGCGGAAACCGGGAATACCCGCTGCCGAGAGTGTTTTGATCGGTCCGGGCGAGATCGCATTCACGCGGATGTGCTGCTCACCAAGCTCATAGGCAAGGTAGCGCACGCTTGCTTCTAGCGCCGCTTTTGCCACGCCCATCACGTTGTAATGGGGCATGACCTTTTCCGACCCATAATAGCTGAGCGTTAGGATCGTCCCCCCATCAGGCATGAGCGCACGCACGCGCTGCGCTAAAGCGACAAGGCTGTAGACGCTGACGCTCATCGCTGTGTTGAATCCGGTGCGGCTGGTCTGCATAAACTGCCCCTCAAGGTCTTGCCGTTCGGCAAAGGCGACAGCGTGAACAAGAATATCGATCCGCCCACCGAAATGATCAGCAGCTTTGGTAAACACAGCGTCAAGGGCGGCATCGTCAAGGACGTTACATTCTTCCACAAAGGGAATGGCAAGGCTTTCGGCAAGAGGCGCCACGCGCTTTTTCAAAACTTCGCCGGCGTAGCTTAAGCCGAGATTTGCCCCTGCTTCGTGAAGGGCTTGGGTGATTCCCCAGGCAATCGAATTTTTATTCGCTACGCCAAAGACAAGGGCGTTTTTTCCAGAAAGATGACTCATGGTTTTGTTTTCCTCTCCGATGGTGGCAAGGGTTTTGAGACATACGGGTTTCCCTTCACGCAGAAGCGCCAAGGAATCGAAAACCAGGGTTCGCTGACGCGCTTACCAAGCCCGATCCGTGCGCCAGTAACAACCTCTGCATTGGGGATGGGCGTCCCTGCCTCCAGCCATAAACCCGCCTCGGTAGTCGTTACATCGGCGCGGTTGTGCGCATCAGTAATGGCGAGGGCTTGGGTCAGGCGGGCGGGTCCGCTTGTCCATTCCTTTGCAGTGCGTCCGGTGCGTCGCTCTGCAATCTGATCTAACCCCTCGGTTGGCTCAAGGGCGCGGATCAAAACAGCGGCGGGCTGTTCGGCAGGTTCAACCACGATATTGATCAGCCACATCGTCCCTCGGCACAGGTAAACATATGCCCGTCCCGGCGCTTCCCACATAGGGAGGTTGCGCGGTGTTTTCTTGACCCGTCCGTGCGAGGCGAGATCATCGTGTCCGGTGTATGCCTCTGTCTCAACAATTCGCCCGGCAAGGCGTGTGCCATCAGGCAGTTGGCGGACGAGAACCTGCCCCAACAGGGCGCGGGCAACCTCCACCGCGTGCGGCAGGTAGGTTTCAGGGGGGAGGGGTTGGGGTTTCATGGTCATAGACCTCGTAGTTCGTCAAGAAAATTTCTAAAAGAACCAAAAACGTCAACACAGCCTAGCCTTAGCCGCGCTCATAGACATACAAGCCAAGCGAGCCATCTTGCCCAAGATAGACCTGCCGAACGCGCCCGCCCGGATAACGCTCCACGAATTTATCAAGGTCTTCCTTGCGTTCGGGGGCGGCAATGACGGTGAAGGGCTGTGCGGCGTTGAAGTTGAACAAGCCATCGTCAAGGATGTTGTACGAACGCCCCATCATGAAATACTGGACAACAAGAGTGCTTTCAACACCCGTTGCAAACTGGTTGATCAAGATAATCTGTCGCCCGGAGGTGGCGGCGGCAACCATCTCGCGGGCGGTGGCGTTCGTTGCCCAATTGGGTCGGTTGCGCAAAAAGGGGGATTCGGGGATATAGACACCGTAGTAGAACCATGCATTGCCCAAAAAGAGCAGGACACCAATGCCCAAGACGATGTTTTTGTACGCGCCCGGACGACCCACAATCTTCGCCAAACCATAGGCAGCCGCCATCGCACCCATAATCACCAGTAGGGACATTGCCGAAACTGCTGGATAATAGCGTTGGTATTGCGGCGGGCTGATAGAGAGCGTAGAGCCGACCAAGATCACCGAGAATGTCCATCCTAAAGGGAGCGACCAACGCGGGCGCCGCCAAATGACAATCAGCGAGAGCAGCACGCCGATCAACAGCAGCGGGGCGCCCCACACACCGAGCATGTTTGAGCCACGCCCAATCCAGCCGCTTTGGTCGGGGATTTGAAAAAGCGCTAAGAACGAATGGCGAAACTGAGTGACAAGGTAATCGGTAACACTTTCGCCATTATCGGCAATGCGCTGCAACTGCCCGCCAAGCAAGATGTTCGGTTCGGCGCGGGTGCTGATCGGTTCATGGAAGTAAAACAGGTAATGGTTTTGCGGAAGGGCGATCAAAAAGGCGCTGATAGGGATAATCATCAGATAACGCCACTGCCGCCGGATTAAGGGGCGTTCAGCAATATAGAGGAAGATGAGGTAAGCGATCATCACCGGAATCACCAACCGCCCACCGAGGTAAAACAACTGCGCACAGGCAAGCATACACCCAGACAGGACATAATCGGTAGGCGCGGCACGGCGCAGCCCCCGTAGCAAAAAGTAAAAGGAAAGCGTGGCAAAGAGCGGATCGCCCGGCTGGTTCATCGAGAGCCGTGCCAACTGAACATGGAAAAACCAGGGCAGCATGAACAACGTCGCGGCGAGGGAAATCCGCCAGCCAAAGAGTTCCCGACCCAACAAAAAGAGGGCAGCCACCCCTAACGCCCCCATAATGGCAGAGGGCATCCGCGCCGCTTCAAGGGTAAAGCCCAAAAGGGCATTAGAAACGCCAATCATCGCCTGATACATACGGGGGTGGCTGTGAAAGCCGGGTTCAAAGGGCGTGATCAGAAATTTTTCGAGGACAAAGGACGCCCCCTCACGGGCAAAAATCGCCTCGTCCTGATCAAGGACATCTGGGTTACCGCCGAGGTTTGTCCCCCGAATCACCATGCCAGCGACGAACAAGGCGATCACAATGCCATATTCATACCAACGCATCGGATGGGTGTTGGGACGGCGTGCTTCGCCCTCTGCCGGGGCAAACGCCATGACCAGTGCCACCATTGCCAAAATCCACAAAATAAGATGTTCCCACAGGTATGCCTCTTGGGGTTTTAGGATGGATCGGTAGGACACCCATGCCAGCAGCCCGAAAGCGATCACCAGCCATACCCACCGAATTTTCAGACGGTGGGCATCATCGGCGGCGGGCTGGACGGTCACTGCCCCGTCAATAGGAGGGTACTGGCGTTTCAAGGTGGCATAAAACATCGCCAAGCCAACGAGGATGAACGCCCACCCCCCGCTAATCGGTCTATCGTTGGGGTCTTGGTAAATCTGAAACTGCCCGATATACATGAGGGCAAGGCTGGCTACGAGGGCAATCCCTTGCTGCCAATGCACTTGGGTAATCAGACGATTCATCCGTTCAAAAAAGGTGCTGATCTGCGTCCCTAAAGAAAGGGATTCCCCCTGAGCGCGGACGGCTGATCCACTTCGTCCCTCAGAGACACTGAGCGCGACAGAAAGGGCAAGCGAGACGAGGACAATCCCCGCCATAAAGAGAAATGCTGTCTGGGGGGGTTGGGTCAGCAGCACCAGCACACACCCGAAAAGGATCGCGGCAAAGGCAAGCCAACGGTTTTGCACAGGAAATGCCTTACTTAGTCAGAGGATTATTCAGGCAACAAGGATACAGCGAAACACGGGAAGGGACAATAGTTCTGGACAATAGTCTGACACAGACCGCTATGCCCCACCGAATCACCCTGTGATTGCCGCCAAGATCATCCGCGCCCGCGCCGCCCATGTGTACTGTGCGGCATCCACGCCCACCTTTTTGCCGAGGCGCGTCCGCAGAACTGGATCATCATGAAGGCGGCGTAGAGCAGCCGCCAATGCCGTTACGTCTGCCGGTGGATAGAGCAGCGCCCCTTCATCATGGCGGACAATCTCCCCCGTTGAGGGGAGATCGCTAGCAACAATCGGTTTGCCCGCCGCCATATACTCAAAGAGCTTCAGGGGGGAGGCGTAATAGGCAAAATGTTCGGTAAACGGAAAGGGCATGGCACAGGCATCGAAAGCCGCGATGTAAAGCGGAACACGCTCGGCTGCGACGTGACCAGCGGCAAGGAAGCGCTCTGGGGGCAGTCCCGCCGCCACCCACCGCCTTTGAAGCGCGGCTGCCATATCGTCTGGTCCGCCGACAAGACATAGCCCGATGGGACGCTCACAGGCAGCGGCGGCATCAATCAGATCGTCCACTCCTTTGCCCATGTGCATCGTATGCAGCCGCCCCACATAGCCCACCAGAAACAGATCGCGGGCTATTCCCAACTGCGCCCGTGCTGCCGGCTGCGCCGGAAGATCGGCAAAACGCTCCATCCGGTAACCATCGGGGGCAGTGATAACCTTCTTTGCCCCCATCGCTCGCAGATCATTGGCAAGGCGTCCGGTGACTGCCGCCGTCAACCCCACACGGCGCACGCACCAACCTTGAATGCGCCGTCCGATTCGTCCTTTGCTGCGCTGGTGTGCCTCATAGACGAGGCGGGCGCGGGGCTTGATCAGGCTGAGACTGAGCAAGGTAAGCATATCCCGACTGTAGTAGACCTCTGCGCGGCGGAAAAGCATCGTCAGAAAGAGGGCAATCGTATAGGTAACGACCTGAATCCCGAACGCCACCCCCGCCAAACGCGGCGAGAGCCGTTCTAAGAAGGGAAAGAGGTCAAGGCTGGCGATACGCCGCACGCCGAAGGATGGGCGCACACCATAATGGGCGTAGACATCTCTCACTGCGGCGAGTTCGGGGGTGTTCACCCGCCACGCCACGTAGAGCGTTACCCCCGCGCCGACCTCCTGAAACGCCTCGCAGTTTTGCATAATCTGTAAGCCGTGCGCCTTTTCGGTGGGAAGGCGTATGTTGGCAAGATAGAAAATCTTCATCGAACAACCTCTTGAAAAACGCCGATCAGCCGATCCATCAGGCGGGGGAGGCTGTGCTGTTCTAAGGTATTGGCGCGAATCCTCTCACTAATTGGGTGGCGCTGTTCAAGAGGCAGCCGCAAGGCGTCCCGCAACCGCAAGGCAAAAGCGGCGCTCTGATCGGCTGCTTTCTCAGGCAGAATCCACCCTTTGGCAGTCTCATCATCGCCATAAAGGGTGGCAAAGGCAGGATTCGTCACAAGCGTTGGAACACCCATGAGCAGCCCTTCCAGCGCGGCTTTATCAAACAGTCCCGGTGGGCTGACGTTCAGGGCAACCCATGCCCGTTGATAGTAATCGCGCACGGCTTCTGGCGGGAGCGCTCCGGTAAAGGTAATTCGCTCGGAAAGCCCCGCTTGCGCTGCCCGATCCTTCAGCGCCGCTGCATAAGCCTGGCTGTCGGCATTCGGCGTCCCGCCAATGAACACCATCTGCCACGCCAGCCCTTCCAATATAGGCTGTTGCAGCGCCTTAATCACCGTGTGCTGACCCTTGATCGGGGAGAGCCGTCCCACCTGAAGAATCAGCGGTAGATCAGTTTGCGGTGGCTGAGCGGTGGGCGTAAAAAAGGTCGGATCAATGCCATGCCCTATCGCCCTGACCTTTCGCCCACGCAGCGGGAAACTTTCGGGGACGGCGGTCACTACCTGATGGACAAGCCGCAGGGCAAGGCGCAGTTCCACTGTCTGTTTTTCGTGGGTATACCACAAGATGCCGGGCGTTTGGGGGGCAATAAGCGCCGCTAACCAGGCGTAGCGCGGCACCATGTGGCTAAAGATCACGTCTGTGTGTGGGGCAAGACGGCGCACCACTGCGACGAATTCGCGCAGCATTGCCAGCCGCCCCTTGCCGCTTTCTTTCCCCATCGAAAAGGATCGAACATTGGGGGGGAGCAAGAGTCCCGAGGGCGGGGCGGCAAGGGTCAGCACATCCAAGCGATCCACCCGCGCCGCCAACGCCCGCACCCATCCCACCGTAAACCCCAAAAGGGGATCGGCGGGGTCAAGCGTTTGGGTGATTAAGAGAGTGCGCATGGCGGCAGCCCCCGACTAAGACGATGCCACATCTCCACCCATTTCCGGGTGAGCGTTCCCTCCTCAAAATTTGCCTGCACATGCTGACGGGCGCGGGTGGCAAACTGCTTGCGGCGGACGGGGTGACGCAGCAGCAAGAGTAGCGCCTCGGCAAGTTTTTCAGCGTTGCCAATAGGGACAATAGCACCCGTCAGCCCATCGGCAACTACATCTGCTGCGCCCGCTGTGTCCGTCGCTACGACGGGTAGCCCCGCCGCACCTGCTTCCACCAAAACACGCCCGAAGCCTTCGTAGTTGCTGGAGAGGGCATAGACATCCGCCGCGTGAAAGAGGGCGGGAAGGTCGCCATAGGGAACAGTGCCGGGGAATTTCACCGCATCGCCCAACCCGCGTGCCGCCGCCTGCCCGATGTAATTCGTCCCGTTCATATCGCCAGCAAGGATGAGGCGTGCTTCAGGAAGTTCAGTCACAATCCGCTGAAAGGCGGTGAGAAGAAGACTGAGATTTTTGAAGGCGACGGGACGCCCTACCCAGAGGATAGTTGGATTCTTCTCCGTGATGCCTAACCGTACCCGCCATGCCGCCACTGCATCGGGATCGGGATCGGCGGCAAAGGCGGCGGTTTCTGTCGCTACGGGGATGACACAAATAGCGCTAGGGCGAATCCCGTAGCGGATGCAGGCGAGGCGTTCGCGGCGGCTGACGACGCGCACGGCGTCCGCTTGGCGGATCATCAGGACGCCCAGTGTGCGGGCAAGATAGTTGCGGGGGTGTTCGCGGACAAAATAGGGGCTGCTGAAGATAGCGGAATGATCTTGGATGATGAGAGGTTTCCCCGTGCGGTGTTTCAGCCGCAGGGCGATCAGAGCGCTTAGAAAGGGATCTTGGCTGCTGATCACCGCCGCCGGATGCGCCGCTTGGAGCACCAAGCCCGTCCGCACGCCGTCACGCCAATAACGCAGGAGCGGCAGCCCGCGTGATTCGGTGGGGTGGACGGAAAGGCGCGGCGTTTCGAGAGGGGTGTAGCCTGCCGCCCGATTGAGGACAACCATCGAAAGGTGACCGTTTGCCAACTGTGCGTAGCCCTCATGTCGGGCGCGGGTGTTCCCAATCTTCCCCGTGAAAATTGTTGTATCAAGGCTGATCATGAGGGTGTTCGTCACAGTGTGCGGACTCCACTGAATGCGTTCATAGGGGTGATTGTACTCTATCCTTTTTGTTCGTTTCGGCTTTGTCTCCTGATAACCGAAATTGCCCCTTGTTTCAGGGCTTATAAGAGGGCTTATAATAGGGTTTAGGAAAATTCTTACCCTCGGAGGCTTACCCGCCCATGAGCAAAAAACGATCCTTCCCGCCGATCAGCGAGGAAAAGCAGCAGCACTATGAGCGCATGGCGCGGTTGCAATATGATCCAGAGGTGGTCAGGGAATCAACGAAACGCTGGAAAAGCTACAGCGAGGCGCAGAAGCAAGCAATTGGTGCAGAGGGCAGCGCTGTCTACAGCGATCTGGTGGACGCCCTTGAAGCGGGGACATCCGTCCAGAGCGCCGAAGTACAGGCGATTTTTGAGCGCTGGCACAAGCACTTGACTCACTTCTATGAACCAACATTGGAGATTTTGCGCGGGTTAGGGGAGCTTTACCAGACAGAGCCGGACTTCATTGCCAATTTCCAAAAGCTCCATGCAGAACTACCCGCCTATCTCGGTGAGGGGATTACCCATTACGTCGATGCATTGGAACACGCCGCGATCATTCGCTTGCTCTCTGAGGACGACGAGGCGGACGCCGCCAGCAACAAATAAGTGGTTGGTGAGGTAAAGGCGAAGGGGCGCAGCATGTGCGCCCCCTCGAAAGAACAGGTTACTGCCCCGGCGTCGCTGTTGGTGCGGCGGTTGGCTCTGGGGTTGGTTCGGTGGTTGCCGCAGCCGTTGGGGTGACTGCCTCTGTTGTCGGTTCAGCAGTGGCTTCAGCGGTGGGTTCAGGCGTCGGTGGAGCGACCACCTCTACCGTTGCCGCAGCGGTTGCCTCTGCCGTTGGCGCCGGGGGAATCGCCGCTTTCTCCGCCGCCTCAAAGAGGGCGAGGACGCTCTCCCGCGAGCCAGCAAATGCGGCTGTATCCGTCCCCAACACGCCGCTGTTGCCAATCACCGTAAGGGCATCGTCGCTGAGTAGATACCACGTGAAGGCGCGGACTTCGGGGCGGCTGAATGCCTTCGTATTCACGGCGAGGTAATAGGTGAAGGTGAGCGGGTAGCTGCCATCACCAAGCGTTGCCACCTCCGGCGTGACACAGCCGTTCCCCCCGTCAATCTGAACAAGGTTGACCTTGTTCGCCGTTTTTGTATAGTCGCTGTAGCGCATAAAGGTGACACCGCCTTCGGCATTTTGTGTGCCGGTGGCACGGTAGAGCGGATCCGCGTTCGTCACGCCATCCTGACGAATGGCGGGGGCAACCTGATCCTTCACCGCACGGGTCATCAGCAAGTCGCCCTCTGGGGCGTCTAGTTTGGGGAGGATGGGGAGGATTGTGCTGGTGGGGAACGCCGCTCGCACCTCTGACCACTGCTTGGGGGCGGTCTTTGCCCCAAACAGCTTGCCCACTTCCTCTAGGGTGAGGCACGTCGCAAAGGTGTTCTCGCCGTTGACGAGGACGACAATCCCCTCATAGCCAACCTTCAACTGGAGCGTTTGAACACCAGCCGTTTGGCAGGCATTTGTTTCTGTTTCGCCCGGAGTGCGCGTCACCGCCGCAACATCAACGGCGCTGGCGCACAGATCGCTATAGGCGCGATCATTGCCAAGCGTCTTGTAATTTAGGACAACTCCCGTAAAACGCGGGGTGAAAGTGTTGTTCACTGTTTTCATCAGGGTGAAGATCGCCGCAGAGCCGCCAATATTCACTGTCCCCACCGTATCCGCCGCAATGTTCAAGCGTTGGATACGGCTGTAGGTGCGTCCAGCGGTTTTAGTTTCTAGGTTTTTCCGCCCGCGTTCATAAAGGAGCGATCCAGCCGTTGTATAGGTGGCATCTTGGATTTTCGTTTGCCCACTGGCGCTGAGGGCATAGAGGGCGAACTGGCTGACTTCTGGACGTTCCAAACGTGCCACATTGACGTAAAGGTAGAGCGCCTCTAGCGCTGGATAGCGTGCCTCATCAAGATTGATCGCCGTCGGTTCAAGGCAGGTTGTCCCCACCCGCACCTGAAGGGGACGAACATTCTTACCCGATGATCCCTTCGCAAAATCGGCAAGGGTCATGATCCCAACGGCGTTCGGCTCAGCGCCGATCTTCTCGATCATAGCAGCCGCAGTATCGGCAATAGTCAGATCGCTGCGCAGCCCTTCGCCTGTGATCAGACGATCAAACAAGAAACGGGATTGGGCATCGGTGGGCGGGGCGTAGACGGCGCTAATCGCCACATCGCCAAGTGCCGGATCAATGACATTCCAATTTGCCCCATTTGCCGCGCTAGGGCTGAGCAATGCGTTCAACTGCTCTAGGCTGAGGCAGGTTGCCGGAGAGGTCGTATTGACCACAACGACGGCGGCATCGTACCCAAGCAGCACTTCGGTGAAGGCAACACCTTTTGTTTGGCAGATAGCGGCTTGGGCATCGGTGATCGCCCCATATGCCATGGCAATATCGAGTTCACCGGCGCAAAATTTCTCGAAGCCGCCCGCCGTACCGGACACGCCGATCTCAATTTGCGCGTCGGGGGTGGTGGTTAGGTAGGCAGTCTTGATCGATTCCAGTGCTTTTGCGACGAGCGCCGATCCGTCTAAGGTCACTGGGGTGGGGGGAGTCGGTTGGGCGTAAACGGGCGCCGTCGTAGCGACCACCGTAAACACCAGCGCCAGCGCGACGATGCGCCGTAGAGAACTCATAGGTTAGCCTATCTCCTTAAGCAAAGGTTGACGTTTAGATTGGGTTAAAGCCTTGCCATTCTACACCAACGAGGGTTATTTTCATACAGCCATGCTATAGTTTTTCTCATGACCAACATACCACCAGCACAAAAAACCGAGACAGCCTTGCTCAGCGGGGAGGCGCGTTCCCGCGCCGTTCAAGATATTTTCACGCGCATCGCGCCGCGCTATGATCTTATGAATCGCGTCATGACGTTGGGGATGGATCGCGCCTGGCGGCGCTTTGTCGTGCGCATGGCAGCACTCCCCGCTGGCGGGCGCTTGCTGGATATTGCGACTGGCACAGGCGACATCGCCTTTGAAGCGCTTGCCCAAACGCCGGATGCCTTCGTTGTGGGGGCAGATTTTGTCCCAGAGATTATGGCGGTGGGGAAACGTCGCCCGCAAGGGGGACAGGTTTGCTGGTTAACGGCAGACGCCTTGAATTTACCCTTCCCCGACGCCTATTTCGACGCCGTGACGCACGGCTTTCTCGTCCGCAATGTGATCGATATTCCGCGTGCCTTTGCCGAGCAGTATCGCGTTTTGCGCTCCGGTGGACGGATGGTCTGCCTTGATACAACCCCCCCGCCACGCAATGCCTTACGTCCTTTCCTAACCTTTTACCTCACGCGCATCGTCCCCCTTGTGGGAATGGTGATCACCGGACACCGTGACGCCTATACCTACCTACCAAATTCGACGCTAGGCTTCAAAACGCCCGACGAATTGGCGGGACTCATGCGTGAGAGTGGATTTATCGATGTCGGCTACAAGCAGTTCATGATGAACACAATCGCCGTCCACTGGGGAACGAAAGGGTAGTGGTATTAGGGCGGTGCCGCATGGGTAGCTTCCTGCGCCCTCTGATTTTGCTGTTCGGCAGTCATGCGTTGGACGGCAAAGGGCGCTTCTTCTGCTACTCGCGCCAAATAGGACTCAATATCTTCCCGAAAAAGGATTGACCCGCCGGTGGGGGGTGTCGTGGCGACATTGTAGGCAAAGTAATAAATGGGCTGTTCGGTGATCCCAATGTTTTTTACCCGCACGATGAGGTGAAACGAAAAGGGAATGATCTGTGAGACAAAAATCCGATCAGGATCGGTGATGGCGAAATGAAAACAGAATAACCCACCCGCCCCCCGTTCTGGCGTGATCGTCGTGATCTCCGTCCCAAACCAACTGACGCGATAGGGTGTGCGCGTCGTCACAAAGGGCGCGACTTTCCCGTTGCTTAGGTAGAATATCCCCTGCCCGTCGTAATCGTGTCCAATCAGGTCATCTTGCGCAAACATGACCGCCTCGGCAGGGCGATCATCCCACTGAAGTTGATTCGGGCGGAAGGGAAAGGGGAGGGCTGTCGGCGCTTCGCCGCGCTCAAGGCGCAACGTGGCGCAAATTTGATCGGGCAGCGCCCACCCCTGCGGAAAACTGACGACGGAAACATGATCAAGTGTGGCGTAGGCGGCGGGGATGTTCCACTCGCCCTTGATGGGCTGTGGTGTGCCAAGCGCGGCGGGGTAATTCCCAAAGAAACGATAGCCCGGGCGGGCGGCAATGATTGAGAGGGCAAACGCCCCGCCAAGCCCCACCACTAACACCCCACGAATGATCCAATTCAGGCGCTCACGACTCATCGATCTATAATCCCCCAACTGCGCGGCTCACCAATAGGCATCATAAGGCCGACGAGCAGCCATGAACTGAGTGCAGCAAGGACAATCCACAGCGTCCAGCGCAGCGCCGACCAACGCTCCTCTTTGCCGGTAGGGGCAAGCCAGCACCCCCACCCTATGGCGGCGAGCGCCGAGGACAAAATATACCGTTCGCTGCCATGCACCGCCCCCGAATAGACGAGCAAGAGCATCATTAGCGGCAACATTCCTCGGATCAGCGGCGGGACGCGGGGCGAGGCGGCGGGAATCAGGGTGCTGAGGTTTGCCGCCAAATTCCAGAGTGCGTTGTAGCGCCATGCCTTTGAGAGATCGCCGCGAAAGCCTTGCCCAAAGTACCGGATCATGTCGCCAACATTGCCCGGATACCACACCCGCCCCCACACGTTTAACTGCTGCTGCATAAAGTAATTCGGAATCCCGCTTTTGACGCTGCTGAAGGCAAGCCAATGGGCAAATCCCAGAAGAATCCCAACGGCAATGGCGAGCGGCGTCCAGTGATAAGCGATTGGGCGGCGGGCAAGGCGGCGGAAACCCGGGAGGAACAGGAGATGCTCAATGACCACATCGGCGGCGAATGCGCCGAAGCTGCCCAGATAGCCCCCTCGTTGGGAACGCCGCCAACTGAGGTAGACGAAGGCAAAAACAAGCGGGGCGATCATTGCCAGCCCATTCGGTTTTGTCAGAATCAAGATCACCCCGACACAAAGTCCCCCTATACAAGAGGCAAGTTCAACGATGCGTCCACGCGGGGTATCGGGCGGGTCGGGGAGGGTGATCAGCCACATGACGACCATCCCCACCGCCAGATAGATCGCCTCTGCACCGGGGAGGTAAAGCCACGCTGCGCCAATGGGGGGGATGAGCAGCGCTCCGGCATGGAGGGAGGGCGACTGCACCCCCAAGCGAAACAAGACGAGTGTTCCCAAAAACAGGGACAAGGCGATTGCCCCGACGGAGATCATGCTTCCCGCGTAGATCAACGAGACGCCAAACACCCGATTCAAGGCACATTGAAGGGCGGCGTAAACGGGCATCCAATTCATGCGGCTGACTTCGAGGGCAGGGTTTAAGCCAAAGGGGACGTTGTAGCCATAGGTACAGATGTAGGCGTACTGGCGAGCGTCGTTGAAGTGGCTTGGCGCATAGAGGACGTTCGGATCATCCCGATAGAGGGCGCTCATGGGCAGCGCCATGAAGATTGCCACGCCGAGGTAGATCACCACACCAACGATCATCACCATCACTGCCCCGCTATAGGGTGGGCGCTGGTGAGCGGGATTTGTCGGGAGTGCGGCGGTCATGGACGGCGGATCATCTCGTAATGAAGCATCGGAAAGAGCGCCGCCCCCTCAACGGTGATCCCCGTATGGAGGCGGGCGGTCTCTGGCTGCCCCCAGAGAGGAATCACAACGGCATCTGCCAACGCCAAGCGCAGCACATCCTCATAGGCTGCCTTTACTACATCCGGCTCAGTGCTGAGTGCGGCGGTATTCAATGCCGCTTGTAGGGCGGGGTTCGTGTAACCCATCGCCACCGCAACATCTCCGGCAAAGAGCGGACGAAGATAGGCATCGGGGTGCGCTACAAGAGGACGCCACGTAATCAGCATCAGGCGGAACGCCCCCCTCTGCAACTGATCGAGGAACACGGCGGGTTCGGTCTCAAAACGTCCCAAACGGACGATTTGCCCGCCGTTCAAGGCGCTACTCAGAATATCGCTGTTGCGCCGATAGAGTTCGCCATACAAGCGTGACGCGGTTTGCAGTTCTGTCGACACCTGCCGATAGCGGGAGTAATTCGCCGCCTTCAGCACATCCTCAGCCGCTTTCAGATCATAGGGGGGGAAGGTGGGCATCTCTAAGCCGGCACTGATCTGTATGGGGAGGAGGGTTGTCGTTGAGATAACCCCTTCGGTGAGTGCCTCCCGTTTGATCAGGTGCATCACCCCCGTGCGGGCGGCGGGATCGTTATAGGGTTCTTCTTTCAGGCTGAAGATCAGGTACACCCGCGCTAGGGGATCGGCTTCCGTGACAGCCGTGTAGTTTAGCGCATCAGCACCGCCCGGGACATCGCGGCGGGCAAGGTCAATCTCGCCCGCTAACAGCGCCTCGCGTAGGTCGGCAGGGAGGGCGTAATAGCGAAGGGTGACCGGCAGCCGTGCGGCTAAGTCGCCGCGCCATGCCGGATCGGGGACAAGCGTGAGCTCGGTGGCAGTGCGCTTCACAAGGCGGTACAGCCCATTTGTGATCAGCGTCGCTGTGTCGGGGGTGGGGGTCAGGCGCTGCGGAGCATAGCTTGCCGGATGCAGTGGCGCATAGGGCGGCAGGGCAACCAACCCTAGAAAATAAGGGCAAGGGGCGCTGAGGGTGAACACAAGCGCCCCCGCCTCGGTGACGGCGACAGCCTTCACATAGGGGCGAATGATCGCCGCCCCTCGCCCGCGCAGCGTCAAAACACGAGTGATCGAATCAACAAAGGTCTGGGCGGTGATCGGCGTGCCGTCGTTGAAGGCGGCTTCGGGGCGGATGGTGAAAGTGTGGGTCAGCCCGTCGGTGCTAGCGCTGTGCGACGCGGCGAGGGCAAGATCGTAACTCGCCGTTAACGGATTGTAGCGGCTGAGTCCGGTATGGAGGTGGGAGAGCAGTTCCCATGTGGGAAAATCACCACTATCGGCGGGGTCTAAATTGGTAAAGGAATCAAGGACGCCGATGACAATAGGAGCAGCAGGTGTTTGTGCCGCTGCTGGAAAGAACCCAACGAAAAGCGAAAGAATTACGGCACAACCAACCCACCATCGAACACGCGGCATGAAAAATCTCTAACCCTCATTTGCTTGTTTTGAAGAAATCCGATTGTAGCACAGCCCCATGAGGATGATCCTCGGTGGGGATCAATTCAGGATTGTCACCGTAAACACATCGCTTTTTGTGACATTGCCCGCTGTGTCATAGGCGATGACCTGAAACTGTTGGGCGCCCAATTTCACAATGCGCCATTCGGTGCGGAAGGGTGCTTCGGCAAGAGTCGCCAAAATTTGTCCATTCCAATAGAACTCCACACGTTCCAACTCAATATCGTCCGTCACCTCCGCGGTGATGGCAATGACGCCATCCACCGGATTAATGTCCTCTTTATCTCGCGGTGTGATCACCTTTAGGGTGGGTGGTTGGTTATCGACGGTCACTTGGACGGTACGCGGCAAAAAGCGCTGATCGGCAAGGGTTAACCCAAGCCGGAGTGTGTACAAGCCGCTCAGCCCGCGTGTATCCCACAGTCCCAAGCGCAGATCGTCGCCGCGCCCGCTGAGTTCCCCACCGGGGATGGGAATCCAGCGGTTGGGGTTGATGCCCTCGCCATATTCCAACAGGTAGGACGTCACCTCGCCCGCCACTGAGCCGCGTACCTCCACCGCCCCGCGCACCCGCGCCAAGCCCGCCGGTTGGCGAATCTCGCCAGCGCCCGTCTCCACCCGCGTCCCACCGGAATCATATTCTTTTGGGGGGAGGGGCATTCCCTTTGACTGCGCCCATGCCAGCGCTTCGGGGGGGTAATCAAAGAAAATGCGTTCCGTAACGAGTTCGGGCGGGGTCAACGCCGTCGCCAGGAGTCCATTCCGGCTGTTGATGCTATAGCGCTTCCAGTAAATATCGCGTTGGGTAGGAAGGGTGCTGCTTCCTGTTACGGGGTCAACATAGAAAAGTTCTTTTGTGCGTGGACAATCCGGCGTGGGAAGCAGCCCTGTATCAAGGCAAACCGTTGCTTCGATCAGACTGTTGGGGCGTGTCCAGCCTTCGGCGGGAAGGTTGTCGCGGGCGCTGAGGTACTCCATGATTGCCCCCCATATCGGCGCGGCAGCCGTTGAGCCGCTCAAATCATCCCCAAGCGGGGTGTTGTTGTTATTCCCCACCCACACGCCGGTGACAAGGTACGGGGTATAGCCCACCGTCCACGCATCGCGCACATCATTTGTGGTTCCTGTCTTAACCGCCGCTGGACGGGAAATTTCGAGGGCGTTCCCCCGCCCAAAAGCAGGCAAGCGGGCATTGTTATCCGCCAAAATATCGGTGATCAGGTATGCCAGCGAATCGGAGAGCAGATTTTGGCGGACAAATGTCCCCTCTGGCTGCCCATATTGCCAGAGAATCTTGCCGTCACGGTCTTCGATGCGCAAGATGGTGACTGGATCAAGGGTGCGGAATCCAGGGCGTGGGTTGGCGGCGGGCGTCCCGCCCATCACCCCAAGTGTGGCAAAGGTGGTATAGGCATAGGTCAGATCAAGCAGGGTGACTTCCCCACTGCCCAACGCCAGCGCCAAACCATAGCGATCCAACGGCTGAGTCAGGGTATTCAAGCCCAAACGCCGTGCGCTGCGCAAGACTGCCCCAACGGTCACATCGCGCAGGACGCTGACGGTGGGGATGTTGTAGGAATTCGCCAGCGCATCGCGCAGGCTGAGGACGCCGTGAAACTGCCCATCTTCGTTGCGCGGGGCGTAGCTCACGCCGTCCTGATTGAAGGTCGTTGGTATGTCCAGAAGCATCGTCGCCGGGGTGTAGGTATGGGCGGGGGAGGCAAACGCCGTGACGTAGACAAACGGTTTAAACGCTGACCCCGGCTGGCGCAGCCCAAGCGCCGCATTGAAATTTCCTTCCATGCCCGTGTTGTAATAATCGATGCTGCCGACCATCGCCTTGATCTCGGCGGTGCGCGGCTCGATGACCACCGCCGCCGCGTTCGTCACATTGCGGCGGGTGTTTAGCATCAATTTGGGCGGTATGGTGAGGTATTGGGCGGCGGCGCAGGGCTTGCCTTCGGCTGTGTTCGGGGCGGCGGCGGGGTTTCCGCCGGCAAGCCGTTCCACATGACCGCGCAGGACGCACTCAACTTGATAGTTCAAATCCACATCAAGGGTCGTATAGATTTTCAAGCCCTTGCCAGAAACTAACCGTGCGCCGTCCATCCCTAACTTATTTAGGATGGTGATCGCCTGCTCGCGGGCATACAGGGAGAAATGGGGGGCGATGATTCCATAGCGTTCCGTTGTAGGGCGTAAGATGATTATCTCTGACTTCGCCGCTGTTGCCGTCGCCTCGGTGATATAGCCCTGAGCAACCATGCTATCAAGGACAACCGCCTGCCGTTGGCGGGCGGCGATCCAATCATCAATTGGGTTCAACTGCGGGTTTTGCGGAATTGCCGCCAGCATTGCCGCTTCGCCCAGGGTGAGGTCTTGAACGCGCTTGCCAAAGTAGACCTGTGCCGCCGTCCCCACCCCATAGGCGAGATTGCCATAGAAATTCGTGTTCAAATACCACTCAAGGATTTGATTCTTGCTGTAGAGGCGGGAAATTTCGGTGGCAAGGATGATCTCTTTGATCTTCCGATCTTGGCTGAGGGCGGTGCGTTCTTCGGGGGCAATCAGCGTGTTCTTCACAAGCTGCTGCGTGATCGTACTCGCCCCTTGCACCGCCCCTTCTTGCAAGGCGATGAAAAGCGCCCTGAGCATCCCCCGAATATCAAACCCAGGATTCGTGTAGAAACTTTTATCCTCAATGGCAATCGTCGCGTTGACGAGATCAGCGGGGATGTCGGGAAGCGCAACCGATTGCCGATCCCCCGCCGGATCGACAATTTGGTAAAGGACGGTTTGCCCACTGCGATCATAGAGCAGCGTCGTCTCGAATTCCTCCCGCACACGAGTGATTGCCTCTGGCGGGGGGAGATCGCGGGCATAGGACACATAGAGCGCGACAAACGCCCCCACCCCGCCGACGATCAAAACAAGAGTCACCACCAGTGCTGCCAGCGTCCCAAAAGCAAGAACGCTCAGCAGCCCCTTTTGGCGGGTCTGGCGTTTTTCGCGGCGATGTTGGCGGCGACGGCGAATCGTCGTGGCGGTGGTACGGGGGTTGGTGGTCGTCAAGAGGCTGTGATCCTATTTATCCTGCTCTACTTGGGCGATTCTTCTGTCGTTGGGCAGCGAGTCAGGGTTGGCTCGTCGGGGACTTCCAAGCCCACCGCCCAAAGTTCAAAGCGATTTTTCATATCCTCCCGCGCCTTTGCCCAGAACTGCTCAAGGGCGATCTTCGTTGCCTCGTCATTGAAGGCTTTGTAAGCCTCTTGGCGAATGGCGCTGGCGTCAAAGGCTGTCCCCGCCAGCGGCGCCCGCCCGATGTATTCTTGGATCGTCTCCGTTTGGACCGCGCAGTTGAGGATACCAAACTCTTTGGTCACGATGTCTGCCCCAATCGAAACGCGCATCGTCCCCCGAATTTCCGCCCCCTCGCCCCACAGCACACTGAGCGCCCCCATATCGCGCTGGACAATGGCAATGGCGCTCACATCCGCCTCGTAGACGACGACCTTCAAAACGGGGCGTCCGCTCACCTCGGTGACGAACACATAACTACGCACGGCGGCGCTGCGCACAATATCGAGGATTGCCTGAAACGATGAGGGAAGAAACATCGCGCACGCCGCGCACGCCCCAAAGCCAATCGCCAGCGCCATGCAGCCCATGGCAAAGGGGCGTAGTGCTGCCCGAACCGGCGCGGTGATCACCTTTCCCGCCGTGCCAACGGCATTTGCGGCGCTGCCGAGGGCGGTTTTCGCCCCGTCTTCGGCTGCCGCTTTGCGTCCACGCGGGGCGAACATCTGCCCAATCAAACCGAGCGAACTAATCAGGGCGATCCAAAAGCCCGCACCGGTGAAGCGAATGGAGCCGATCAGATATGCCCCATTTGCCGTCATGAAGGCGAGGTAATAGGCGATCCCAAGCACGCCCATGATCACCGTCAGGGCAGAAAATACCGATTTCCGCTCAGGATGGACAATCCCCAAAAGGGTCAGAATCAGCCCGACGCCTCCCGCCAACGGAATCAGGGCGATCAGCGCCCCCGGACTGCTCACCCCTTCAGGGAGCGCCGCCCCGCTCAGGATTGCCCCGCCGGAGGCAGCGCCGATCCAGATCAACAGCAAAAAGGCGAGGATCATCATCGCACTACAGATGAGCGTCCAGACATCTGCCGGAGTCAGCGCCGCATAGCGCCCGCGCTTGGGCTTTTCGTGATCGCTCATCCCTTATTTCTCGCGGCGGGGAAAGCGCGGACGGGGAAGGATCACCTGGCTGATCAAGCCAATCAAGCAGATGAAGGTGATCCAGAAGCCTCCCGCCATGAAATTCAACGCCCCTCTCCCCGTTGAGGTATCGGTGATCAGGAAATTCACATAATAGACCATGCCAGCAACCGCACACAAAACCACCAAAAAGGCGGCAAGGCGTTTAAAACGTGGGGTGACGACGCCGATCATCGTCAGACCAAGCGATAGCACACCGACAATGGGAATGAGAAAGAGCAGATCACGACTTCCCACTGCCACAGTGGGAATATCTTCTGTCCCCTGCATAACGCGCAACCCAGTGGCGCTAACCAGCCATGGCATGACGAAAAAGGCAATTAAAAGGACAGCCGCACAAAGGACTTGGGTGAAATCGGCAACCCCAAAATAGCTGACACGACGTGGTGGCATTTGACGGTTCGACATAGCATTTCCTCGAACAGATCAGGACAGACACATGAATTGAATATAGACGTTAGGCAGTTGCCCTCATCCCCCTGCAACCCGCCTTCAGCGTATACCCGTTTCTCCCACTGGGAGAAGGGGGAATCCATTGTTTGAGGCGGAAGCCCCTGCAAACTTTCCCTTTCGATGAATACAGGGTAAACACGTTCAACTGCGTAAGCCCTAGGATACATCAATATAGCACGATATGAACGTGTTTTGGTCCATGGACGCCATAGATAATTTCCATTTCAATATCACCCGTCTTGCTCGCGCCGGAGATGAAAGCAACGCTCCGCGAACGCTGAAGCGTCTCTCGCCCCTCGGCGGTAAGCCATTCTTCCAGACGCGGGAAAAGCCGCTCGCGAGGGAGTAGGGCGATATGGGTGGGCGGGACAAGGGAGGGAATTCGCCCTTGTCCGGCGTCTGTTGGCAAGACAATCGTCCCCGTTGTGGCAAAGGCAGCCGCTGCCCCAGTGATGCCCACCGCAATACTCTCCAAATCGGCATAGCGTGGGACGCGATCTTCCCCGCGCACATCGGGGATCACGACGCTGATCCCTTTTGCTGACAGCGCCTGCCGCCACCCAGTGAGGGGAATCTCGCCCCATGCCATGACGCGCTCTGCCGTGCCGATATGCGTCAGCATCGCCTTGCGTGCCGCTTTCACATCGGCGCAGAGAGTCACCGTCCCTTTAAGCGCATCCACCTCGGTAGTGAAGCGGGCAATGAGGGCTTCTTCATTGGTGACATCGATCACGGAGACGGGCAGATACCGCTCTGGCGGCGGGGGCGCATCGGGAAAGGGCGTTCGATGTTGACGCAAACGGGCAAGAATCTGAGTACGGCTGTCGGTCATGGGTTAACTTCCTTTCTCACGTTCGCGCCATAGCTGATGAAAGGATTTGGGGGCAAAGGGCGGAAAATCGCGGTACTGTGTCCAGTTCCCCAATATACCGGGGAGCGTCTGAACCACGCCTGTTTCGCGCGCTAAGGCGCGTGTCCCCGCCCGCGCCGCCATGCCCCCTAGCCCATAAAGGCGGGGAGAGGTCATCGCTCGCGCCCATGCTTTGATTCCTAAGGTCATAAGTGGCTCACTGTGGTGTTCGCTGACAAGATCGCCCCGCAAGCGCAAGAGCATATCGGGAAGGTCGATGTCTACCGGACAGGCAGCTTTGCACGCCCCGCATAGGCTGCTGGCATAGGGCAGAGTCACCGCGTTCGCCAAGCCCTGTAAGAGCGGCGTGATCACCGCCCCGATGGGTCCGCCATAGACCGATCCATAGGCATGACCGCCTACATTTTGGTAGACCGGACAAATATGCTGACACGCTCCGCAGCGCAAGCATAAGAGGGCATCGGCATACTCTGTGTCGTGCATCTGACTGCGCCCATTATCGATGAGGATCACATAGAGGTGATCGGGGCCATCGGGATCATCCTCTTTTGCTCCTCCACCCACAAGATGCGTGTAGACGCTCAGCTTTTGCCCCGTTGCACTGCGGGTCAAAAGCTGCAACAGGGTGGCGAAGTCCTCTAAGGTGGGGACGACCTTTTCAATCCCTACAAGAAACACATGGACCCGGGGGAGCGAACTACACATCCGCCCGTTGCCCTCGTTGGTGACGATGACCAACGTTCCCGTTTCGGCAATGATGAAATTTGCCCCGTTAATGCCCATATCGGCGCTGAGGAATTCACGACGAAGATGATCGTGGGCATGGGCGGTCATCACCGCCGGATCGTCCGAGGGCGGCATAGCAAGGCGTTCAACGAACAAATCGCGGACTTGCTCGCGGGTTTTGTGGATGATCGGCATGACGATATGACTGGGTGCGTCGTCATCCAACTGAACGATAAATTCACCGAGATCGGTTTCCACTACCTGCAAGCCCGCGTTTTCGAGGACAGGGTTTAGCCCGATCTCCTCGGAGATCATACTTTTCCCTTTCACAATCTTTTTCACAGCGTGTTGTTGGGCAATGCTTAGAACATGCTGGTTTGCCTCCGCCGCATCCATCGCCCAAAGAACCATCGCCCCTCGTGCCGTGATCGCCTGCTCAAACTGTTCGAGAAGCTCAGGGAGGGCATTCATCGCCCGCTGTTTGGCGGCACGCCCCTGCGCCCGCAGCGCATCGGCATGGGGCAGTTCGCCCATCGCCCGCAGCCGTCCGCCGATTCCATTAGTAGTGGCGCGAGTCAGCGCTGTTTGCAATTGGCTATCTTCTAGTGCGGCAAGGGCAGCGTGCGGAAAATCGTTTGGGTGGCGCTTCATCGTCCGTGTGCCTCCAAAATCCTCACTCGGCAGTAGGATGATTCTACCCCTTCGTTGGGGTGGGGCAATCATTTTCGGCAAAGAGGTACTACAATTGGGGCAGAGAGACATTAGCGGGTTCGCTGCGTATGAATTTGCTAGGGTTTATGGCTCTGAATGGAGATTAGGATACCCATGTTCAGAAAACTACCGGTTGTATTGATCCTGATCATGGGTTTTATGGCGATCACCCCCAAACCAGCCGAGGGGGGTGTCATCCCCCGTTTGGAAGCTGCCCCCTGTCCGGTGGCAATCCCCGATCCCAAAGGGATTACCTGCGGCTATTTGATCGTTCATGAAGACCGCGCCAATCCCTCTAGTCGCTTGATTCGTGTGGCGTTTGTGGTGGCAAAGGCAACCAGCGATTCGCCGAGCGCTGATCCGGTTTTCTACCTACACGGTGGACCGGGGCAGGGCATTTTGTCTTATGCGTCATGGTGGGGGAACTCTTCCTTTCGCTCTGAGCGCGATGTGATCATCGTCGATCAACGTGGTGCGGGGAAATCGTCGCCGTCGTTGGCTTGCCCAGAAATGGACGATCTCCCCCTTCTGACTCTGACGGAACCAATCACTCCGGCAGCGGCGGCGGCGATCCATGCGCAGACGGCTGAAGCGTGTGCTGTTCGCCTAAACGCAGAGGGGATCGCCCTCCATGCCTACACCAACCGAACGGTTGCCGCTGATCTAGACGATCTGCGTCGGTTGTTGGGCTACTCGCAGGTGAATCTATTTGCTTATTCCGCCGGAACGCGCCTCGCCTTAACACTCATGCGCGATTACCCAGCGACGATTCGGGCTGTGATCCTCGATTCTATCTATGCCCCGCCGGGGGTGGACTACTACAGCGAACTAACCACAAATGCCGCCGCCACTTTTGAGACTCTTTTTGCCTACTGTGCCGCCGATGCCGCTTGTCATAGCGCATATCCTGACCTAAAGGCAACCTTTCAGCGGGCAATCCAACGTTTGGCGGAACAGCCCGCTACTTTCATGATGATTGAACCGGATCAAGATGATAGCTACACAGCAACCATGACTCGTGAGGCATTTGTGGGGCTGATTTACCGCCTGCTCTATGATCCAGCGACGATAGGCATCCTTCCCCGCCTGATTGAGACGGTCAGTCGAGGTGACGAGACAATGCTGCCCGCACTACTGAAAGCGCCGCTCCACGAACCGAAATACTACAGCATGGGCTTAAATCAGGCACTTCATTGTGGGGAGATTGTCCCTTATACAGCCTATGCGCCGCCTAAAGAGGGCGATCCCTTTGCCGGTTTCTACCATTGGGACGTGAATCCAGAGGCATTCAAACGGCTCTGCCCCGCCTTTGGGATGATTCCCAACCCGGAGGACAACCGCCCGGTAGTCTCCGATATTCCGACACTGATTCTTTCTGGTGCGCTTGATCCCGCCGCGCCACCCGTCCATGCTGAATTCGTGGCAAAACACCTGACCAATGCCCACCTGATCACCTTCCCTACACAGGCACATTTCGTCTGGGATAGGGGAGGGGCGTGTCCAAAGGGGATTGCCACTGCGTTTCTGGCAGCCCCCACACAAGCACCCTCAACCGAGTGCCTGACAACAATGCCGCCCATCCCATTCATCACACCGCCGCAGGTGGTCAGGCTCTCTGGGGCAGCGGAATTCATGGCTGTGATGACAGAACAGGGCATCACGCTAAAAAACTTTAGTGTGCCGATCTTCGTGGGCATCCTCGCTTTGGTATCGCCTCTCTTTGTGGCGATTAGCGTGATTCGCCCGCAGCAGAGGGTAAGCGCCGCCGCCCGTTCCTTACAAATTGGGCATGTGCTGGCGGGCGGGATGCTGATTTTAGATGTGCTGGCAGTGATCAGCGTTTACCGCGTCTTGACAACCACCGCGACAGGTCACTATGGAATGCTCTATGCGGGCGTTCCGCTGTGGGCATCGATCATTTTCCTGATACCTATTGTCGTGGCAATTCTCGCGGTGGGGTTGTTGGCGCTGATTATGTTTGCCAGACGGGGACGGGTGTGGTCGGCGGGAACGCGGCTATACTACGGGCTGATCGCCCTGGCGAGCTTTGGGTTGATTCTGTGGTTGGCAGGATGGGGGTTAGTGCCGCTATGAGTCTTGTAGTGAATAGTAACTCATCTTACCCATGTGGGTTTGTTTACCCTGGATTTATCGAAAGGGGCAGTGGGAGGGGAGGATTCCCCTTACAAAAACGATTCCCCTCTCCGGCAAGAGGGGTAAGGACAATAGTGTAACATCAGATATTAATTTGCTATTGATTTGATTGATGACAATTAAACCCGCTAACGACAGCGCAACAACAATGAAATCTTTTCTGCAAGCGAAACTCCAAAAAAACTCTACGAATTCCTCGTTGAAGGACGAAAGCAGCCATTATGACGACACATACAGCAGATCAAAACACGCCCTTCACCCCCAATGATCTCATCGAAAAGGTGCGCACCTACTGCCGCGATCACAAATTGTTCCCCAATGAGCGAGCATTGGTTGCCGTCTCCGGCGGGGTGGACTCCCTTGTTTTGCTCCACATCCTAAAGCAGTTTGTAAATGTCACCGCTGCCACCTTTGATCACCAACTGCGCGGGACAGTCGGCGCTGAGGATGTCGCCTATGTGCAGCAAATTGGTGCAGCGTGGGGCGTCCTTGTCGTCAGCGGCGCGGGGGACGTGGTAGAGATGGCAACGCGCTGGCGGGTGGGGACGGAAACCGCCGGACGGCGGGCGCGGTATGCCTTCCTTGCCAACGTCGCCGCGCAAATGGGTGTGACCGAAGTCGCCGTCGCCCACCATCGGGACGATCAGGCAGAGACAGTGCTGCTCCATGTCATACGCGGGGCGGGGCTTTCGGGGCTGCGCGGGATGCTCCCCCGGACGCCCATTCGGACGATGATTGGCACAGGGAATGATGCTGATCTTATCTCGCCCGCCCTTGATTTAGAGCCGATCCACGTTGTCCGCCCGCTTTTGGAGATCACACGGGCGGAGATTGAAGCCTATGCTGCTGCCGAGGGGATCATCCCGCGCCATGATGCCTCCAACGATGATCTGACCTTCACCCGCAACCGGATTCGCCACGAGGTAATCCCCCTATTGGAGACGATCAACCCAGAGGTGAGCGCGGCGTTGGGGCGCTTGGCGATCCTCGCCCGTGATGATGAGGAGGCGATCCGCTCGTTATTACCGCCGATCAGCCAGCGAACAGGCGAAGCAACTTTTTCTTGGGATGCCTTTCGGACGCTCCCCTCAGCGCTGCGCCGCATCACGATTCGGGAAGCGGCGCGGTTGGTGAATCCAGAGATCGATTTGACCTTTTCGCGCTTGATCGGTGTTGCCGATCAATTGGGGCGCGGGCGCTTGGAAATCGGCTATCTGGGTGGGGGAGTGACCATCGAACGCGAGGAAAGCCTTGTCAGCCTCTATGACCCGACGATCTATCCGCCTGATTCGCCCTGGCTGCCTAGCGGGACTCACATCGTAATCCCCTCTAAAGGACGGTATAAGCTCGCCCCCGACGCAGAAAAGGGGTGGACAGTGCATGTCCATCTCAGCGAAACACCGCCCCCACCAACAGACGATCCGCTGGTGGGGATATTCCCCATGCGGCGCGATGCTCAGGCGATCTTGCGGACACCCCGCCCCGGCGACAGCTACACCCCCAAAGGGATGAGCGGAACGCAAAAAGTGGGTGATGCCCTGACGAACTTGAAAGTTCGCCGCGCCTATCGGGATCGCATTCCCGTCCTCAGCGTGGATGATCGTATTTTATGGTTTGTCCCACCGGGGGTAAAGGGGCGTTACGCCGCTGATGCCGAGAGCGAGATGGGAACCCTGTGGTGGGTGGTGCGGTTCGTCCTGCCAGAGGGGGATTAAAGTGCGGGCGCACACGATGCGCCCTTACCCTGTCACCCGTGAGGATTCCCTGACGACAACGTGATGCTCGCGGCAGCGTGCCTCATAGCTATCTTGTGCGCCAATGAGGATGATCGGATCGTCGTAGTGGGCGGGTTTGCCATTCAAGAGGCGCTGCGTTCGGCAGGCAGGCTCCCCACAGACTACGCATATGGCATGGAGTTTCGTAACCTCCTCGGCAACCGCCATAAGGGTGGGCATCTGCCCGAACGGTTCACCGCGAAAATCGGTATCCAATCCGGCGACGATCACCCGCCGCCCGCGTCGGGCAAGGTCTTCCACAAAAGGAACAATGCCCGCCTCGAAGAACTGCACCTCGTCAATAGCTATCACCGTCGCTGTTGTATCAAGTCTCGCCGCCATCTCCGCGATGCTTTCGCAGGGGTATGCCTCGAAGCCTTTCCCATCGTGGGAGGTAATGCGCATCTCCCCATAGCGGGTATCAAGGGCGGGTTTGAACACTTGCACCCGTTGTTGGGCGATCTGGGCGCGGCGCACGCGGCGAAGAAGTTCTTCTGTCTTGCCGCTGAACATACTCCCACAGACGACTTCAATCCGTCCAGAATGATGTTTCATAGGATTAGTTGGTATTAGCTTGATAATGTGAATTTAAGGATAAAAAATGGGCGTACAGGGTCGTGTCACCCACCATGGTGTAGGAAAACACGAACAGGCACGCCCATCCCCTTACGGCAGAGGTGATCTATTCTTGTGATTTGGGCAGTTCAAGCCCCCGTGCGCGGAGCTTCTTCTTAATATCGGTTAGAACACGACGCCCCACCCCGCGAATCTCCAAGATACTTTCATCGCCGCCTTCGGCAAGGCGCTTGATGAAATCCTCGGCGTTGGTGATACCATTTTTCACCAGCACATCGGTATATTGCATCCCCACGCCCAATTCGCTGAGGAGGAGATTTGCCGGATTATGCTTTGCCTCGGTCTCAGCGGCAATATTCGTCCGCACTTCCAAGCGCTTGTAGAAGCGATCCACGCGCCCTTCGGTGTCCACAATGCGCTGTTCGCCAGTATAAAAGGGGTGACAGTTCGAGCAAACATCCACGCTGAGGGATTGACGGGTAGAACCGACTGTCCATGTTGTCCCACAAGCGGCACAGACCATCTTCGCTTCGGGGAACCATTTGGGGTGAATATTTTCACGCATGTTGTTCGTCCTTGTTTTTCGCGCAGCGGCGGCGACCTTTGCCCGCCGTTCACGGGATGGGCGCTGTGGCGCTGCGGCTCTCAATGGTGAATGACCCCGCGCCTTAGGGTGCGGGGAGAGATGATTACGCCTCTGTTGTCTTGGGGGTGACACGCTCTGGGCGCACGGTGATTACCCGCTTGCCGCCGCGTACCCATTCAAACCCAACATAGCCCTCGGTGACAGCGAAGATGGTGAAATCCTTACCTTGCGCCGTCCCCACACCGGGGTAAAAGCGGTTGCCCCGCTGCCGGACAAGAATATTGCCGGAGATGACCAATTCGCCGCCGAACTTCTTCACGCCGAGGCGTTGTGAGTTCGAGTCCCGCCCATTGCGGCTTGAACCGCCGCCCTTCTTATGCGCCATGATGAAAACCCTCGCTGCTATCTTCTAGACATGTCTTCATGGGAAAATTATACGGTGACGCTCTCAATACGGAGGCGGGTATAGGTTTGGCGGTGTCCGCGCCGACGGCGGTAACGCAACCCTGGGCGATATTTCCAGATTAGAACTTTATCGCCGCGATAGTCTTCGACAACAGTTGCCTTGACCACCGCCCCGGAAACTGTTGGCTGTCCGATGCGTACTTCGCCCCCATCAGTAACCACCAAAAGGACTTCGCCTAGATCAAGCGCTGTCCCCGCCTCGTGGGGGAGTTTTTCAACATCAATGGTTTTGCCCGGCTCAACGCGGTACTGCTTACCGCCGCCGATTTTGACGATTGCATACATAAAGGTATTGCTCTCCAATCTTCGCTTGTCGCCGCTGTACGCCACTCCTATGGGCGAGTTATGCCAACAGGCACGACAGCGGGGAACATTGGCGTATTTGTATAGAACCGTGCGGAAGTTACCCGCAAGGTAGCCCGATTGTACAGGCGTGAGGGGGCATTATAAAGGATGATCGTGGGGTAAGTCAATGCGGGGTAAGTCAATGTGGGATTATCTCTGAAAATTCTACCGAGTCGCGTATCCCTTGCCTTTGGCGACAGTTTTGCTTCCCATTCCCCTGTGTGCCTGTCGTCTATTATCACGTACGTCTGATGTGGAATGAAGTTGACGAAAAGGGAAATGGGTCGCAAGATTGAAGGTACTCCTACAGTCAATCGGATCTATTCCCATGACAAGGATAGACATGGAAAGACTTTTTACTACGATTTATGTGCTGGTGGACGATTGGTATCAACGGGAAGGACGGGTGTTGTTGGAGGGCAAACCAGGCGCAAAAGCACGGTTCAGGGATAGCGAGCTATTGACAGTGCTGCTGGCACACGACTTTATACACCCTATCCGGGCGAAACGCAGTATGTAGCGTATAGGCGTGCCAATCATCTGAACCTGTTTCCAAACATGGTAGACCAAAGCTAGTACAACCGACGGGGACGCGCCTTGCAACAGGTGGTAGAAGCATTCCGAGAGTCGTGGTTGAGCGTGCTAGACGGGTATCCTCTCTAATCGCCCCTACCTGACCGTCCCCCGCACCCCAATGGGCGTGGGCAGCCCATCGATGCTTTTCACGTTTTTCGCGCAGATGTACTCGGCTAAACCATCCTCGCCCTTTGCCTCTGCCCACCGTGTCATGGTATCGCGATCCGCTACAAAGTCCATCAGGGGGACTCCATAGCCACAGGATGTTTGTACCTTGTGAATATCCGCCGTGATAATCTGACGGGCGTTGATGTACGGTGGGAACAACGGACGAAATTCCGCCCATTCAGGATCACTGGGTAGGATGGCACGCCCTTTCCCATATAACCGCACAATGTCTGGTTTGCCGTTAAAGGCGCACCACATGAAGGTAATTCGTCCATTCTCGCTCACATGGGCGGAAGTCTCATTCCCGCTCCCAATCAGGTCGATATAGGCAACACGGTTTGGGGAAAGCACGCGCAAGCTGACCATCCCTTTTGGGGAGAGATTTACATGCCCATCGGGACTCAGCGGTGCGCTGGCGACAAAAAACATGTGCTGCGCCTCAATGAATTCCTGCAACGTCTCGCTGATGCTCTCGTAGAATTTCCCCATATGCTCGTGAGTTCCTTTATAAAATGCCGCTTAACCCGCGATTATATAAATGAATCGGCGTTCAGGTCGAATTGTCGGGGCAACCCCTTGCGGCTGCCCCCACCGCTAATGGCTACCCCCGCCGCCGCATGAACTGCACCATCAGCATAAAGCTGAGCAGAATACGGCGTTCTTCGTCCGTCGTTAGGTTTGCATCCAGCTTTTCCACGCTGTAGCGCCCCTCGAAAAAACCGGCTTCCTTGTTCAACTGCATCACCGGTTGTTCCGTTTTGCTATTGTAGGCGGCATACTTCGGATGAAGGAAATATCCGGTGAACATATTCACAAACGGAATCTGGCTGACCAACGCATCGCCCACCTTCACCCAGGGGTTCACTTCCTGAATCCGGTGGGTCTCGTTCTCGTTGGCATCCAGCACCTCATAGGTTGCCCGCCAGATCGAACGCCAGCCCTTCGATTTCACCGCCCCAAACGTCCGCCTGCTCTCCGATTCGCTGAAGTGATAGGTTGCCGAAAAATCCATGATCCGATCCGCCTTGATGCGGTAAATCTCTTTGCTGCGTGTATCATCGGTAAAGACCTGAATGTCTTCCTTCAGGCGCATCACCTTTTGGGAGACATAGCACACATCGTCTCCGTTGACATCGGTCACAAACATACGCGGCGCAAACGCCATCAGTTTGAAGCGAATGTTCAGCGGAAATTGAATTGCCATACTGGTTATCCTTCCTTGCTAGGGTGTGTTGACATTTTTGGTTCAGAACCCTTATCTCCCCGCCCCCTTCCCTATACTCCCCATACACGGGGAAATGAGGGCAATTTTATTCCCCCTCTCCGTTTGCGGCGAGGAAGTGGGACGAAATCACTACATGCCTTTCAAGTCCCAAAGAGGTGGCTGCTTTCAGCCCGCCGCTAAAGCGGGGGAATCACTGGGGTTACACTGTCAACACAACCTAGTTCCCGGACAAGCCTTTTCGCGGGGGGCGATAGGTTGTGACGGGTGCTGAAGGAAGTTTCCCTTACGCCTCAACATGCTCGCGTTCGGCAAGCCATTCCTCAGCGGCAATCGCCGCCGCGCAGCCCTGCCCAACAGAAGTGGCAACTTGCTTCCACACCGGGTCTTGAATTTCGCCAGCGGCAAAGACGCCCTCAATGCTGGTTGCCATGCGCTTATCGGTGATCAGGTAGCCGCCCTCATCCATTGCCAACGCGCCGAGGTAGAGGCTGTTGTTTGGCTCATGCCCAATGAAGATGAACGCCCCTTCGGTGGGATGTTCGGTGGATTCCCCTGTTTTCAGGTTGCGCAGTTTCACCGCCTGCACCTTGTCCTCACCAACGACTTCTTCAACGACGGTATCCCAAATAAAGTTGATTTTGGGATTCTCGAACGCCCGCTGTTGAAGAGCTGCCTCGGCGCGGAGCGAATCGCGGCGGTGAATTACGTCAATATGGGTGGCAAAGCGCGTCAGAAAGAGCGCCTCTTTGATTGCGGAATCGCCGCCGCCAATGACGACGATCTTCTTCCCGCGGAAGAAAAACCCATCGCATGTGCCGCAGTAGGAAACACCCCGTCCGGTCAGTTCACGCTCGCCCGGGACTTCTAAAAGGCGCGGCGATGCGCCAGAGGTGGCGATCAGCGCATCGACAAGGTATTCCTTGTTTCCTGTGCGAACGTAAAAAGGCGACCCCTTCGAGAGATCAACCTCTAAAACAACATCAACCTCCACCCGCGCCCCAAAACTTTCGGCTTGCTTCTGCATCAGTTCAATCAGTTCTGTGCCGCTACCGCCGGGAAAGCCCGGATAATTCTCAATTTCATGGGTGAGCGCCACCTGCCCCCCAATTTGGGGTCCAGCAATGACCACCGGGCTAAGGTTTGCCCGCGCCGTATAGAGCGCCGCCGTCAACCCCGCCGGACCCGACCCAATGATGAGGACTTTTTGCCGCTCCATGATGCTTCTGTTTACCTTCCGTGACCGCTCTTGTGATAATAGTTGTGTCGTTAGGATTCTGTCGTCTCTGGGTTTTGTTCCATCCGTAAAATGGCGAGCAAGGCGTTAAATTCGGCACGACAGCAGCCGCAACATTGGATATGGTGTTCGGCTACCTCTAATGCCCCGTCTGGCTTCCCACCATTCATGAGCAGTTCCGCCAGACAGTCCATACTCTCGGCACAGTCCGAACACTCAATATCCGTATCGTGCGCGGTGAGCATCTTTTTTAGTAAACTCAGTGCGCGTTCATCTGGCGTTGTGCTACCCATAGCCCACACATATCCCTTTAGCGTCATCTCTCTAGATGCATGAACGACAATCCTTCTTACGGTTGCCGATTTTGTAAATTCTACTACACTGACGAACAAAGAGCGCTATCACGGTGGATTGAGGCTATAGTGATGTACGCTGAACTCGCCATATACCAAGCCCCCGTGCGGACGACCTTTCATTACGCGATTCCCGATGAACTCTCTGTGCAGCCGGGACATTTGGTTGAAGTTCATTTTCGGACGGGGTTATCGCAAGGAATTGTTCTGACAACGGGCAGCGAAAGCCCTGTTGCACACACAAAACCGATCCTCACGATGCTGCTCTCTGATCCTGTGCTGACTCCGGCGCAGATCGCACTAGGGCGCTGGATGGCGGACTATTACCATGCCCCCTTAGGGGCGTGCCTGTGGTTGATGCTCCCGCCGGGGGTGGCGCGGCGCGGCGGAACGCTCTACACGCTGGTGGGCGTCTCCGAAGCGCTTAATGCAGGGGCGGCGGCGGTGGTGGCGCTGTTGAAGGAACGCGGCGCACTACGGGCGGCACAGTTGGATAAGGCGCTGCCGGGTGTCAATTGGCGTGATGCCCTTCGCCCCCTTTTGGCGAGGGGACAGATCACCGCTGTGCCGATCTCCCCCACGCCCGATGCCAAAGCGCAGAAGGTGAAAACCGTCAGCCTAAACCTGAGCGCCGAGGATGCCGCTGAGATCATGGGGCGCTTGTTAAAACACCCCAAGCAAGCCGCTGTCTTGAACGCCCTGCTGGAACGGGGGGAATCCCTCTGGTTAAGCGATCTGGCGGAACACACGGGGGCGAGTTACGACTCGATCCGGCGCTTGGCAGCAAAGGGGTGGATCACCATCCGTGAGGAAGAACACCTGCGCGACCCCTTAGCGGGCAGATTCTATGCCGAAACGGTACATCCCCCCCTCACACCGACACAAGCCGCTTGTTGGGAGGTCATTCGGGCGGCGATGGACGCCCGCAGCGGGCAGACGTTCCTCTTGCATGGGGTGACTGGATCGGGCAAGACAGAAATCTACCTACGGGCGATTGAACGGGCGTTGGAACAAGGGCGTGGGGCGATTGTCCTCGTCCCCGAAATTGCCCTTGTTGCCCCAACAGTAGGGCGCTTTGCTGGACGGTTTCCGGGGCAGACTGCCATTGTCCATAGCAGCCTGACCGAAGGCGAGCAGTACGACACATGGCGGCGGGCGCGGGCGGGCGAAGTGCGCATCATCATCGGGGCGCGTTCGGCGCTCTTTACGCCGCTGCCCGATGTGGGCGTCGTCATTGTGGACGAGGAACACGACGATAGTTACAAGCAATCGCCCCCGCTTCCGCCCCCCTACTACCACGCTCGCGAGGTGGCGGCGGCGCTTGTGCGCGAGACGGGCGGCGTACTCATTTTGGGGAGCGCCACCCCCGATATTACAACGACCTTCCGCGCCCGTCGGGGGGATATGACCTATCTCACCCTTCCGCAGCGCGTTGTCGTTCAGGGGGGAGTCACGGTGGCGGATGCGCCCTTGCCCGCTGTGCAGGTCGTTGATATGCGCCGCGAACTGCGCGAGGGCAATCGGGGGATGTTCAGCCGCGATCTGCGGGCGGCGCTACTCACCGTCCTAGAGCGCGATGAACAGGCGATTTTATTCCTCAACCGTCGCGGACAGGCAACCTTCATTATGTGCCGCGATTGCGGATATGTCGCCCGTTGCCCAGAGTGCGACATCCCATTGACCTACCACACCGCTCACAAAAGCGGGGAAGATCGCCTTGTCTGCCATTACTGTGGACACACCAGCGCCCCGCCGCAGACATGCCCGCAGTGTCGCAGTGAGCGCATCCGCTATCTAGGAGCGGGGACGGCAAACGTCGCCCAGACGGTGGGTGAGGAATTTCCCGCCGCCCGTGTCATTCGTTGGGATCGGGATACCGCCGCCAACCGCGCCGATCACGAATCTATTTTTGAGCGCTTCGCCTCTGGGGAAGGGAACGTTTTGGTGGGGACGCAAATGATCGTCAAGGGGCTTGATCTCCCCCGCGTGACGCTGGTTGGGGCGATGTTGGCGGATACTTCGTTGGGCTTGCCCGATTACCGTGCCGGCGAACGTGCCTTTCAATTGCTCACCCAAGCGGCAGGGCGGGCGGGGCGTGGGGCGGCGGGCGGGCGGGTCATCTTCCAAACCTATCAGCCCGATCATTACGCCATTCGTGCAGCGGCGGGGCATGATTACAGCATGTTCTATGATCAAGAGATTGCCTATCGCGGGGCGCTCATTTACCCCCCCTACAAACGGCTGGTACGCTTCCTCTTTAAATCAGCGCAGGCGGGTGTTGCCCCCCGTGAGGCAGACCTTGCGGCGAAATTGCTCCAGGAGCAGATCGCCCGTGCCAACCTCACGGCAACCACCTTGATCGGACCCACCCCCGCCTTTTTCGGCAAGATAGATGGCGTCTACCAGTGGCACATCATCGCCCGCACCACCGATCCGGCGCGGCTCCTCGATGGGTTTACCGCCCGATCCGGCTGGCTGATCGATATTGATCCCGTTGATATGCTCTAGCACCCGACTACACAACTAAGGAGAGATAGACTGACCCAACAACCCCACCCCCTGCGACCCGCCTTCGGCGTGTACCCGCTCCCCATAACAGACAGAGAGCATCTCTCCCCCTTTCCCTGTCTACGGGAAAGGGGCAGGGGGGATAGGGGTTCTGAACCAAAAACGTCACCACAGCCTAGTTTGGTCACTTTTGAGTCTACCCCTTCTTGGCAGATGTTCCTTTTCTATTTCCCGACACGCCTTAAAGCGGCGGGCGACACCCCTTGACACCCTGTTTACCTCCTCTTTTTGGGGGTATATCTACTTCCCACCCAATTCCACCACCCAACTATGAGGGGGGTAACCCGTTTTTTCCCCCACTTTTGCTACAATGCTTTTCGGCTGTGCCTTTGGCAGCGCAGCACCACACTGGAGGTTAACATCATGCTAGGCGCACTGGTACTCTTGGTGGCGGGGTTGGCTGGTCTGTATGTGGGGAGCGTGGCATTGGTACGCGGCGCGTCACGGTTGGCGCTCTCCTTTGGGATTCCTTCCTTAATTATTGGCTTGACGGTGGTGGCGTGGGCAACCTCTGCCCCCGAATTGGTCGTGAATCTAAGCGCGGCGGTACAGGGGGTCAATGTGATCGCCTTGGGCAATATCATTGGCTCAAACGTCGTTAACATTGGCTTGGTGCTAGGGGTTATGGCGCTGCTCACCCGCGTGCGGCTTAGTTGGGAGCTTGTCCGGCGCGAGATTCCGTTTATGATCGCCGCCACCGCCTTGTTTTTCCTGCTTTCGCTTGATGGCAGCTTATCGCGCATGGATGGGATGATTTTGTTTGGAGGATTCATTTTCTATATAGCGTTTGTATATGTCAATGCGCAGCAAGAACGCCGAAAGATTATCTCCAGCATCGAAAATATCGCCCGTGAGGAAGCCCCCCCGCCAGCGCAAATCAACCGCTTGATGGAGGCGAGACGAGTCGTTTTTGGCGTTACGCTCCTCGTCATCGCCGCCAATCTGACCGTTGATAACGCCTCGCTGATCGCCCGCGAAGTGGGTATTAGCGAGTTTATCATCGGCTTGTCGGTGGTTGCCATTGGCACATCGCTACCGGAAATTGCCGCCTCTCTGGTAGCAGCGCGGCGCGGCGAGACGGACATTGCCGTTGGGAATGTGATTGGTTCAAACATCATGAACATTCTGGCAATCCTCGGCGTGACAGCGATAATTCAGCCGATGACCGTCTCGCCGGCGTTGTTGCAGTTTGACCTTCCCTTTTTATTGATCTTTTCAGCAACGGTACTCCTCGTGGCGCTGAATCGGGTCATTTTGCGGCGGGAGGCGCTGCTCCTCATCGGTGTGTATATCGTCTTTATCGCGTGGTCGTTCTTGAAATAAGGCGCGGAGCGGACGCCCTACAGGGATGCGGGGGAAGGGAGGGGCGACCCCATGGGGTCGCCCCTCCAAAAAGGTGTACCGAAATTCCCCTAGAAATGAGGGGGGTTTTTCGTAATCTCGGCGTATTTGGGGGGCGGGTGAAACACCCTGCTCCCTTTCGCGTACTATACTCTAGGAATTATCGCGCACGAGGGAACAAAAAGGACGGGACAAGGATCATGGGAAAACGGTGGCGGGACGAGGACAAAGAACGTTTGCGACGTTATAAGCGCGAACACTTGCCAGTAGCAGAGATTGCTGACCGGCTGGATCGTTCTCCCAAAGAGATTCAAAAACAATGGGAAAAACTCCGCGAGGAAGAATATGGCAATCTTTCGGCGGGCGTCTTTTTCATTGGGCTGGCAATGTTGTTCCTGACGAAATTCAGCTTTTTCCCCGGTATTTTGTTCGTCTTTGCGGCAGTGGCGCTTGTCGATGCGGCAATCAAAGAGAAGCCGCGTGAGGGTATTCAGGCGGCGATTTGGTTGGGCGGCATTGGTGCGATGTTCACCATTGGCTTTCAATGGCAGTTTTGGCTGCTATTGATCGGCGGCAGTATGATCTTTGGGACGCTGTTCAAATCGGGCAAAGGCTCGTCAGACAAAGGTGCAGCCGCTGCTGAATCGGAAAAACAGAAAAACGAGTGGCGCTTAGCAAACAATTCCTCCGATGCGGATGTTGATGAGGACAATGACGATTACGCCTCAAAGCCCAAGCGCGGGGTGATGCGCTTGGGACCGGACGGCGAGTTGATCGGTATCGATGAGGATATGCCGTACCGCGAGACACGGCGGCGCAATGAGTAGGAGTGCATCATATGCGCCCGCTGGATGCGCCCTCACCCCCTAACGCCCTTCCCCTTGTGGGAGAAGGCGAATCAATGCCCTATCCGCACCGTACTCCGTGTGGTTGCCCCCACCTACAGCGCATTCTCATCATGTGCCACCCAGGGGACATCAATCCCAAACTCGGCAAAAAGCGGGTGAGGGAGTGGCTGCCCCATCACCTTTGCGGCGACGATCTCCCCCGACGACGGTGCGCCCATAATCCCATGCCCCGAATGGGCGATGCTCAAAAATAAGCCCTCCACCCCCGGATAGGCGTCAAGGATGGCACGTTCGCTCTCATAGGGATGGCGCGTTCCATCGGCATCGAGGCGGTAGGCAGCGGTTTCGTCACGGTAGACGTAGTAGCCGATGTTGTGCCGCCCCCGAAGGTAGCGTGAATCGGCAAAGCCAGTCTCGTTTGCATGTTGAAATTGGCGGGCAAAAAGCATCAAGACAAGCGACGGAAAACGAGGGTCTTTGAGCGGTTCGGGGGGGTAGATCGGCTCACGGAGGTGATCGCGGGCCGGTTCGCCCGGGTGGGCATACTTCGTATTCCAATGATATTCCCACCCCAAGATTGCCCCCTTCTGTGCCTCTGGGCGAATGTGCGGGTAGGGTGCGCCAGCGATGACCATCGGACCATCTTCGGGGTATGCCTCATGGCGGAACGATGAGGTGAACGATTGGCGCGGGCGGACGACAACAGGAAGGTTTATGCCAGCGGTTTGCCCGATTAGGTAAGCGTTTGCCCCGCCCGTCACAACGACCTTTGGCGCATCAATGCTGCCGATTGCCGTGCGAACTCCCCGTACCTTGCCCCCCTCCACACGGAGTGCCACGTCCTTCATCCCCAACAAGACGGTTGAGGACGGCGCACCCTTCACTAGACGGTAGACAAGCGCGTTGGAATCGAGCCAGCCTGCCAGAGGGTCAAACTTAGCTCCGATGAGCGCCTTGCCCAACCACTTAAAGCGCTGTTGAACCGCGTCCGTCTCAAGGTATTCGATATGGGTTAGCCCGATGCTGTGAAGGTGCGCCACTTCGTGGCGGTAGAAATCCGCCTGTTTCTCGTCGAGGGCGCAAAAAAGGTAGCCCCGCTGCCGCACGGAGAGTGCCTCCTGCGAACCCTCGCCTAAATACTCATCAGCATTTAAGAAAATATCGACACTGCGGCGCATTTGGGTGGCAAGGCACGGCGCATTCCAGCAGGTGCGAAAATTCTCTAACGAAGCAAGGGAACTCCCCGACGCCAATTGATCTTTCGTCTCGATCAGCACGGTATGAATCCCCGGCACAAGGCGTTCCAATGCCCACACCACGCCAGCACCAGCGGGTCCGCCACCAATGACGATCACATCGGCTGTTTTAGGAAGATCATGTACCGTAGGGGTGTAAAGAAATTTTTGTGTCATTAGCCATCCTAGAAACTGTTGAATCTAAACCCAATAAGGAGAAACCCCGTCCTCCCCATTCCGGCGTGATTCCAACACCCTTTTGCAATTTCCGCAAGAGAAGATGAATGAATCATTCTGATCATCCCGATAAATCCGGCGGGGTTGAAAATCTCGTATAATGAAATGGGTCTATACGTTGTTGAGGAGTGTCTACGAATGGTCAAGAAAACCCTTATTTCCTCGCTGATCCTTGCCCTTGTCTTTATGGCTGTCATGGCTGCACCCGCCACCCCCGCAAAGGCGGCAGCAGCGGTGGTCGCCGTTGATCAAGCGCTTAGCGGGGCGGTAGTCAACGTCCCTGAAGTGACTGCTGATGCCCCCGGTTGGATGGTTATTCATGCCACCAGCGAAGGCTTTCCCGTGATTGGCAAAACTTATGTTCCCGCTGGCACAACATCAAACGTAATGGTCATCATTGATGTGAACGCGGCAACCGCCGAAAATCTTGCCATGCTCCATATTGACGCGGGCGAAGCGGGCGTTTACGAATTCCCCGGTCCTGATGTCCCCGTGAAAGATTCATATGACAAAGTGATCGCCCCCCCCTTTAAGATTCTTGGGGCGTGGGCTGCCGATCAGTTCGTTAGCGCCGAGAACACAGTCACGGTGAACACCGTCATTGCCCAGAACGATGGTTGGATCGTGATCCATGCGTCCAGTGACGGCTTCCCCGTTGCGGGGCAGGCGGCGATCAAAGCCGGCGTGAACAAGGATGTCGTCGTCACCGTTGATCCGGCGATCATGACAGAGCGCGTCACGGCGATGATTCACGACGATCTCGGTGTGGTGGGAACGTATGAATTCCCCGGCGCTGATGGTCCGAGCCGCTTTGCCGCTGGCGGGGCAATTGTCAACGAGCCATTCTGGACGACGGAACATGTCCGCACCATGGGGCAGCTTGCTGGCAGCGATAGTAAACTGTGGGTAGCTTCGGCGCTGATCAAAGAAGATGGCTGGATGGCGATCCATGCGACCAGCGAAGGCTTTCCGGTGATTGGTATTGCGCCGCTGAAGGCGGGGCTAAACCGGAATGTGGAAGTCACCGTCGAGACAGCGGGCTTGACGCCAACGGTCTTGGCGATGCTCCACACCGATGCGGGCGAGAAGGGGAAATATGAATTCCCCGGTCCCGATGTCCCGGTGAACGGTGCGGATGGCAACCCAATTGCCCCGCCCATGCTGGTCGGTGCGGGTGTCGTTGTCGAGGATGCCCCCGCTGACCGTGTTACGGCGTCGGGCATGGTTGAGGTGCGCGGCGTGGTTGCTGCCCAAAATGGCTTTATGGTCATTCATGCCACCAGCGAGGGCTTCCCCGCCATTGGTGCGCAGTTTGTTCAGAAGGGCTACAACCCCCGTGTGTGGGTGAAGGTCGATCCGGCACGGATCACCCCAGAGATGCTGGCGATGCTGCACATTGATGTGGGTACTGCGGGCGTCTATGAATTCCCCGGCGCTGACGTGCCAGTGCTAGGTGCGGACGGCAAGCCGATTGCCCCGCCCTTCAAGCTGATTGGCAACTAGGATCACCTCCCCGTAGGAACACCCGGCAATGGCGATGCGCCCGACGTTAAAGCGTCGGGCTGAGAGTAACCACCCCTACGGGGCTTGAAGATCACCTGCCGCATCGTGTATTCTGGTTTAACTCTCACCTTCAGACAAAGAGATGGACGGGCTGCCGCAGAAGCAAATCATCGGCAATCTCGGTGGGGAGCGCCGCCCCCGCGTGCAGGTAACGGCGAGCGCCTTCCGGCAAACGAGGGCGTTCGATGCTCACTGCGTAACAGCGGCGCGTGGCGTGCGGATCGCTGCGATCTGCTGTGGGCAGGGGGCGGTCTTTCTCCCGCCACAGGTAGCCGAATCGCCCGCTTTGATCAGGGTAAAGCGTCTCTGCCGACCAGATGTAAGGTTTGTCGTTCATATACATTGCCAGCCGTGCATAGGTTGAATTCGAGCAGAGCGCGAGATCGCAAGCGGAGAGGATCAACGCGCCGAGCATGTCTTGATAGGGTTCGCCAAGCGTGTGATGCGGCTGAAATTCGTCTAAGAAGTCGCGCAGTTCGTCCGGCGTCCCGTCCGATTGCAAGACAAACTGAACATCGGCGACGGCGCGAATCTCCCGACAGAGTGTGATGTACCACGACAGGGGAAGGCGAACATTCCGCTCACCAGCGGGGATTGCGACGGTTGTGGTGCGGGGGGCAAAATCCCCACAGCGGATATGAACGCCCACCCGCAGGCGTCCGGCGGTGGCTGTCTCGAACGCCTCAAAGCGGCGGCGCGTATCGGCATGGCTCAACAGCAGTTCGCGCACCCATCCCCGCGCCCGCACAATCCCATCATATTGCCCCCAATTCCCCGCCGTGTAGAGGACGACCGATTGGCGCGGAGAGTCCAAGCCCTGTTGTTGGAGCATAACCCGACACGCCTCGCCTACATCAATGATCCCTGTTTCGGCATAGTGGGCGTAGTCAAAGAAGATCGTCGGGATCACCTGCCGCTTGAGCTTTGCTTGCGCCCGAAAGAGAAGATCATAGGTTTTTAGGCGGAGCGCATCGCCCCGTGTGGTAGGGAAATAGTAGCCATAGCCGTTGGGGGTTGGCGGCTGGACGTGGTGGGAAAACTGCCAAGCAGGGCGCTGATAGCGCATCCCGCACGATTGGCTAATCAGCCACGCTTTTGCCAACGTGACGACATTATTCCCAAACCCCTCGTTCGTCACATAGGGGTAGACAACGCGCATTCGTTTCGTACATCCTTTGAGTTCGTCGCCAAGAAACGTGAATATCAATAGACCGATAGAGGGAAAGGCGCACCCCCGTAGGGACGCCTCCTGGGGCGTCCGGCGCTGTAACTTAGACTTAGACCATGACTGTATCTATGGATTGGCTCGCCCACACCTCTAGATTGATCCACTGCCAGAGGAAGAACGAATTATCGCCCTTCCCATTGAAAAACCCTTCCATTGCCGCCCGCCCCTTGACCGGATCAACCCACCCCCGCGCCCAAAAGGACGGCGTATCAATGTGCTGGCGCACCCATGATTTCAACACCCCGCGAAACCATTCCCGCTGCGGCGTTTGCACGGAACGCTTCGACGCCAAGCGGACGACATCGGGGAGCAAGCGCCCCGCCGCTCGTCGCAATATTGCCTTTGAAACGCCCCCTTCAATGTGATCTTCCGGCGGGAGCGCAAAGGCATATGCCAACAGGCGATGATCCAAAAAGGGCGGACGCAGTTCCGTCCCTACCGCCATGCTCAAGCGATCCCGAAAGCGGAGCGCCCGCGAGAGCTTCGTATAGCGCAGTTCACGGTACATCAGGTTGCGCAGCGCATCGGGAAAGGGGCGGTCAAAATGAGGGATTTCTCGCCGTGCTGACGCCACAAAGTCTGGCGAGAGGCACTCCGGGCGGACGCTGCTGGTGAGGTCTTGCCCCCGCCCGACATCCGCCGTCGGGCTGGCAGCGGCGCCCATCTGGGCAAGGGCGAGGGCGCGTCCGGCGCTGGTGTTCGTGTTCACTCCGGCGGCGCTTAACTCCCGTTCCAAGCCGATATAATCGCCTGCCGTGAATAAATCTGCCCACCGTGCGGGACGGAAGCGCCCATATCCGGCAAGGCATTCATCCAAGCCGCTGCCATCCATCATGACGATGAAATCATGCGCCTGCGCCAGCTCAAAACAAAGTGCGTAAGCAGAGATGGGCGCTCCGGCAAAGGGTTCTTCTTGGCTGGCGGTGAAACGTTCGATGCTCTCGGTAAAGGCGGTGGGCGTCACCTCGGCAAAATGGGCGCGGCGTCCGGTTTGCGCCGCCATGATCTCCACAAAGGGGCGTTCGCTATAGGTGGGGTTGTCAAAGGTGAAGGAAAACCCCTCCACTTTTGTGGGATCGGGATGCACCTGATCGAGCAGCGTCAGCAGAGTTGCCGAATCGAGTCCGCCGCTCAGCGTGATTCCCACTGGCACATCGCTGCGTAGGTGGAGATCAACGGCATCGCGGCAGAGGGACAGAAGGTGTTCCTCGCGTTCCTCGCGGCGCTGGCGGCGGGTAAGTTCCTCTTGGGCGGCAACCTCGGCGGGGAAATCCCAATAAAGTCCCTCGCGGGCAATGCGCCCCTCGCGGACGATCAGGTAGCCCGCTGGGGGCAGTTTGTGAATCCCGCTGAAAAAGGTTTCCTCGGTGTGTTCATAGAAATCACGGGCGAGGAAGTCGTACAGCACGGGGGGGTTTAGCTGGCGCTCTACACCCGCTGCAAAAAGTCCGCGCAGTTCGGAGGCAAAGGCAAAGGAATCGCCCACTGTCGCGTAATAAAAGGGCTTGATCCCCAGCCGATCACGGGCGCAAAACAGTTCTTTCCGTTCGTGATCCCAAATAGCAAGGGCATACATCCCGATGAACTTCTTCAGGGCGTCCACCCCCCAACGGGCGTAAGCGTGGAGGATCACCTCGCTATCGCTGCTGGAGCGCCATGCCACATTGGGCAGTTCGGCGCGAAGCTCGATGTAGTTGAACACTTCCCCGTTGAAGATCATCGTATAGCGCCCGTCGGGGGTTTGCATGGGCTGCCGCCCCGCCTCGCTGAGGTCGATGATGCGCAGGCGGCGGTGACCAAGGCTGACGCCCGCCGCCGACCAAAACCCTTCGCCGTCCGGTCCACGGTGGCGCTGCGCGTCCATCATCTGGCGTACCGTTCGTTCGTTTGCCCCCTCACCAACTATCCCGCCAATCCCGCACATGGTTTTACCCCTCTCCCGCTGTCGTATTAGCACGCCCTAAAAGCCACTCGGCAAGCGCTAGATCGAAGGGCGTGTCGATGTCGATGGAATCCTGCTCGTTCATCATATAGGGGGTGATTGTATCCCCATAAAAACTCTGCTGGTCAAACAACACCCGACTGTGACAGGCAAGGATGGCAGGTCCATTGCGGGCGTAGAGCGTGGGCAAGTTTTGACGCCGGAAGGGGTCAAAGGGCAGCGGGGCTGTCCAGAAATTCTGCAACCGATCCGCCTCATTCGTCATGACATTGTAGGGATGAAAGCGGTGCGGGACGGGAATCACGCTGACGACGGTATCAGCGCCGGACTCCAGCAGGTGATCCAGCCCCTCATCAATGTGCTGCGCCCGCCGGAGGGGAGAGGTGGGTTGCAGCAAAAGCAGAATATCGGTCTGCCAGCCTTGTTGTTCTTGTAGCCAGGTCACGGCGTGTTGGGCGACGGGCAAACTGGGGGTTTCGTCGCGGGAAAGTTCTGCCGGACGCAAAAAGGGGGCTTCCGCACCCCACTGCGCCGCCACCGCCGCAATCTCGGCATCGTCCGTTGAGATCACCAGACGGGAAACATGCCGGCTGCCCTGTGCCGCCTCACAGGTGTAGGCGATCAGCGGGCGTCCGCCGAGGGGGGTGATGTTCTTGCGGGGAATCCCTTTCGATCCCCCCCGTGCCGTGATCAGACCGAGGATGTTTAAAGGTGTCATAGCGCGGGAGGGTGTGTCATCACCGAGTCCGGCTATTCCTCAAGGTCTTCAAGGCTATCTTGGGTAGGGTCAAACTCAAAGGGGGCGAAGGTGTGTCCGCCCTCATGGGTGCGATTTTCCGCCACCAGATTCACCGTGTGGTGGGTGCGGAACAAACTGAACACGCCCGGTTTGCCCGGCACAGGGTTCAGGACGTTTTCCCCTTCCATGATCGACATCCACAAGCCCAAACCGTTGTCGGGGAAGGTGACATGGCTGCTGACAACGGCAATGCTGATCGGCTGGCGCATCTCGTAGAGTTTCAAGAGCGTGCGAATGAAGTTATCGCGCTCGCGCAGGGCATCTATGACGATAGGCGATTTGTAGTTGAGCGAAATCCCCTTCGTCCGGTAAGAACTTTGTGGGTTGTCATATTCATCGACCTTCACCGCGCCAAGCTCCAACAGCCACTCCACCGCCCGTTGGAAGGTGATCCCTGAGTCATAGGGACGCAGCCGACGGTGAAGGCTGCCCAATGGACACCATGAAAAATTGCGGTAGCTGGTGAACTGATCGACGCTGATCACAACGCGCTTCATCATGGCGTTCGTCTCCGCGTCGCGCATCACATGGAGGCTAGTGCCGGCGTCAAGGTCGTCATAGCTGACCGGTAATGCCGCACTGTTCATTTTGAGGCTATCGGTGAGGACGGGAATTTCATCCGTCAGCCGGATAACAGGGACAAGATCATCGGGGTTGTGGCGGTGGGGGACAAGTTCGCGAGCAAGCAGCCCCTCCCGAACCAGAAAATCGACCCATTCCGAACGCCATGCATCATCCGTATTTAAGCCGGGCTTTTCAATATCTCGATCCATCGCCAAGCCTTTGAGCAGGAAGCCGTAGTTGACATACTCCCACCCGCGCACGTCCAGCGTGTTTGCCACGCGCAACATGACGCGATCTCGAATCAGGCGTGTGCGATCCACAATGGTGTGTTCGTCAAGCGGTTTCACATAGTCCACACCGCCCTGCCGAACCAAGCGGAAAATGCCCATTGCCACCGCTTGGGTGATCAAATCTATCCCACGCTGAACATTGACAACGGCGCTCACGTTGCGGAGGTGTTCTTGCATCAGTGTCAGTGGCACACCATCGGGGGTGCTGTTTTGCACAGCAAGGCGGTCATATTGGAGGATTAGGGTTGACCATTGCGAGGGCGTGAAGGGCGTCACCGTTGTTGTTGTCCCCGCCGCCGCCGCAATCATCTGCTGCCCCACTTGTGGGTAGCGCTGCAAACCGAGAAAATCGTCCAAAAATTCCATCTGAAGGGCGGGGTTGTTCTCCAACTGGCGGCTGGTGCTGCCGCGCACACCCCAGACAATAACCTGTTTGTTCCGCCCGCGCAGGGCGCTAAAGACCTCGTTGAAATCCCGATCCCCACTGGCAATGATGAACACATCTGCCGAATCTGCCTGTGCGCCAAACGCCAACACATCTTTGGCAATGCGCATATCAGCGCTGTTTTTGCCGGGGAGGTTGAACACCGGATCAATGTTTGCCATCGCCAAACGACTTGGGGCTTCATCAGTGATCTCGCGCATTGTGTTGTCCATGAGCGGCGGTAAACTGCCACGCTGTCCCCAGGGGGCAAAGGCTGCCATGCGGACGATCTGCCCGTGCGCTTGGGCATGTTGACTAAAGCCCTCGATCACCTTATCTAGATTGACCACATAGCCTTGCTCGTGCAGGCTGATGCTGATGTTCTCGAAGTCGATGTAGAGCGCCACCGTCTTGGAACTGATCCCTAAAACGGATTCAAGAGGCTGGAAGATGTAATCGTCGCTCTCTGGGACGGAATCTGCCCAGACCCGCACACGGGCGTGACGGCTCATCTTCACCCGCTCGTGAAGGCTGAGCAAGGTGGGGTGTGTGCCGACAATGATCAACTCATCAACGGCTTTAGGGTCAAGTTTGAAGTATTGGAGGATCAGGTTATCAGCGATCAGTGTTGACTCGCTGACATCGAAGATTTCAAAACCCACCGCATAGAAAATTTGCTCGGCGGCAAGATTGGCATCGGACGACCAATTGGCAACGGCAATGGCACGCAGAGCATCGGGGTTGGGCAACCCCGCCGCCAATGCCGCCGAACTGCGCAGACGAGTGGCAAGCTCGTGGAGGTCTATGGAGAATGCACGCTGCTGGAGGCGCGTCAGCAAATCATCGACATCGACAATAAGGTAAGCAGACATTCAAAAGCTCTCCGATAAAAATTCTTGCACCGAACCATAAAAGATGTATTATTTTAAGATGAAGAAAAACTTCAATCTTCATGGTTCGCTAAGTGAGCGCAAGAACAACGTAGCAAACCATGAGTTTAGCATAAAGAGATTGATTGCGCCAGTTGGAACAATCACCCCTTCCAATGCTCTCATGTCCTACACGGCTGATTACGCAACCGGGAGCGACCCAACGGCTAAGGGGTTACAGACCGACATCACGCCCAACGCTAAAAGGTTTGTCCGGGAAGGAAAAGAAGGTATCACCAATGTACAATCCAAGACAACACCAAAAGAATTGAACAATAGATGTGGATACTTTCTTTACCGAATTATACGTGACGTCTAATGTGAAAGGGAAAAGGCTTGTAGATCAAAACCAAAGTGACGGGCGAGCAGATGCTTGAGAACTAAATGAGTGACTTTGAGGGTAAGGCGGGCGGTCAAGCTACGCACAGTATTGGCAAGTAAGCGCTCAAGGTTGCGTCCGGTGTTCTGGAGTTGGTGAAAGGCACCTTCGATACGCTCGCGTGCGCTAGCGAGGAGCGCATCCAGCAGGGGATGATTTTGGTGGGCTTGGTTTGCCCTTCAACAACACCCGTCCTTCCCGTTGATACCAATCGTTCACCAGCACATAAATCGTAGTAAAAAGCCTTTCCAAGTCTATCCTTGTCATGGGAATGGATCCGATTGACTGTAGGCGTACCTTCAATCTTGCGACCCATTCCCCTTTTCGTCAACTTCATTCCACATCAGACGTATGATGCTCTTTTTCACGGGTATAGTCTTTAGCCTTCCTGTACATGATGTCCGCATTTTATGCTAAATGCGCCCGAAAATACATTCAATCACACATTGATTTATATCGCAACACGATATAAGACATATGGCTTGATTTTTTAATACCCGGTTCGTCGGAGAATGTAATGTCTGAACGTATAAATCTTGACAAGCAGTCAGACAATGAACTGGTTAAAACTTTTGAAAAGCGACAGTGATAGTGCATCATGGAAGAAAAAAAACCGACCAAAGGTCATCCACCATGAGCACTATCCCGGTAAGTTTAACGCAAGAACAGTTCGAGCAGCACATCCGACCATGTTTGAGCGTTGCCAAACGAGGCTACGAATACAGCATCTCGCTGTACAAGGTTTTCAACTACATCCTGTAATGCTCCCTCGTTCAGCAGGCTGCGTCCCGCCTCCCCGCGCCCCTCAATACGGACATGGCGCATGGTCACCTTTGCCGTCGGACTGAGGCGGATCGGCGTTCCCTCCACTGCCAGCGTCGCCGCCCCCCCCATGAAGGATAACATGCCCGCTGAGCAAGGGAAACTGCGGCGTCTGCGCTGTACCGACAGCGGCGAAGGCGTATGTCCCGCCATCGAGGTAAATATGAACAGGGAGCGCATCGGGGCGCGGCGCGGCGCTGTTTGCGTAGTGAATCGCCAGCGCCAAACTCATCGCATCGTCGGCGGGGACGCGGAGGTGGATTTCCATTGGCGCGGCGGGGGTGAGTGTCGGCGCATCCTGCGACCTCACCGGATGCACCAGCGCGGCGCCCGCACACAGCAAGGCGAATCCACTCAGCAGCACAACAACCAAACTCAGCCGACGGCGCATAAGAAGGCGATCTCACGGGTGTAATCCTAGGCCGCCACTAATATTACCCCCCCCTGTACAGTATCAAGGGATGGGGGGTACGAGTCCCCTACGGATGGGCTACTCCCACGTGACGCCGCAGACGAAGACCAACTCGCCATCGACCCACATCCATTCGCCGCCCGTCCCATCGGGGCAGGCGGGATCGCCGCCGCCGCCGAAGGGTGGCGTGGGAGTCCGGGTGGGAGTGGCGGTTGGGGTATTTGTTGCGGTATGCAGCGCAGTTGGTGTCATCGTGGGAGTGGGCGTTTCCGTTGCCCAAGGCGTCGGTGAAACGTAGCCTTCTAGAGGAAAAAACCAATAATCTTCCCGCGTTTTGAGGCATTCATCATTGAGAATCCGCTGGCGAACGGCTGCCGCGTCTGGCGCATTGAGCAGCATATTCTGCTCAAGGGGTGTTCGCAATCCAACAAGATTAAGCAACGCCTCATCTGCGACATCTAGGCTTGTACCGGGTGCAAAGCGAGCAAGGTCAGGAGCAGATAACTGATCGGCGGTAAAACATAGCGATAATGTGCCACCGTTTTGGTCTCTCTCGGCAAGGACAACCCCGTAGGTGGCGAACCATCCTGAATCTTGCCAATAGGTTTCCATCATGGACACCGTGTGTCCCGTACCAGTAATTCTTACACTGATTCGCATATGGCTTGGTACACCAAAGCGTTGAAAGACGGATTTAATATTGGCAAATTGAACTTCGGGCATGGCAAGTATTGGGTTGTTATTAAAATGGAATCCGATCTCTACAGCATTGATAATATCATTTTGGACGCCAATACCTGCTGATATTCTCTGTGTATAAGGTGGTGTGTTTGTATTGGGGTCTCGGTTGATAGGTATCCCATAGCCAATTTGAGAGCCATCTTGCCCAAAGGAGGGATAAGGCAGCAGCCCATAACTGATAATCGTCGGGTAAATATCCGACCAACGAGTTGTTCCCGGCACAATGCTTGCCAAAAACTCAAGCAAATCGATTTGTCCAGCGGGTGTGAGGGTAACTTGGATATGTACTGGCCAGATCTGGGTGTCTTTTATAGGTTGGGCAAGAACGGTCATGGTCCCTAACAAGATGAACACGGCGCTACAGGTAAGAACGCGTTGGATGATAATTGGATATTTCATTGGTTCTAACCTTTCACTGACAAGCACTGGCAGCATAATTAGCAAGTTGACAAACCCACTTGGGACGTCCGGGTGACATATTCGTATCCATGAACTGCCGCCGTAAATTCCCTTTATCCTCTTTATCATTGAGGAAAATGCCACCTGTTGCTTTTTCATACACCCAATGCAAGAACATGTCAGCGAACTCCTCATTTCGTGCACAGCTTATGTCACCCCCACATGTGCCACCTCCGTTTTGCGTATATGGGTCAGGTTGCATACCATCTCGTGCTTTATCCAGAGCAACAATTTGACCCGAAAAGTCAGTGCCATTTGCCAATTTCAATTTGCCATCTCGCAACTGTCCAAGGGGCGAATTTAGATTGGGAATTCCATCAAGGATTGCCCCACCGAGTTTGGCGTTAATGTAGTGACCGATTTCGTGGATCATATTCGCGGCTGTATGGCGATTTCTATTTTTGGCTGTATTGTAGAGAAAGATTGTGTTTCCCTCAGCCTTTGCTGCTTCACCCGACGCACCCAATGCGTCCACACGTTCAAAGCGTAGAGCATTGCCCGGTTGCCCGAAAATGGCACAGGATGTTTGGTGTACCCCCCCAAGCGTTGGCTCGGCTTTTAGAAAAGCATAGTTTGTTTGCAAGAGCGCAAGGAAAATGTCATTTAGGTGTTGATAGTCAAGAAGAGAGGACTCGATGAGTTCCACACAGAAGAAGGCTTCTATACGTATCCCAAATTCAACGCTATTGCCGGCGGATCGCCCATATTCCAACAGCCAGAGTAAACGCCCTAATTCACGACGCTCATCATAAAGGGGAATGTCTGCCAATGTCGGATTAATTGCTCGACAATCGGCATAATCCATAATCCGCCCACTGGTAAGACGAATGCCACCTAAAACACCCTCACAGGCGGCAACACCCAACGGGATGTCCCCACTCGGAATGGGTGTGAGTGTGGGAATAGCTGTCGGGTACCCTGTTGCACAATCACCTACCGGACTTACTTCCGAGGAATCAATCCATAAAGGGCGACTAGGATAGTCAATTTGGACAAGATTCGACGTGACATATTTTTGAAGGACGAGGTAGGGTCCTGCATTGCCTAGAGCAGGCGAAATTTCTACCCATTGGCTGGTCTGTGTAGGTTTTTGGGCAGATGCCCCATGTGTATCGGCATCAAACCATTGATCAAAACCATAACGTTTGTTGATGAGGGTAATCTGACAACTTAAAGGTGGATGGGGGGTGGATGAGGGTGTTGGGGGAAGCTCAATTCGCTGTGCTGATGACCAGAATGGGTGTATATTGCGCGTCCCATTCGTCAGCCGGGTGGGGCTAGTTGCTTCACTGCCATCAACTTTGGCAAGGTATAAATCCTTGACTTGCCCATTATCGACCATAAAGACAAGAGAGACGCCATCCGGCGACCATGTGGGTTTCGCCGCTTTGTAATTCGTGCTTGTTACAGGGATAGATGTGCCTTGCCCCACCGCGTAGACAAAAATCTGATACTGATCATTGGGAAGTTGGGCTGTAAAACCGATTTTTGTCCCATCTGGTGACCAAGCCGGATCAATAATCGGTTGCTGTGCGTTGACCAGCACACGACGATTTTGAGGCACAATGCCAGATATATCTATGACCCATATCGCTGGACGCTCGTCTTGATTAGAGACAAAGGCAATTTGATTCAAGGCTGACCAAGTTGGTGCATAGTCATTGCCGGGGGTGGTCACCAAAGGGTGATAATGGGCTTCTCCAGCAACTTGTGTATATAGCCAGAGATCGGCAGAGTCTACCTCAGCGGTAGACACTCGAAAAGCGATTGACAAACCATCGGGCGACCAAACAGGTTCGGCTTTGGCTGTTGCCGCCCCTGTTGGTTGTGTCGGGGTAGTAAGGCGATAAACAGGATGATTTGGATCGACGACATCCAAAATGTACAAATCCCCCTCTGAATTATCGCGTGTCGAGATAAAAGCGATATAGCGCTTATCGGGTGACCACGACGGTTGATAGTCATCGGCAGCATGATAGGTCAAGCGTATGGGGCTTGCGGTGGTGCGGGCATTCAGCATGTAGAGTTCGTAATTATTGTCATTGTCAAAAGAGGCATAAACCACCCAATCGGTTCTGTCTTGCGGGGGTGCGACGAGTGTCGGTGTCGGCGTCGCCTGCTGCGCGAACAGCGTGACCCACCCCAGATTACTGACATAGACCCCCGCCAGAAGGATTTCCCCCGTCCCGTCGCGGCGGATGACCTGCATCGTTGAGGCAAAGTAATCGCTGAAGGCGACCTGATTGCCGTCGGGTGACCAGACCCCACTGAAGGCGATTTTCGTCGCTGTGCCAGTGAGGAGAAGGCGAATCGTTGAGCCGTCGTTGTTCGCCACAAACAGGCGGGTGTTTTGCCGTAACCCATAGATAGGGTGCGTATACCAATACCGTGCGCTGAACACGATTTCGGGACGTGTGGGCGAGGCATAGACAAAGATCGGGGCGGTGAGGTAGCCGCCTTCAACGGGGATGTTGCCCGCCGGAATGACGACGCGCTCTGCCCCTGTGCCAGAAATAGGCACAGCAACAATCGATCCAATGGTGAAGTCGTTCCAAACCTCGGCAGCGCGATAGAAAATCTCCGTCCCATCCGCCGACCATGACGGCGAACGAACTTCCACCCCGACAGGAACATTGAGCGTTGTTACCTGCCCGTCAGCAGCGGCGAGGATACCGAGCCTATGGCTGACGGTTGGTGGGGTCAGGATGGTTTGCACCACCACCAAGCGCGTCCCATCGGGCGACCACTGCGGACTTCCCTCGCCAAGCGTCGGGCTGGTTGTCAGGTTGGTATCCATGCCGGTGAGTGTATCACGCACCCAGATATCGGCATTCCCACTGGCGTAGCTGGCGAAGGCGATGAAGCGCCCATCGGGCGACCACACCGGAGCGCCAAGGGGGGCAGGCAAGTCGAGCATTTCCGTCGTGGTGTTGGGTTTTAAGATAGTGAAGGACTGCCCGCCGGGTTGGTAGGCAAGCGGAAAGGGGCTGAAGTTCAGCGGTGGCACAACCACCGCCTGTCCGCTGGCAGCGGGGGTGGTGGGGATGGGCGGCGGTGAAGGGGGTGATGTCACACAAGCGGCATTGGACAGGGGATCGCCTTCGGCAAGGGGAAATACCTCAACGCGCTGGCTGATGGTGTCCGTCCCGAAATAGAGGTCGTTGATCACCGGCGACTGACCACCCCAATAGCTTTCTGTCGCCATGATGGGGCGCGAGTCGGCATTAAACATAGCCCCGCCGCCGTTCGCGGTGTTGCCGGAAAAGGTCGCCCCTGTAATCGTCGCCTCGCCGCCCTCGGCATTGTACAGCGCTCCCCCTTGCGAGGCGTGATTTCCGCTGAACAGCGTGCAGGCGGCGGTAAGCACGCCGCTGTTCAGGATTGCCCCACCCGGCGCCGCCGCACTATGGGAGACATGATCGCGCATCTGGACACGAGTCAGGGTCAACGCCCCTCGGTTGTCAATGCCGCCCCCCTCTCCTGTTGTCGTCGCAGAGGTGTTCACCAGTGTGCTGTCGATGAGGCTGAGGTGTCCCTGATTGAGGATCGTCCGCCCATAGCCTTGAGTCAGGCGAAGGGTCGTGTGCTGAATGGTCACCGTCGCTTCGGGAAGGACGACTATCGGCAGGCTCATCCCCGCTGCTCCAGAGAAATCCAGCACGGCGTCCCCGCCCTGAAGGACAAGCGTCCCTGTGATGGGGGGGAACTGCGGTGCCGATGGGCTGCCCGGATAGCTAAAGGAATACACCCCGCCGCTGAGGTAGATTGTTGTCGATGCCGTGCGATCTAGCGCCGCCGCCTCGTTTGCCCTCAGGATCGCCAGCGCCAACGCCATCGAATCCCCCGCCGGAATGACGACTGCCCCCGCCTCACCGGAAGGCTGCGACCTCACCGGATGCACCAGCGCGGCGCCCGCACAGAGCAAGGCGAATCCGCTCAGCAGCACAACAACCAGACTCAGCCGACGGCGCATAAGAAGGCAATCTCACGGGTGTAATCCTAGACCGCCGCTAATATTACCCCCCCCCGTACAGTGTCAAGGGGCGCGGTGTACGAGTTGCCACCGTCCGCCCTACTCCCAACTCACCCCGCAGACGAAGATCAACTCGCCATCGACCCACATCCACTCGCCGCCACCGCCGGGGCAAAGGGGATCACCACCACCGCCGAAGGGTGGCGTGGGAGTCCGTGTAGGGGTTGAGGTGGGAGTTGCCGTTGGGGTTTTCGATGGGCTTGGCGTTGGGGTTGCTGTGGGGGCGAGGGCGGTGAGGGTTTGCCTGGAAAGGTGTGTCGCCCAAGCATCATTTGTGAGCCAAGCTCGACGATAAGCCCATTCACCCGTTTTTCGGAAATGATCCGCCGTTAAATTATCTGCTACTGAAAACGTGTTTGAGGGACGGGCTGTGGGCATGGGCGTCCCTACAGTAGCGTAAATTATGGTCATCGTCAGCCGTGAATTAGCACGTAACGTAGCCACCCATAGATCGGTGGCTTGTTGTGCAGGGGCAAGATAGTTCGGAGGAGTGAGGCGTTGTCCATTAAGATAGATGACGACTATACCAGCCACGGTGAGGAGAATCATGGTCAGCCAAAAGGCTGTCCCAAAGCGTTGTTTCATCAGAATCGCCTTTCGCTTCGCTGGTTATGGGCATACGCCCGGCGGGGGCGGCGGCACGGGTTGCCCGACGGAGATATCAATATCAAATGTGTCGGTGAAGGGATCAAAACTTCTTAATGTGATTTGAATGGCTTGTTTTTCATCAATAAATTCCTCTCCAGTAAAGAAAGCTGAGCCGAAATCATTAGCGTTTCGATTCTTATCTTGTCTGTCGTTACAGGCATAGCGGGTGAAAAAACTATTCGCTCCATCCGTTCGTTTATCAATGTCAAGGATGACAGGGCGTCCAACTTGGGCAATGGGACTCTCGTAATCTGGCTCTTTAACACGATGAATAAGTACCACCGGACGATCTATCGGAAGACCATTGTCGTAACTGGCTTGGTCGGGACGATTCATCCGCGCCTCTACCGTATAAAAGTCAGCATCCTCCGTTCGCGTCGGGAGGTCGATGCGAATCATATACCGTTCGTTCTGGTTGGTGGTAAGCGGAGAACTATCCAGAACCTTCAGGCGAATCGTTTTGGCCGTGGGTGCGCTAATCGTTTCCACCTCTGCGGGCTGAACCCACCCTGCATAATAGCGATGAATAGGAATGGCATTGATGGGAATACATACTTGGTCAACCGTCTGCCACTGCCCACAGGAGACAAGGAAGGCGGCAGTTGGTGTCGCCAAGGGGGGAACAGGATTCAGCGTGGGATAGATAAGATGCGTCCCGGCTGCGTTGCTCATCACATCCCATGCCGATCCATACACATCCCCTGGAAGATAGTAGGGCGAATACGAGTGAAGTAACCCAAGAATATGTCCTATCTCATGGGCAATTGTCGCTTGGAGGGAGGGGATATTTATCACTGACTGAACATTCCCCACAAAGATAGGGTCTATCGTGTAAAACGAGCCATTGATATAGATTGTGGGCATCCCTCCTGAAAGCGGCGTAAACGCGGCTGCCCTATTCCATAAGAAGTAGTCAAAAAAGAGGATCACAATGCCGTTGTTAGATCGCACAAATGGATTTAGATCGACCCCATCTTGTATAGCCTGAGTCAGACAGTCTGTAGCGACTAAAGGGTACTCTAAGGAATCTTCATAGCTGGTATAGTCCATCGTCAGCCAACTGGAATGAAACGTTGCCATGTTGAGCGTTATTTTCCCTTGAGATTGCGCCGACCAGAAATCGACAACACTAGGAAACACCGTCTTGGCGAGTTCAAGGCTGACAAGGTAGGGGACGCTGTAAGGAACGGGCGGCGTTGGCAGTGGGTTGACAGGGTCCGGTGTGTATTGGCAAAATACGGTGAGGATGTTCAGCGTTTTCGCTGTCGCTATTTTGGTAGGTAGCCAAGTAGGTGTTATCGTCGGCACGGGCGTCGGCGTGGACTGCCCCTGCGCCGGCACGTACCACGTCGGGGGGACGCCGAGGAACGCCATCCCCGGATGGGCATCGCACCCCGACCCATTAGCACGGACGAGGATCACCGTGCGGATGCTCCGCCACCGTCCGCCCTACTCCCAAATCACCCCGCAGACGAAGACCAACTCCCCATCGACCCACATCCACTCGCCGCCACCGCCGGGGCAGGCTGGCTGTCCGCCGGGAATGCCAGTGGGATGAGGGTAGGCGGTAGGGAAAGGGGGCGTGGGGGAGGGAGGGGTTTCAGGGAGACCTTGTAAGTCGTATAAATACAATTCATAGTTCCACTGAAAAACAAGCCAGCGTCCATCAGGGGAGAATGCTCCCAAGTCTACTTTGGTGTTGTTTACCTCGGTGGTCAGCAGCGTGCTGGTGTGATTCGCCCAGTCGTAGCGATAGATGCCCACATTATCAATGTAGAGAATCTGGGAGCCATCTGGCGTTGCAAAGCGAAATGACCGAGGCACTATCCCGAGGGAATCGGTGATCAAGAAACTGCTCTGGGGATTCATTACATTGTACATTATCAGGTGGTCATGAACTGATCCGTCCATCTTGCGTACATCTTCAAGAATCCCCGCCCATAGGAGCGCCCACCTCCCATTGCCTGAAAAATCAAGCAATTCCAGCGTGCGATACTCGACCCCAGCAAGGACGGGGAAGGTCAGGTCTTCATAGTCAAAAACGATGCTAGAAAGCCCATTTTCAAAGCCACGAACATACACATAGGCATTAGCACGTGAGCAGAAAAATGGATTTGCACAGACCGTCATAATCAATGACTTGCTGCCGTGATCCCATGTGACATCGAAACCATCTTTCTTACTGAAAGGCTCAAGAAGAGGCGGCTCCATCATGCGGGTTGTTTGGGTTTGCCTGTCGCCAATCATCCAAGGATACCCCTCTGAAACAAAGGTATCCCCCGCGTAGATCAAATAGCGACCATCAGGCGAGAGGTAGGAAAAGGCATCTGGATGGCGGATAAATAAAGCGTTTTCTTCCGTTGTGAGTTGGGGCAAAAAAGGGTAGATCGAACTGTCTGTAAAAGTATCACTATCCATAGCATAATAAATCCAATTGTCAGACACAACAGGTTGACTCGATGAGGTCACAAACGAGCGACTATCTCGCGCCCATTCGATGTAGTTTGCTTGAGAGAAGGGTGATATTTTTCTCAAGCGGTTGGACTGCCCTTGGATTGGAAGCTCCCTTCCCACGACACAAGAGAATAAAATGCATAAAGCGATCCCAAGCCGCGCCACGCAGTTATATCTATAAGATCGGAGCATCGTATCAGCCTTTTGTGTTTCAACCATCTAGCGTATTCTCATCAAGGGATTGTCGTAGGCGTTAGAGTCGGTATTGGTTGCAAATGAGGTGCGGGCATGGCAAGGCGGGGATCATCGGCGGGTGCAGGTGTCCAGTTGTTTTTCTCGCCTGGATAGTAGATGAAACTGCGATGGCGGGGCAGGATGGTGGGCGTGATAATGGGATCTACATAGCGCCAACCAGTTGGTTCTGGGAATCGTTGGGAGTAGGGAATTTCACAGGGAAAGCCCAAGCGAATCATCGTCCGATGCTTTCCTCCCAACCCGTTTACGACAAGCAGTGTCCATAGACCGTTCGTGTCTTCAGCCCAGATCGAGCCCCTAAGGATAGGTTGCTCCAGCGTGTTGGGCGCCCCTGTGGCAACTGTTGTAGCTGCCAGAATAGGATCAGGTTCAAAAAATTGGGTGAAATCATAAGCACGCTTGGGGTAACCAAATTCCTCTGATCGTAGTGCTGTCCGTTGGAAATCGGGAATTCCCCATTGATTAGGCTTTGGTGCTTGGGGGTTTTGAGGATCGATTTCCTGCGCCCATGTTACATAGGCATTGGGTGTCTCACGTCCAAAACCCATGACACTCATATGCAGATGTGGATTACTGGTCTTGTATATTCCAATGGTACCCAGCCTCGTACCAGCATCAACACGTTTTCCCACCCAAATATTGGGATCAATTGTTTGCAAATGCCCATAGATAACAAAAAGATGCCCATAACGGATAACCACTGCAAAGGGGGTTAACATAGAAGTGATTTCCTTCACTTTGTAATCTCCCCAAGCCGCGCCTGTCGTCTCATCTGTATGCAGCAAGGCGACTACAAGCCCTCGATCCCCACTGGCATAGACCACACTATCAGGTGGAGCGAAGAAATCCACCCCAAAATGATACCCAGGATCCCAATAGCCACCCTTTGCATCGGCAAAGCCAGAGATCATGTGGATATGTCGATGCTCTGCGGTGAATGCGACACAGGTCTGGTACATGCTCACAGGGTAATGGGTAAAGGTGAGGGGGGATGTCATCTCCCACGGCACTTGGTCTAGCGGAGGGAGCGCATAATGACCGCTGAGATTCGCCTTTGACAGGTTGGAGAGGCAGGCTTCGATTTGATCGCGCTCTAGACTGGCTGATTTTACCCCATCAAAATCTTTTCCGGGGACAATGATCCCTTGCGATTGCAGAATGAACCCCGCAGGAGGTGTGATAACCTGAATCCAGCGCAGCACCGCACCCGCAGGCACGTTGGCAATGCCTTCTGTTCTACGAAACCACAAGCGATGATTGAGGGGATCGATGGCATAGGCGTCAATAATAACTGAATTTGCCACAGTGATTTTCTGTTCTGCCGGATTACCGCGTATCGGCGCCCGGAACAGGTGAATCTCTTGACGAGTGGCACTATTAGGAAGGATTAACTGACAGGTACTTGCGGACGTAGGTGAAGGGGGCAAAGTCGCTGTAGGGGCAGGTGTGCAGTTCGGTGAACGGTCAAAATCGAAGACAAAGTAATCACTGTAGCGTTGAGCGACGATCCACCCATCATGGAGCGTGCCAGCTAACATCACTTCGGCACGATACCAGATATAACCATCTGCCGAGGGTGTTTTCGAGGTTGGGTCAAGGCGGATGGGCGTGCCGGGTTGGATTGTCCCTAGAAGGGTGGCGCTGGTACTTGGCGCAGCCCTGAAATTGACCTCGCGGCAGTTCGTGTACACGGTGATGAGAGTGTTCGATAGTGTGGGTGTCGGCGTTGCTTGCGCCTGCGCCGGCACGTACCACGTCGGGGGGACACCGAGGAACGCCATCCCCGGATGGACATCGCGCCCCGACCCATCAGCGCGGATGAGGATCACCGTGCGGGCGTCGTTCGTCGTCTATGGATGGACTACTCCCAACTGACCCCGCAAACAAAGACCAACTCCCCATCGACCCACATCCACTCGCCGCCACCACCGGGGCAGACGGGAGGAAAGCCAGTAGGGTAGGGGATAATTGCGGGGAAGGGCGTCGCCGTCGGGGTGGGAGTCCGTGTGGGGGTGGCCGTTGCTGTTTTCGATGGGCTTGCCGTCGGTGTGGCTGTGGGCGCGAGGGCAGTCATTGTCTCAAAATAAATTTGTGTTTCCCTAGCGTCATTAGTGAGCCATGAATGATGAACAGACCAATAACGAGTTTTCTGGAAATGATCAGCGGTTAGGTGATCCCCTAAACTGAAGGTTTCTGTTGGAGGTGCAGGGGGAGGTGGGGTACCCATCGTTGCATAATAAACCGTCACGGTGAGTAATATTAGGGAATGTGTAGCATCAAGATCAATAGAAGCTTGCGCTGGCGCACCAAACGCTCTCAGAGGCAATTTGGGAATGCCCATATTGCTGATTAATATTCCTAAGCAAACCAAAAGAACCACAGCAAACCAGAAGGTTGTCGCAAATTTTGATTTCATGATACTTGGAGATTTTCCCTATTTGTCATTGACATTCGTCTGGTAGTGGTGGCGGCGCATTTTGTCCCACCTGGATATCAATGGTGAACGTTTCCGTTATTGGGTCATATCCAATTACTTTCACCTGAATATCTGTCTTCTCATCAATAAACATCTGATTTGTAAGCCAAATTGCTCCTAAATCGTTTGGGTTTTTCCGTTGATCCTTTCCTAAATTGCAGACATACCTCACTTCATAACCTGCCATTGCACGCCGTTTATCAATATCAACGACAACTGCAACTCCACTTGCATCCTCAATGCGGTGTATCAAAATCACGGGTCTATCGATCAGTATGGGCAGTCCTTTATCATAAAGATTCCCCAGTTTTCTCGCCTCTATCGTATAAAACGATCGGTTATCATGCTCGAAACGTGGGGGTATATCAATTCGTATCATATATTTTTCGTTCGCACTCTGATTAATAGGAGCGCTATCTAGCACCTTAAGCTTGATAATGCGTGCCGATGGACTGCCAACTTCCTCAACGTGTGTCGGTTGAAACCAACCTGATCTGTACCGATGAAAAGCTATCGCATTATTCGGTATACAGAACAACTCACCAGTAGTATCCCATTGCCCGCATGTTTTTTGGACAGGCGATGGGGTACCTGTAGTTGTGGCTGATAACGTTGGGTAAATAGAATAATTGCCCAGTGCATCGCTCATCACGTCCCATGACGATCCATAAGGCTGCGGTTCCCCTCGCCAATAAGGGCTATAAGAATGATCGAGTCCTAACACATGCCCGACTTCATGCGCTGTGATGGATAAAATAGGCGGAGGAACATACCTCGATTGAATATTGGCAATGAGTACAGGATCAATGATGTAGGTGGTGTTCCCTATGATAAGTGGTGGTATATTCGGTTGAAACACGCCAGAAGGACCTTCATTTTGACCCATTAAAAAATAGTTGAAATACATAAGAACGACACCATTATTTTGTCGCTCAAACCCCGAAAAAGTGACACCCTTTGAAAAGGCAGCTTGAGCGCACTCAAAAACTAAATTTAACATGCTCAAGTTCTTTAGATACTCATATGTCCCCTGAAGTTCTACCCAGTCCGGGTAGGCATAAACATAGGCAATATTTACTTGCCCGCCTGACTGAGCAGACCAAAAGTGGGAAAGACTTGGAAAATCCACCCTTTGGAGTTGTGAGCTAATAAAATTAGGGTTTTCATAAGGAGATCTTGGCGTCGGTAGGGGAGAAATAGGATCATCTTTATAGCGACAAAAGAGAGCAAGGATATTTAGGTTTTGGGCTTGGGGTGTTAGTGTCGGCACAGGCGTGGGCGTTGCTTGCGCCTGCGCCGGCACGTACCACGTCGGGGGGACACCGAGGAACGCCATCCCCGGATGGGCATCGCGCCCCGACCCATCGGCACGGACGATAATCACCGTGCGGACGCTCCGCCACCGTCCGCCCTACTCCCAAATCACCCCGCAGACGAAGATCAACTCGCCATCGACCCACATCCACTCGCCGCCACCACCGGGAGGAGCGGTGACGGGAGTCATCGTCGGGGTGGGTGTGGTGGTAGGTAAGTGGTTACTCCTAGCCCGCTGCTTTAGCGGCGGGCGCACTGGGGTTACAATGTCAACACACCCTAGAATTCAAGCTGCAAGGGAGAAACTCCCTCATGTTGCCCTTGTGTAGTCTACACCACCCTCAACAGACCTTGATCTAGGCACTCTCTCGCACCAATTTCAGAATATCCCGCAGTTTAGGCATTTGCCCCGAAAGGAGGCTGTTCACGCGGAACAACCGTGCCGCCAAGAGGACAAAGCCCGCCACTGTCAGCGTGAGGATCACAGCGCTGACGATGACTTGTTCGGTTGGCACTTCCCCCAACGCGGCGCGGGCAACCATCGTCACCGGCGCGGTCAGCGGAAAGAGGCTTAAGCCAATGGCGAGCGGCCCCCCCGGCGCAGCGACAAAAATGGGAATGAAGTACAAGGGGAAACTGGCTGGCAGCGTCACCACGACGGCAAGCTGCGGACCCTCCCGCATGTTCGTCACCAGCGCCCCCACTGCGGCATAGGCAGAGGAAAAAAGCAGGTAGCCGAGGATGAAGAAGATGCCGAGGACGATTAACTGGTTGGTGGAGATCGTAATCGTCACACCGGGGATGACCGTCCCCAATTGGGTGAGGATGATCAGGATGGCTGCGCCCCAAGCGACGGTCTGAACTAGCCCCAACAGGCTGAGCGCGATGAACTTCCCCGCCAAAAGCTCACGCGGGCGCAGCGAGGAAAGCAATATTTCCACCATGCGGTTTTCTTTTTCCTCAACGACGCTCTGCATCAAGTAGGCGCTTGTCCCAAAGGTGCTGAACATGAGGAACAAGACAAAGACATAGACGAGGATCAGCGCCGCACCTTCATGTTGATTTTGGGTGTCCCCCGAATCGCGGAGGATGTTATTGGTAACGGCGGGACGGCGCTCCCCCAAGCGGGTGATCACCTGCGGATCAACATTCTGTCCCGTCTTTGCCACCAGCGCCTCTGCTAACGCTGTCCGCAGTCCCGTTGCACTCAGGGTATTCAGGTTGAATTGGTCGAAAAACAGGTCAAGCTGCCCTGTTTTCAGGTAGTCGGCGTGGATCACGTAATAGCCGCTGATCGTTCCCTGTTCTAAGGCGCTGGTGGCTATTTCCTCCGAGGGATAAGCGATCATGCCAGCGGGTGTTTTCCCGCCGAGCAAATGGGCGAGATCGACCAAACCAAGGGGGAGGAACGCCCGCTGAAGGGGACTGTCCTCCGCGGGGGCGCTAGGGGCATCTTCTCCCCGTGCCGCCCGTGCTTCTTGAATCCCTCGGATAGTGAAGAATCCTACGATCAGCAGCAGCGGAACAGCGAAGGCAAGGAACTGAAAACTACGCCGTTTGAACGTCCGCAAAAATTCGTAGCGGAACACAGCGAACCATTTGCCCGTCATGAACGCACCTCCGAAGGGGTTTCCACCAGACGCGGCGTGCGAGCACCAAAGACCGCCTGCCGCAGGATACGAAAAACGCCGCCCTTGCCGTAATTCAACATCCCCATGCGGAACACCCGCGCCGAAAAATAGATAGCAACGATCACCGAGACAACCATCACCCCCATGCTGAAGAGGATGTGAGCGGTGGGGACAGTTGCCAAGGAAAGCCGAATGATCAGGGCAATGGGCGCGGTTAGGGGGATCACGCTCATCAGTTGCGCCGCCCCGCCGTTGGGGTCAAGCAGAAAGACGATCACCAGCGCCAACGGTGCAACCCCACCGAGGACGATCAGGGTGGCATACTGCTGCGCTTCTTTTTCGGCGTTGACGGTTGCCCCAATCCCCGCCAAGATTGAGCCGTAGAACAGATACCCCAAGAGCGTCATGATCAAGGTGACGAAAATGAAGATCGGGGTCAGTTGCAGTGCAGCGAGAATTTTCCCAATATCCCCAAGCTGACCGCTCACGAGCAAGTATGCCAGCCCGAAAAGTCCCCACACACCAAGCTGAGTCAGCCCCAACAAGCCCATCCCTAGCAGCTTGCCGCTCATCATCTCGATGGGGCGGGCGCTGGTCATGAACACTTCCATCATGCGGTTTTCTTTTTCTTCCACCAACCCCGACATGAGGAACTGTGAACTGGTCATCGTCAGCATGAAAATGAGCGTCCCAACGATAGACGGCACAAGGAAGATCGCCGTCAGCGCCGCTTCGGGGACGGCATCGTTCACCCCCCGCCGGAAATAGGTCAGGTTTTCGACGGGATTTTCCAGACGGGCGGCAATGTCGGGATTGTTAAAACGGGTGGCAAGTGCGCCCTTGATCGCTTTGAAAAGGGCATCCCGCGCCCCATCGTTGAGCGCCTTCGCTTGGCTGTAATAGGCTTCAACCATGCCCGTTTTCAGGTAATCCGCCGGAATCACGTAATAGGCGTCTGCTTCCCCGCTTTTTTGGGCGGCGTCGGCTGCCGAAAGGGATTCGTAGAGCGCAAAGGGGGCGGGGATTTCCCTTCCGGGGAATACGCCGGCTTGGTCAACAACGCCAATCCGTTTAAACCCGTCAATGCTATCAATCGCGCTGGTAGTCACCACCCCGATGATCAGAAAAATAGCGACGAGGAAGATCGGCAAGCCAAACATCGTAAAGAGAAATGACCGCCGCCGAAAATTGGTGAGATATTCGCGGCGGGCGATGCGGATGAGTTTGATCAGATTCATTGCACCGCCCCCCGCACTGCGCCGTTCGTCGCCGGAACACCCCCCGCCACACGGATGAAAATATCATTTAGGCGTGGGACGGCACGGGCAAAGCTCGTAACCGAATAATTGGGCTGGTCGGCAACATAACGCATGACCTGATCGGGGGTGACTCCGGCATCCAGTTTGAGCGTCACCGCCCGCCCGCCATCATTGGAATGGATGCTGACCACGCCTGGGATCGCTCCCCAATCGCCTTTTCCAGAGATGATCACCGCGTTTTCGGCGTACTGCCCGCGCACCTCGTCAACGCTCCCATAGAGAACGCGCTTCCCTTTGTTGATCATGATCAAGCGGTCTGCCATTTCCTCCACTTGATGCATTTCGTGGATGCTCATGATCACGGTGCGCCCTTCATCGCGCATCCGGTAGATCATCCCCTTGACCATATCCGTGTTCACTGGGTCTAAACCGGAAAACGGTTCGTCAATGATCAACAGGTCAGGGTCGTGGAGGATGGTGGCAATGAACTGCACCTTTTGGGACATCCCCCGGCTTAGCTCGCTGATCTTGCTTTTTTTGTTCTCCCCCAAACCCACCTCATCGAGCAGCTTATCTGCCTTGCGGATCGCCTCGGCGGGTTTCATCCCTTTCAACGATCCAAGGTAGCCAAGCAGTTCAAGGACGCGCACATTTTTGTATAGCCCGCGTTCTTCGGGAAGATACCCTATCCGCGCCTTCATCGATTCATGAAAGGGCGACCCCAAAAGGGCAATCGTCCCGCTGTCGGGTTTGATGATATCTAACATCATGCGCAGTGTTGTTGTTTTCCCCGCCCCGTTCGGACCCAACATGGAGAAAATCTCGCCCCGCCGCACTTCAAAGCTAATGCCATCCACAGCGGTGAACGTCCCATAGCGTTTCGTGACGCCCCGCACATCAATCGCGTTTTCTGCGCTCATGCTGCGCATTCCTCCCTGTAATTGTTTATCTGAGCTGCTTCTTGTTCCCTGTCTCATCTACGTACTCCGGCTGGTTGAGGTTGCATCCTCAACGCCTTCCCCTGCGTTTCCTTTTCGCCGCGCCAAAAGGAGTGTCCATTCGTAAAGGGCATAAATCAAGAGAGCAACAACCAATACGGAGAGGGAAATTGAGGTGAACTTTCCCGGCGTGTTGACTGCCAGCCAGCCCGCCAAGCCGGGCATAACTGCCAACCCTAAGCCCGCTGCTGCCACCTGAAAACCAATCGCGTTAGGAGCATGGCTGTTCCCCACGCGATCTCCAGTGTTGGCGATGAGTGCCGGAAAGACGGGGGCGGTGAACAACCCAATGAGGACGACGCCCGCCAAGCCCACCTCTGGCGAAGGACTCCACACAAACAGCAGCGCCCCGCCAATGACGCTGATCATCGCCCCGCGCAAAAGTGTTGTGGTAGAGAGAACCTGCGCCACCCCAATGGACAAAACGCGCCCCAGTGTGAACGTCCCCCAATAGGTACTTAGCCAAGCGCCAGCGTTCACCTCACTCACCCCTTGTGCGGTAAACACCGAAAATGCCCATGCCCCCACCGTCCCTTCCACACCGGCATAGATGAAAAAAAGGACGATCCCCAACCACGTCATGGGGAGGCGGAGCGTTGCGAAAAGCGCGGTACGTGCGACGGGGACGGCAGAAGCATCCGCCTTCGTTTTTGCTGGTTGTCGCTCAAAGCGATTCCACAAGGGGCTGGTGAGCAGAAAAATAACCGCCAGCACAAATGCTGCCCCACCGACAAGTTGATACGCCAGCCGCCAGGATTCCCCCCGCCGTAGAATATCGGTGATGAACAGCGGGCTGAGCGTCGTCCCCACGCCAAAAAAGGCATGGAGCAAATAGAGCAGGCTAGGGTGATAGTGGGCGGCAAGAAAGGTGTTCAGTCCGGCATCGATGATCCCCCCCCCAAACCCGATGGCAAAGCCGATGCTGACGATAGCAAGCCATGTTGGGGCTACGCCGTAGCCAACCAGCCCCATGCCCATCAGCGCGGCGGCACATGCCAACGCCCGCCCCGTCCCCAACAGCCCAGTCACCCGCCCGCTGAAAAAACTGGAGAGCAAGTACCCAACCGTTGGCGGAAACAGCAAAACCCCCAAAAAGTCGGGGGTTACTTTGAACTCTGCTTGAATGGGCGTCCATGCCACACCGCGCAAGCCCTCTGGCGAGCCAAGCAAGATGAAAGCAATGTAACCGAGAGCAAGAAAGAGCAGACGTATCCAGAGACGAGAAGACGTGCGTGGTTGAAGGTTCATGGTGCGCCTTGATGGGATAGCCAATACTGGAATAAGGGGATTTTATCGTACAACCCTATTCCCGCCGGATTTTCTCCAACAACACCCCTCCTTGTAGGGGAGAATACGCCTGTTATGAGGACTGTTTGCGCTCCTTTTTAATTGCCTCTTGGGATAATCTGTGTCAGACTCTCCCCTATGGCACGGAAAATCATACGCTACGACCTCTATAACGATTTCTACGCTCGGCTGAATATCCCCACCGATGCGCCCATTGAGATGATCCATCGCGCCTATCGGCAGCAGGCAAAAGCCGTCCACCCCGACCTAAACCCAGGACGGGAAGTGTGGGCAACTGAGCAGTTCCGCCTTCTGAATGACGCCTATGATGTCCTGACCGATCCGCTCCAACGTGCCGCCTATGACCGTCAGCGGCGGCGGGTGTATCCCAACGAACCTTATCAGGGCGATGATTATTGGACACGCTCTCATGCCCCAACGGGCGGCGAAACCCCACCCCCCACCTTTGACGCCGAGGCTGCTTTTGAATCGTGGCGTCAGCATAACCGCACCACAACCAGTACGGGGGCGGTCTACCGGACGGCATTCCGTAACATCATGACCAGTCCATACCGCTATGTGGTCTATCTTCTTGCCCTTGTGTTGATCGTCAATTTTGTGTTTATTGGGCTTGTGGGGATAACCCGTATTCAAGAGGCGCAAGCCCGCATCCCCACATCCTCCCCCACCAATGTTCCGCCCGCCATCATTACCGCCGCCTTTGTCTATCGCGTGGCAACCGTAGAAGCGAACGCCCCCAAACCAACGTGTACCAACCCTCACGCAACAATCACTTTCCCTGTTGAAGGGGCAGCGCTCAATTTTGACGCTTTTGATATTCGAGGGAGCGCCGATCCAGAGAACTTTTTTAGCTATCTTCTCGAGGTGGAATACCTTGATAGTGCCTCCATCACACGTCCGCGGTGGGTGCTGCAAACGCCCATCCGCAAGCCCATTACAGAGGGCGTTTTGGCAAAGGGAGCAACGATCAGCAATTTGTTTGAAGGGCGCTATCTCTTACGTTTGACGGTCACCCTAGAGGGCGGGGAAACGCTCCCCCCTTGCGAAGTGACCATCGTGCGCAAACTGTGACCGAATGGTCAACCACACAGGGTAAAGCGGACGCCCTAGAGGGAGTCCCTACGGTAGGGTATGGATTTCTCTTCCCCTGCTTTCAGCCTCGTGCTTTAGCACGGGACTCACGGCATGGGGCATGGGCGCATTTTCTGATTACAGATTCAACACACCCTAAATACGCCACAGTTTGGCAAACGGATAGGATGAGGGCTGATCCATGACAAGCGATGCTAATTCTGTTTTTCTCTACCTAACAACGACAGGGCGCACCTCTGGCGAACCGCGCCAGATCGAAATTTGGTTTGTCGAACATGAGGGGTGTTATTACATGGTTGCCGAGTCGGGCGATAAAGCGCATTGGGTGCGCAATATTATGGCAAACCCACTGGTCACCTTCAGCATCGGCACGCGGGAAGATAACGCCGCCCATCGTCCCCCTACACGGGCGGGGGGGCGCATCCTCCCCCCGGAAGACGATCCGGCGTTGATCTCCGCCATAGCCGCGCTTATGGATGCCAAATACGGTTGGGGTAGCGGACTCACGGTGGAGCTTATCCCCCATGAGGGGGTATGAGGGATCAGAAGGTGGTTCGGAATCCCCTAAAACACAGTTACCCCGCCGCCTCGCGGTGGAATTCCAATAAATTTGCCACCTCTTGGGGGGTCACCTCCCGCCCCCCCGTCACAAGATAATAGACCTCTGCCCAAAAATCATCAGCTCCGGCGCTCAGCGCGGTTTCTTGCTGAAGGGTCGTTCGCGCCTCGTAGGGCGATGTCCCTTCCGGCAAGCGCAGGTGGATCACCGCGTGCGTTGGCTGCCCTTGCACACTCTCAATATCCCAAAACCTCGGCAGCGCCGCCCGTTCTAACCAGGTAGGGAGCATTGCCACCTGATAATCGCTCAGCGTGCCGCTGCGTGGGAGCCAAACAAAGGTGAACGCGGCGTAAGGGACAGTGGGGCGTTCTGGGCTGGACGGCGCAGCGAGAGCGGGCGACTCCGGCGTGCTGGCGAGAGGGGAGGCAATGGTCAGCGCCTCGCGCAGCCCTTCGGGCGGAATCATATCTGTGGGGCGGGAGGGAAGTGTCGTCGCCGCCTCAGAGTCAGCAGTGACTGCCTCAGATTCGACTGCCTCGGCGCTATCAGGGACGCTGATCAACGCCCCGCGCAGGGAACTTGCCTGTTTGCGGATCGTTCCCAACGGCACATCACCGGGGAACAGCATGACAAGGATCATCCCTTCCACCGTCTGCACCGAATACATCAGGTAATCGCTACCGCTTGGCAGTTCCACATAACTCAGTTTTGCCGGAGTTGATTCAGGGGATGGTCCCGCCGCCCCTTTTGACCACGCCTTTGCAACATCCGCCACACAGCCGCGTATGTCCCGTTCCGAAATCCCGCCCGATTGGGCAATCAGGCTGCCATCCTGAATTAAGAGCGCTGCCCGCGCTGCTGAGCCGGTGGTGATCTGTGTGAGGTAAAGCGCCATCCGTGCCAACATAGTGACCGGTTCAGGCGCGTCTGCCGCATCAGCCGGGGGTGGCGGCGGATGAGCTATGTCAGCCTCTGGGGGCAGGGCATCGCTCACGGGTTGTAGGGGGGAAGTCTCCTCCCCAATCAGGGTGCGGAAGGTTCGCGCCATGTCATCTTCAAGCACGTCGGAAGGCTCACCCTGAAGGGATGCGGGGAGGGTTGGCGGCGCCTCCACAAGGGTTGGCTCATTCAAATCATCGGCGTGCTGCCAAAGCGCTAGGGGGTTGAAGGTGGGACGGGCATCCGGCGGAAGGTGTTCCGAACTGCTCTCGAATGCCTCTGGCAGACGTTCCAACGGGATTGTGGCGTCATCGGTGATCTCTAATGCCAGCGCTGCAAGGGACGCCTCCACCAGCGTTTGGGCTTCCTCCGGCGGCATTTCAGGGAGGCTGTCTGGTGGGGGCGGGGCGGAATCACTGGTGCGACCCGCCACGTTCACGGTGGGCGTTGTCGCCTCTTCGGGAAGGGGCGGTTCGGGAGGCAGCGGCTTGCTGGTGCGCCGGAACACATCGCGGGCAGTGGCGTCGTCGGGAATGGGCGGCTCGCTGATTGCCCCACTAGTTAGCTTCCTCCCTAGATTCGGCGTATCCTCTAGAGAGGGCGGCGCGTCGGGAATAGTTAGGGTAGCAAGCGTGCGAAGCGGCTCGCTAGGGGGTTGCTCGGCTGCCCCGCGTCCGCCCGTCGCCGTGCGGCGCACTTCGATCCAGCGCACCGCCGCACTTAGGGCATGAATCAGATTGCGGGCAAGGTAGGGCTTAGCAATCATCCCTTGCACATTGAGGGGACGGACGGCGGGCTTATCTCGATCTGGCGTCGTGCTGATCATGACATACAGCCAGGGTTGGACGCGCCGCATGGCATGGATCAGGGCGGGAAGGGCAATGTCGGCAATATCCGCGTCAAGGATCACCACATCGTGGGCATCGCGTTGAAGCATTTCCAGTGCGGGCTGCCCACTGGCAAAGGTATGAACGCGATAATCACCGCGCTGCTCTAGCGCCCGCTTGATCGGCACGCTGAAGGAAATATCGGGGTCTACAATCAGAATTTTGACGGTCATCGCACGCGCTCATACCTTGCTACCTTGCATTGTAGCGCGAAAATGATCGGCAGTGGGTTGGAAAATGGTTTGTCCTCAGGACAAAGACGCCATGAGAAATCCCCTCAACCAGTTACTCTCGCCTGTTTTTGGTCTACAAAAGCGTAAATCGCGGCGATGCCCATCATCAAAATAGAGATCATCAGCCAAAGAATGATCCACGACGCCGTAGGAGTACTGGTCAGTTTTGCCATGGCTGCGGCATCATTCGGAATATCGTCAATCCCAATGGTTTGGTTGTTAAACAGGTAGAGGAAGTCATTGATGACATTAAAGCCGATGATGAAGGCGAAGGTGTTCAAAATCAAGACATTCGCCGTGCGGTTGCCATAGCGGGCAAGGGCAATGAACCCTACCCCTGCCGTCACACCGATCATAATGGCAAAAAAGGCGGTGATTGCGGTGATCATATTCCAGCCGCCCGAACCGCCAAAAAAGAGCGCAGAGAGGATGAAAAAAGCCGCCATTCCATAGGACACCAACGTCACACGTCGGACACGGTTGGCGAGGTAGAGCAGCATCGCCCCAAAAAGCGCCGTTCCCACATACCCCGCCACCAAGATCAGGTGTTGGTTGCCGCCGTCCGTATAAGCAACCCCCGCCCCATTGGGGTAGACATGAAAACTGACGAAGCGCCCCCCCGTAAAAACTGCCGCCAAGCCATGCCCCATCTCGTGAACGTAGGTGACAAGCAGGTAAAACGGGTAGAGGATAATACTTCGCGTCTGCCACAGAAAAAAGACGACGACAAAGGCGATAAAGGCGATGGTGAGGACACGTTTCCGATCCAGTGGGGCTGGTGGATTCATCATCCGTTCGGCATAGCGATCTCGTTCAGTGGTCATGGTGATCCCCTATCTGGTAAGTGTATAGCAAGGCGGTGCGATCTATTCTGGTCTTTCCGACCAGTCGAGTACAATAATAGACGTTGCGCAGTTGCCCTCATCCCCCTGCGACCCGCCTTCGGTATGTACCTGCTCTCCCACTGGGAGAAGGGGGAATCCATTGTTTGAGTGGGCTTCGTCCTCAAACATCCCCTTTCGATGAATACGGGGGAAACACGTTCAACTGCGTAAGTTCTAAATAAGACTTACGCACGTGGTTTCGTTTACCCTGTGGTTGCAAAGGGGCAGGATGAGAGGGATGAGAACAATGGCACGCAACATCTTATTAATAACTCACCTTAGGCACAGACCCTCACCCCCTAG
>JABTTZ010000003.1:600000-831881 GCA_015075625.1 Anaerolineales bacterium | reverse complement strand
CATTTACCCTGTTGCTGCCCGCTCAGCACACGGAAGGGGGGAGAGGGGGAAAACCTTCCCTATCGCTGTGGCGAGGTGCTAGTGCGTAAAGCCAGCACGCCTATGCTCACGGTGGTACAATTTGTTCTACCATCTGCAAGGGGACTATTGTGCCAGATTTACGCGCCACCATTGCCGCCATGCCCAAGATCGAACTCCACCGCCATTTGGAGGGGTCGATTCGTCTGACCACCCTTGCCGAGGTTGCCGAACAATACGCCCTAGATGTCCCCTCCAACCGCGCCGAGTTACTGCGCCCCTATGTGCAAGTGATGCCCGGCGCGCCGAGGACTGCCGATCATTTCCTCTCCAAGTTTGCCGTTTTGCGGGGGTTTTACTGCGCCCCAGAGGTCGTTTATCGTGCGGCGCGGGAGGCGGTGGAGGACGCCGCCGCCGATAACATTCGGTATATGGAACTGCGCTTCACCCCAAAGGCATTGGGACGGGCAGGGGGGTTCACCTTTCCCGATGTGGTTACGTGGGTGTGTGATGGCGTGCGCGATGGCATGGCTGGACGCAGTATTGAGGTTCGTCTGATTGTCGCCGTGAACCGCCACGAGAGCCTCAGCGACGCCGAGGAATCGATCCAAGCGGCTCTCGATCAACAGCAGCGCGGAATTGTCGCCGTCGATCTGTGCGGGCAAGAGCGCGGGTTTCCCGCTGCGCCCTTTCGCAATCTGTTTCGGGAGGCACGCCGCGCCGGAATGTTTGTCTCCTTGCACGGGGGGGAGTGGGATGGCGCCCACAACATTCGCTATGCGATTGAGGCGATGGGCGCACGGCGGATTGGGCATGGGGTCAGGATTTTTGAGGATGAACTGACGGTTGCTCTGGCGGCGGAAATGGGCGTTGTCTTTGAGGTCTGCCCCACCAGCAATATCCAGAGCGGCGTTGTCCCCTCGCTGAAGGACCACCCCATCCAGCGCATGATGGCAGCCGGCTTGCGGGTGACGCTGAACACTGACGATCCGGCGATCTGCGATGTGACGCTTAGCGAGGAATATTATCGGACGGCGATAGCACATGGCTGGACACTAGACGTTCTTCAGAGTCTGACCCAAACGGCAGCAGAGGCGGCATTTCTTCCTGAGATGGAACGTGCCGCCCTCATTGAACGTATTCAGATAGCAAGCCAGCAGAGCGATCATGTGATAGCCGATGAAGGGGGCAATCTCGCCCCGTCTGCCGATAGAGGAATACCTGAACACACAGATTAACACGCAACAGACGTGATATGATTCACCTATGATTCACTTAGGCGCTTTCCAACTCTACTTTCTCACCGATGGCACAGTTCATGTCGATGCCGGCGGTCCCTTTGGGCTTGTCCCGCGTGCGCTTTACCGCGATTACCTTCAGCCAAACGCGGAAAACCAAATCCCCATGACCCTGACCTGCCTCTTGATTCGGGCGCACGGGAAGCTAATTCTCGTGGATACGGGCTTAGGCGATAAGCTGACCGATAAAATGAAGGAGAATTGGGGGCTGCTGCGCAGCGAGACCCTTCTGGAGGGGTTAGCGCGGCAAGGGGTTGCCCCTGACCAGATCGATATGGTCATTAACACGCACTTGCACGCCGATCATTGTTCGGGGAACACCCTCTTTACCGCCAAGGGGATTGAGCCGACCTTTCCCAACGCTCACTATTACGTGCAGCGGCGAGAGTATGAGGACGCCACCCACACGAATGAACGGACGCGCAGCACCTACTACGAGCCGAATTTCCAACCGCTGCTTGACTGTGGGCAGATGACCTTATTGGATGGGGACACCGACATTTTGCCCGGTGTGCGCGGCGTTGTAACGCCCGGTCATACGCCCGGTCACCAATCGATCCTGCTCAGCAGCGAGGGGCAGCACGCCTTATTTCTGAGCGATTTGGCAAGTTATATGATTCACTTCGAGCGGCTTAGCTGGATGACGAGCTACGATACCGAGCCGTTGGTGACTTTAGAGACCAAGCGAAAATGGCAAGCTTGGGTGCTGGAACACCGCGCCTTGCTGATCAGCCAGCACGATCCAAAGGTGAAGGCTGGGTATCTCTCTCAAACGGGAGAGCGCTATCGAATCACCCCCACCGTCACCGCCCATGATTAACCATCATAAACCCTAATAAACCCTGACGAACAGCGAAAAGGACGTCCCCCTATTATGGCAAGAGATGACAAGCGCAGCCCAATTGACGACATACGGATGAATACTTTTCGGGCGATGCTGAGCGATGCTTTTTTCACCGCACCGAGTGCAATCACCATTGGCTTGACGATCATTGCTTTTTTTTCCGGTATTCAGCTTTTTCCGGGGATGGCAAACTGGTTGTGGTTGGCAATTGGGGGGGTGATCGAGGTGATCTACCTTGTGGCGACGCTGACCGATCCGAAAGCACGCGAACAGGCGAACTTGCGCATCCTCAAAGAGCAGTTCGACCCCGGCGATATTCGGAATCTCTATGCCCGCCAACAGTTGGTGAAGGCACTTGAATACAAGCGCATCATTGATGAGTTCGTTGGCAAGCAGAGCAGCGCCATGCGCGTTGCCCTTGATGACACTGCCAGCCAAATCAACGACTGGATCGAGAGCATCTACCGCCTTGCCAAGAGCATCGATACCTTTGAGTCGAATCCGATCATTGAGCGGGATCGCCGCCAAGTGCCAACGGAAATTCAGGCGTTGAAGCGCCGCTTGAGCCTTGAGGAAGACCCCACCGTAAAGGCAGAATTGCAGCGGGCGTTGGAGATTAAGGAATCACTGGCGGGGGACTTGAATCGGGTTGCCGCCCTCGTCAAGCGCATTGAAATCAAGATGGATTCGACCATTGCCCAACTGAGCGCCGTCCACGCCAAAATGCAGTTGATGGATGTGAAGGAACTCGATAGCTCTGGGGCGCGGCGCTTGCAGGATCAAATTCGCAACGAGGTTGCCTCGCTGGAAGACATGATCGCCGCCATGGACGATGTGTATTCGCACACGGAGTATGGCATCAGCAACCTTCCCGCCGATTCGCGCAGCCGCTCAGACCGCCTTGCCGAACAAGCCGATCAAACTGGCGCCGAAAGCCTCGGTGGGGCAGAGGGTGCGGCAAAGCGTGGGGCAGCCGGGCAGGGGTGAGCGCCTCCCCTGACGCCCGCCCCTTTTAGCTCCTTTCAGCAACTGAGAGAGGGGCATAGCCGCCCTACCGGGGTGCGGGCGAATTGGGCTTTCGCCTGATTCACTCGTTGATCACCGTCACTTCACGGCGGAGAATGATCTCTGGACGCAGCCCGGCATAGGCGCGGGTGATGTTGAGCATATAGCGCCCCGTTTGCCAAAGCCCGCCCTCGCCAACGCCATCCTGTTCATTGAAGGTGAGCGAGATCGTCGCCACCCCCGAACAGGCGAGCGCGTTCACCTGATCACAGGTGATCGTGTGGCTGTGGGCGGCAACAATCCCCCCTTGACCATCAGTCACATCAGCGCGGATCAGTGTCGGCGGAAAACGCGGACCAATGCGGTAATCCCATGTCACATCAAGCAGCACAACACCATCACGGGCAATGAAGATCGTGCTGCCAACATTGCTTTCCCCAATCTGCCGAGCATCTTCAGGGATGGGCGTCGGGGTGGCATCGCCCGTCAGGGGGAACGGGGTGGGGACCGTCACCGCTGATCCGGTGGTGCGGATGGTGATGGAAACGGTGCGCTGGCGCAGGAAGGTCATCGTCAGTTCAAAGGCAAGTACACCACAAACAAGGACGCCAATGAGCAGTCCGGCGCGTTTCATCATAGCAGGATTCATGACGGTTGGTGATCTTTCGTGCAACTTGTGATGCTGTTTACGAGAGATCGTAGCACACCGCTCAGGTTAACGGGAAGTGGACGGTGAAGATTGTCCCCCGCCCCAGGGTGCTTTGGACGTGAATCGCACCTTGATGAAGTTCGACCAGCCGTTTGGTGATGCTCAAGCCTAGCCCGCTCCCATCGCGTTTCCAGCCATCGGGGTGGTGCTGCCGCGAGCGATCTGCGCGGTAGAAGCGATCAAAAATATGGGGGAGCGCGTCGGGGGCAATGCCTTCGCCCTCGTCGCTGACTGCCACAATCATAGCGCCCTCGCCCACGCGCCCAGAAAGGGTGATCGCATCGCCCGGGCGGGTGTGGCGCAAGGCGTTATCGATCAGGTTGCTAATGATCTGCCGCAAGCGGGAGGGGTCGACATCCACCGTCGGAAGGGCGTTGGGAAGGTCTAGACGCATCGTGCGCCCTTCCGATTCCGCCGCTGTTGCCCAAAAATCGTGAATCGAACGGAGAAAGTCACCCATGGGGACATTCTCCCGTTGGAGCGTGATTTGGTCGGCATCCATCAGGGAGAGCAAACGGAGATCGTCCACCATACGGCTCAACCAACCGACTTCCTCGCGGAGCGCGGCGGCGGCTTCGGTGGGCGTTTGGTAGCCGGCTTCAATCGCCTCAATTTCTAACATCATCACCGAAAGGGGCGTGCGCAAATCGTGGGCAATATCCCCAACCATCTGCCTGTTTAACTTTTGCTGGCGAGTGATCTCCCCTGCCATGCCGTTGAAGGCGTCCGTCAGATCGCCAAATTCGCCTCTTGCCCCGCGCTCGATAGGCGTATTCCATTCACCCGCCGCCAACCGCCGGACGCCTGCCATGAGGTGACGGAGCGGGGTGCTGATCCGCCACGAGAGAATCACCCCAAACCCAAGCGCCAAAAGTCCGCTGATCAGGGCTGCCGCCAGCACCCCGCTGCTGATTGCCCCCAATGTCTCGCGCTGCGCCTCGCTCATTGCCCCAAGCGCCATCCCCACCGCCACCCGCCCAACAAGCTGTCCACGAACATAAATGCCCGCGCCGAGGAAATTGGGGTCTTCCAATGAGCGTCCAATGTAGGGAGCGGCGTTCGGTGTCGTGGCGATGATCGTCCCTGCTGTGTCTAAGATCAAGAGGGCATCAGGCGAGAGCGCAAAGGGCTGCCCTATCCCCCCGCCGCGTCGATAGGGAGGCTGCCCGCCGCCGCCCATTTCGCCCATACCCGGAAGGGGATTCATCGGTGGGTTCACCGGCAGGGCGACGCCCTCTCCGCCTGGAAGGGGTGTTGCCCCCCCATACGGTGGATTTCCCACCCCTTCGCCAAAGGGGTTCTGGCTTGGTGGGGCAGTCCTAATACCGCTCTCGATGACAACAATGCATTGCGGCAAGCCGGAAGTGATGATTAGGGCGAGGGATTCCTTCAGGGTATGTCCAACAGGGGGCTGCCCCCCTCCAGTTTCAGGACGGAGGCGGCGTTCGCTGACGACGACGACGCTTGTTCCCTCTCCGGCAAAAATGCCATTCAGTCCCGTCCATGCCCCAAAGGTTTCGTAATAGGCGCTGAGACAGGGCATGACGTTATCCATGTATTGGCGAGCATCCGCCCGCACAAGAACATCAAAGCCCCGCGCTGCCACCCCTTGCGCTACGCTTCCTATCACGACAACGGGAACAATCACCAGTGGAAGGTAGCTCAGGATCACCTGCGCGCGAAGGCTTCGTAATGCCCGCCCAATCTGCGCTCCAAGGGGAAGTTTCATACCGCACACTTTAGCCTAAGCCCGACGCAGCGGCATCGGGAACACGGACGATCCGCCATAGTTAGGGATTCGAGGTGGGCGCTTCCTCCGGCGAGGATTCATCCCCAAGACCACCAAACCGGTAGCCAACGCCAAAGACCGTCTGAATATAACGGGGGTTTGCCGTATCCCGTTCAATTTTCCGCCGCAGGTTGCGAATGTGAACATCCACCGTCCGTTCATAACCAGCGTAATCGTAGCCAAGCGCCTCATTGATCAGGCGTTCGCGGCTGAAAGGGACGCCCGGCTGACGCATCATTGTGTAGAGCATGTCAAATTCTGTCGGGGTCAGGTTGATCACCACCCCATCGCGAGTGACAGCGCGGCGCGGCGGGTCGAGCAGCAGCCCCTCATGGCTGATCGGGCGATCTTGGCGGACCAGATCGCCACTGGCACGGCGCAGCAGAGACCGGATGCGGGCGACCACCTCGCGCGGGCTGAACGGCTTCGTGATGTAATCATCTGCGCCAATTTCCAACCCGATGAGACGGTCTGTTTCCTCGGCACGGGCAGTCAGCATAAGGATGAAGGCATCGGAGCGCTGGCGGATGAAACGACAGACATCCAAACCATCCATATCGGGGAGCATCAAATCGAGGACAATGACCTCTGGCTTTTCGCTCCAGACAGTCTGCAAGCCTGTCCGTCCGTCATCCGCCCGCAGCGCCTCGAAGCCAGCATCTTCAAGAAAGCGGGCAAGCCATCCGGCTATTTTAGGTTGATCTTCAATGATCAGTACACGAGTCTTTGGCATACCAAAAGTGTAGCATAGAGCCGTGAAGAACTCATGAAGGTTTGGTGTAGACGGTTTGCGGTACAATGGGTGACGATGTTTAGCGAAAAACCTTCCCCCACGCCTTTCAACGTTTATAACCACACGCGCCCGGCGTCGCCAGAGGTGTTTGTTGGTCAGGACGACGCTTTCGCTCTGATTCGCGGCTATCTAGCGGGGGGGGCAGTCCCCTGTGTGCCGCTGCTCATAGGCAGCCGAAAAATTGGCAAAACGTCCATCCTGCTGAACACCCCCGCCCACATTGAGCGGCGCTACCTCCCCGCTTACCTTGATCTGGGCGATATGGCGGAGGTGTGGTTTGAGGTGAGCGATGAAGAAGCTCTGGTACAGGCACTCCATGAACGGCTGACTTATGTTGGAGCAGAGGCTGTGGAGCGAGCCGCGAACGGGGTGTTTCGTCCGCCGCCCCTGCCTTCGGTGTTCCCCACCGACCCCCACCAATGGGCGGCATGGTTCGTTGAGACCTATTTCGCCCCCCTTGTGACGGTGGATCGACGGCTGCGGCGGATTGTCTTTCTAATAGATCGCCTCGATCAGCGTGAGGGGCGCTACCCGCTGCCCTCAGCATGGATGGCGGCGCTCTCTGAGGCGCTGGGAGAGGATGAGCGATTGGCTTTTGTGTTCGCCGTTGATTCCGACGCTGAGCCAGCGCTGATGGATTTCCCCCTTGCCGCGAATCCACTGCTGCGCCTGCGCTTAGCGCCGCTCTCCGATGCGGCGGCAAAACGCCTGATCAGCGAGCCTGTTGCCTCTCTCTATACAGTGACGGACGACGCTCTAGAGGGAATCTTGAGTATGGGGGGGGGACACCCCTATCTGCTGACGGTCATAGGTGATCAGCTTTGGGATCATTCCTTTGCCCGCAACCACAGCGCTGATATAACCCTTGCCGATGTAGAAACAATTCTCCCTCATGCCATTTTTGTTGCGGATGATTTTCTGCGCGAGACATTGACAACGGCAATTCCCTATGGCTCACTCGCCTTGCACACGCTCAGCACGCTGATCCAAGCGAATGGCGGGCTGCCCGTCACCCTAGAGGCGATTCGCGGGTGGCTCTTTGCCCAAATGGATACCCCTCCCGATGACGCCGAGATTGCCGCCACCCTTCGTGCCTTAGAATATGGAAACATCGTCCGCACGCCAAAAGCGGGGCATTACACCTTCGTTGCCGGACTCTATCATATCTGGTTACAGCGGGAGTCAACGGGGGCGCCGCCCACCACACTCCCTGCGGATCGCCCCGAACCACGCCGCTTGATCGCCCCGCTGCTGCTCATGGCGCTCATCTTGATTGGGGCGGTGTTCGTCCTCTTTCGTGTGGGGGGAATGGAGGCGGGCATCAGCAGCGAAGCGCCAACCCTGACTCTGCCGCTTGATGTGCAAGCGACGCAGCGTATGCTTGGACTAACCCAAACGTTCGTCGCCCTGCCCACAGCGACGGTGACCAACACAGCAACCTTCACCCCCACCCATACCTACACCTTCACCCCCACCCGCACAGCAACGGCAACGCCTTCTCAAACGGCGACAGCATCCCAAACACTGACCCCAACAGCAACCTTCACCGTCAGCCAGACGGCAACGCCTAGCCCCACCTTCACGCCCAGTCTAAGCTACACACCGTCTCAAACGGCAGCGACCACCGCTAGCCTAACGCCAACAGCCACCGCCACGATGAGCCTTACCCCAAATCCAACGGCAACCTTCACGCCCACTGCCACCGCAACCTTCACGCCGACTGCCACCGCCACGCCGCCGCCATCGGTGACGCCGCCACCCTTCCCCACCGGGCAAATTTTGGCGACGCAAGCGCCCTGATTCAGCCTCTCAACGGATCGTCTTGTCTGATCATCTGTGCGAATTTTGAGAGGCGCTTTTGGGGATTATTTTGGTGCGATTTCCCTTCTATTTATCGCAAGATTCCCCTTGACTCGCCGCGCCTTTCCGTGATACAATTGTTCTGTAATCGGCACACACGATAGGGAGGGTTGGTGAGTGCGTTTAAAGCTGCATAGTACCCGCCTTTTGGTGAACGATGTAAGTGCTTGTACCCGCTTTTATCGGGATATTTTGGGCTTTGGCGCCCGTTTTGATGAGGAGGGCAGCGTGTACGTTGAACTTTCCGCAGGGGATACCTTCATTGCTTTGTATGATCGGCGGATGATGGCGGAGGCTGTTGGGAAGGGAGACGAACCGGAGATGAGCGCCGGAAAGGATCGCCTGCTGCTCTCTTTTGAGGTGAATAATGTCGATGAGACCGTGCGCGAGTTGGAAGGCAAGGGTGTGGCAATGATCGCACCACCAACAGATCGCCCCGTGTGGGCATTGCGCACCGCGCATTTTTGTGACCCCGAAGGGACGCTGATCGAGATCAACCAGCCGCTTTCAACGGGCGGGTAGCGTCCGGCGAGGTCATTGTGTAGGGGCGCATCTGCTGCGCCCACCCCCTGTTTTCCCCTCTTTACCCTTTATTGGCGCATGTGTAAAGTCCACCTTAGATTAACGGTTCAATCGTTCTACAATCTGCGGTAGGATTTCTGGTGTTGGCTTGGCTTGTTGGTATTTATTGCAGTACCCTCACTGGTTGGACTGCAACCAGCCTTCTTACAAGAAGGACGGGCGTCGTTCGTTTCCCTTGATCGCCACCGCCTGCCCATCACCAAGTATATCGTGATAAGCGGGGCTGTATCGGATTCTGGCGCGGCGTATATGATGTCCAAGCGTGCCAACACCCTGCGTGTCCAGTATGCCAGCGTGGAATGGGGGGATCGGGGCGCACGCCTCAACGCGATAAGTCCGGGCATCATCTTAACGCCTCTGGCAAAAGAGGAAATGGAAGGTCCGGGGCACGAACGGTATCAAGCAGTGATCAGAACATCGGCAGCAAAGCGTGTTGGCACGACGGATGAAATTGCGTCTGCCGCTGCGTATCTCGCCGAAGCCAATTTTATCACCGGGAGCGATTTGCTCATCGATGGGGGTGTCATCGCCGCTATGCGTGCTGGTCGTCTGTAATTAAAAGGAGAGCAATTACCATGCAAACACGTCAACTTGGAAACAGTGGTCTGGAAGTCTCGGCGCTTGGTCTGGGCTGTATGCGAATGACCTTCGGGGATGCGCCGATTGGTACTCGGCAGGAGATGATCGAATTGCTGCATGCGGCAGTGGATCGGGGCATCACCTTCTTCGACACGGCGGAAGTTTATGGTCCATTCACCAACGAGGACTTGGTGGGTGAAGCACTGGAGCCATTTCGCGGTCAGGTCGTGATCGCTACCAAATTCGGGTTCAAACACGATGGAGAAAAGGGTCCCCATCCGTCTGCGGGTCTCGACAGTCGTCCCGAACAGATTAAGCGAGTGGCTGAAGCGTCGCTCAAGCGCCTTCGGGTTGAGGCGATTGACCTGTTCTATCAACATCGTCCCGACCCAAACGTGCCGATTGAAGATGTTGCCGGCGCGGTGAAAGACCTCATCCAGGAAGGCAAGGTCAAACACTTCGGGTTATCAGAATCCGACGCGCCAACTATTCGCCGGGCGCACGCTGTTCAGCCCGTCGCGGCGCTGCAAAGCGAGTATTCCATCTGGTGGACTCCTATCGAGGCAGAAATCCTGCCCACCTGTGAAGAATTGGGCATTGGTCTGGTGCCGTACAGTCCGCTGGGGCGGGGGTATTTGACCGGAAAAATTGATGAGAACGCGACCTTTGCCGAGAACGACATCCGTGCACGCAACCCGCGTTTTACGCAGGAAGCGATGAAAGCCAACCGAGTGGTGGTCGATCTGCTGGAGCAGATTGGTGCCGAGTATCAGGCGACACCAGCACAGATCGCGCTGGCGTGGTTGCTCGCTCAGAAACCCTGGATTGTGCCGATTCCGGGCAGCCGCAGGATCGAACGCCTGAATGAAAACAACGGCGCGGTGAACATCGCGTTGACTGACCACGATCTCGCTGAGATCAAGACCGCTATGGCAGCGATTTCCGTCGTGGGTCATCGCTATTAGAGCCGTCGAACGCTCCTTGCAACGTCTGCAATTGGAATATCTGGATTTATTTCTGATTCATCGACCCTTTGGCGATGTTTACGGCGCATGGCGAGCGATGGAAGACCTGTATCGAGAGGGTTGGATACGCGCCATCGGTGTGAGCAACTTCTACCCGGATCGCGTCATGGATCTGATCGTACACAATGCGGTTGTGCCGATGGTCAACCAGATTGAAACCCATCCATTTCATCAGCAAATCGACACCCAGAAATTCTTGCAGAACAACGGGGTGCAGATCGAATCCTGGGGGTCCGTTTGCCGAAGGCAAGCACAACATTTTCCAAAACGACCTGCTGCGTTCCATCGCGGAGAGACACCACAAAACGGTGGCGCAAATCATTGTACGCTGGCTGACGCAGCGCGGTGTCGTGGCAATTCCGAAGTCCGTTCGGAAGGCACGGATCGAAGAGAACTTCGATGTGTTCGATGTTGAACTCAGCGCTGAGGATATGGCGGCAATCGCCACGCTCGACACCAAGACCAGCAGTTTCTTCGATCATCGTGACCCGGCAATGGTGAAGCGGTTGGGTCAAGCCAGACTCAACACATAAGCAAGATCAAGCTAGGGTAAACGCATCAAAATTTGGATGACCTATTGAGACATGCCCTGAAATATAGTAGGACTTACGCAGTTGAACCTGTTTTCCCTGTATTCATCGAAAGGGGCAGTTTGAGGGGACTTCCCCTCAAAACCTCTTTTCCCCCTTCTCCCTAAGGGAGAAGGGGGTAGGGGGATAAGGGCAAGTGCGTAACTCCTATATAGATTGAGGTTGAAGTCGAAATGGCATACACCCTCATATTTCAGGGCAATATGGCTCACGAAAGATCAGAAGTAATTTGATGCGTTTGACCCGCTTACGAACACGTTGAAGAAAGCCATAGTACGCTGCATCGCCGCAGTAAAGTTGGTAGAAATGTTGTGGTTATCACCTTCATAGATATACAGCCCATAGGATTGCCCTACATTCTGAAGCTCCCCAGCAAGGGTTTCAGACCAAGCTATCGGGACCACTTCATCTGTGGAACTGTGGTGAAGTCGCCAAAGAACCGAGGGGTCTAGGATTGCTAAGTTTCGAGCTTTACTCACACGCTTTGACCGCAAAGTGGCGCACGTTTTGGCGGCTCATCACATTGCTTTTGCTCTCGTCAATCTGCGCCACATCTTTGCGCATAAAGTCTGCATCAGTTCGTAATCATTACAAGTCATTTCAAAACCCCACCCCTTGTCCCTCCCTATAAACAGATAGAATTTGTTCATCCTCTTTCCCCGCAAGCGGGGAAAGAGGGTAGGGGGATAGGGATTTTTGAAATAAATTCTAGTATATTTGGGGAAGACTCATGCTATTGAAAGTGTGCTTCCCATTTTTTTGTTTGGTATTTGCTGAAATAAGAGGATAGCGACAACGACTCACCGATCAGCGCCGCCCCTCTTGTCGGGGCGATCCCCTGTGGTCGCCTGCCTCACCCCAACGCCTCGATCAGCGCATCGTGAAAACGGGGACGGAAGGCGAGAATCGCCGTTTTGTCGCGCCCGAAGAACACGTTGTTCGTCAGCAGCGCAGCAACAATTTTCCGCCCGGGGTCTACCCAGAGCGATGTCCCCACAAACCCTGTATGCCCATAGCTTTCTGCGCTGAAAAACTGCCCGCTGCTTGACCCCTCCGCGCTGCGCATCATCCAGCCCAAGCCGCGATCCGCGATCTGGTGTGTCGTTGCCTCCCGCGCCAAGCGTTTGCCAATGAACCCGCCTCCTTCGGAGAGGTAAATTTGCCCCAATGTGGCGCAGTCCGACGCCGTGCCGAACAATCCGGCGTGTCCGGCGATGCCGTTCAGTGTCGCCGCGTTTTCATCGTGAACTTCGCCCCAGACGCGCCGCCCACGCCATGCCTGATCAAATTCTGTCGGCGGGACATTCTCCGCAATTTTGCCAAAGCGGGCGTCCATCTCCAGCGGACGGATGACGAGGCGATTCAGGGCGCTTTTCAGCGGCGCATCGGTGATTTTCTCAATAGCCAAGCCGAGCAGCATAAACCCAACGTCACTGTAAACCACCCGCGAGCCAGAGGGGTAAGCAAAGGGGGATTCGAGGATCATCTGGCGGCGCTCTGCCTCCGTCGCGGCAAGGCGGAGGTTCACCCACGCGGGCAAGCCGCTGGAATGGCTTAACACCTGCCGAAAGGTGATGGCGCTGGCGTCTACCGTCTCTGTCGTGGGGGGGACAACGCTCACCATCTGACCGAGATTCAGCGGATCATCGTAGGGGCGAATGGGACGCGCCCCGCTGAATTCGGGCAAGATATCGCTGAGGGGGGTATCGATCTTGACCCGCCCCGCCTCTACCAAGCGGAGGAACGCCGTCGTGGTGAACAATTTCGTGAGCGAGGCGAGGTCAAAGAGGGTGTCTTTCTTCACCGGAGCGCCGTTCAGTAGATCGCCCTCGCGGTCTGTGGTGCCGAATTGGGCGCGGTAGATCACGGCGTTGCGGTGGCGGATTTCGACGGATGCTGCCGTATAGACCGCCCCAAGCGAATCAGTGAGCAGGTTTTGTAAGGTGTGCATGGTTTTGTGTCTTTTTACGCCAGCGAACTACAACGAGATTGAAAAAGAGGAATCATGAGGACATTCGGCATCCTCGGCGCTAACGCGAACAGGCGGAACGTAGGGTTTGGGTTCCTCTCATCGTCGCCTAGTGGTCGTTTTAGCGCTAGGCGACGACTTCTTTCCCGCCCCAAAGTTAGAAGGGTAGGGGGATCACTCGTATTCCCCAAACAGGCGCATCAGCCGCGCTGTGCTATCACCGAGGTTTCCGGTGCGGTTGCGTGCCATCCACTGCGCAGCATAATCGGAGAGCAGGCGTCGTAAATCCGTCGCCATGTTCTCTAGGGTAATGGAGGGATCGCCAGCAGCAAGCAGCAGCCGCTTGCAGCCGTGTTTCCACAAGCCAATGGCGACGCGGTATTCGGGAAGTACCAGTGGGTCGGTGGGGCGGGCATTTTCCAAACGGGCGGCAAGGCGATCCACTTCCCACATTGCGGCGCGAATCTTTGCCGGAGAGACGGCGGCGGGCGCGGTCATGCCGGCTGCCCAGGGCTTTGTCCGAATATCGTCCAAGCGGTTGAACAGCGCCCGCACCATATGCGCTCCATTCAGATGAGGTAAATCGTCAGAGAGAAGGTAGGCATTGCCGAGATCAAGCGCCAATTGCCCCATAACCCGCGCCTCATCCCGAAAGGCATAGGCATCCAGCGCCGCCGCAAGGTTGATCCCCAAGTTCGTTTCCACCCCCCACGCCAGCGCTGCACCATAGGCAAAGCCGGCATAGCTGACGGGAAGGGGCTGCCAATGCCCGTAATCGCCCCAGTCGGTGATCAGGTAGCCGAACGCACCGTGCTTTTTGCCGTTTTCGGCGGCGTTGCGGAGGTTGCCAAGCATGTTGTCCGTCCGCCCGATCAGGCTGAGCCACGAGGACGTACCTGGACAGACGTAATACTTTAACCCGGCTTTGGCAAACTTTTCGCCATCGGTGTCAAAGGGGTGACCCGCCTCATAGCCCCACTCTAGGGGAATCGAATCGGCGGGGAGTTCGCTGATCAGTTCGGGGTGATTTTTGATGATGTCGCCCCAGAACATCATCGTCCGCCCGTGTTTTTTGACCAGTTTGTAAATTTGGAGCAGAAAATTGAGGTAGACACGCCCTTTCCCCTGCGCCTTGATCAGATCGGCGCTGCGCCCCTGACCGAGGTCAAAGGTTTCATCGCAGCCCACATTGAAATAGGGACTGGTGAAATGGGGGAGAAGTTCCTCGTAGAGTCCGTTGATCAGGTGGATGCTGCCCGCCACCGCCGGAGAGATGGTGAAGGGGCGGGGCGTCAGGAACAGCGCCCAATTAAGACCTTCAGGGACTTCTGCCAGTGGGCGGTATCTATCGTGCATTAGCCAGCGGTGCATATGCCCAAAACTATTCTGGTTGGGGACGAGATCAATGTAGCGTTCGCGACAGAAGCGATCCAACTCCATGATCTGCTCACTGGTCATAGGGGAGGCATGTTCCCAGACGACAGGGTGAGCGCGGTAGGCAAAGGTATGTTCGGTGTAGAGTTGAATCTCGTTCACCTTCCAACCTGCCAGCATATCGACCAGCGCGTAGAGAGTCTCCATCGTCGGCACTTTGTCGCGGCTGATGTCCAACATGACGCCACGCCGTTGAAAGTCGGGGTAATCCTCAATGTTTAGACAGGGGAGTTTGCGCCCAAACTGTTCGATTAGTTGGATGAGCGTACAGACGCCATACCAGACCGATTCAGGGCGTTCGTCGCCCGTGATCACGATGTGCGAGGGGACAATCGAGAGTTCATACCAAGGGGTTTTGGCAAATGTCCCACCGTAGTCGAACTGCATCAGATAGACGCCGACCTGTTCGGGCGGCAGCGCTGTGTTGACGACGACAATATCCCAGTGCAAGCCAATCTTTTGGAGCGCCGCCCGCAGCCGTTGAGCGCTAAAAAGGTATTCGGTATCCGAGATGGCAATCAGTTTTTGCCCGGTGATGATATGTTCGCCCGGAGCATAGGTTAATTTTTGAGGTTGGGGGAGAAGGATCAGATCGCTCATTTCGGCTGAGTCCGTTCGTAATTATACGTGCCTGACCATTCTAACCAGAATCGGGCAAAGCGGCATAGGGGAACTTGAAAAAGACGCGGCGATGTTGAGTTCTCTCCGAGAATAAGGGCGTGGGGCTAAAGCCGCCGTGCTAGGGCTGACCACTCCGTTGGGGCTTAAAGACAGAACCTCTATCCCCCCTGCTCCCTTTCCTTGCAAGCAGGGAAAGGGGGCGAGAGTCCCTGTCTCTGTTTACGAGGTGGGGGCAAGCTCCGAAGGGGTGATTAGCCTTAGCCCGCTGCTTTAGCGCTCCTGAAGGGATTACACCCTCAACAGACTCTAGTTACCGGACAAACTGTTTAACGTTGGGCGGGGGTCACCACACGGGGGCGCCCTACGGGGACGGGAGGATTTTAAAGCGTGCCAAACTGACATAATCTTCTGCCTGTCCCCCATCGGGGGTGACGATACGCAGACGTTGGAAGGTTTGCGCCTCGCCTGGAAGGTATGCTCCGGCGACGATCTGCCATGTTTCCGGCGGGGCGTCGGGGCGAATGGTTAGGGTATGCGTATCGCGGATGATCTCTCCCTCCGCCCATGTGGTTGTTGGGCGCGACCATCCGGCGGGCATGGCATCGCTGGCGGCAAACACATTCGTCGTGTTCGGCTGGAGAAGCTGAACAAAGACGCGGTAATCGTTCGTCAGCGGGCGCAGCCGTCGCCAATAAAGCGTCACCTCGACAGCCTCGCCCGCCGCCGCCGTTAGAGAGGACGGATTTACCTCATAGCCAATCAGTTCGATTTCGCCGCCAAAATTGACCGCCATTGGGTTGGGCGTTTTCGCGCCTGCCGTGCGGGGGTCTAGCCGCCCCGTGCTGATCTGTACCCGCGTTGCCTCGCTGGGTCTGCCAAAGGCGGGCTGAATGTGGACGGGCATTCGCTCGCCCGTTTTCAGGTCATAAAAACCGAGAAAAAGCCGGATGTTATTCAAGCCGATGGGGGTTGGGACATAGGCGTAGTCAGGGATTTGAACGGCGATACGGTTGCACCAGCGGCGCTGTGGGCTTGTGGAAAGGAGAGAAGTTGCCCACAAGCCCTGCCCAGGATAAACATCCCGTTGGGCGAGGATGACGCCGGAGAGCGTTTCAACATGGACAAACAGACTCCAATCCCGCGTGAGGTGAAAGCCGGGGCGGATGGCAAAGGTGGCGCAAAAGGTGACATATTGCCCCGGACGGGCAGCCTTGAAATTGCCAGAATAGCGCAGTTCAATGGCGGGGGCGGTGCTGCCCGGCTCTCGAAAGGTTGCCGTGTTGAAGGTTGAGGCGGGTGCGACAGCGTAATAATAGGGAATGGCTTCCCCGGCATAGGGGTCGTCATAGGCGCGGGCAATGACCAGCGGGGCAAAGATAGCGGTGACGGCAAACCACCAGCCCGCCACAAAGCCGATGCGCCAATGGAGCAGCGGAGTCAAACGCCCCAACCCCCACAGCCCCACTGCCAGCCAAAGGCTGAGCGGGGCAATGGCGCTGAACATGAGCCGCCCTTGTGATGCCCATGTTTCGCTCGTCCAGCGCAGCAAACCGAGGAACAAGACGGCAATCCAGCCCACCGTTAGGGCGCGTCCGAATAGAAGCGCCGACCTCCCCGGTGCGGCGATCTCGGTCAGGGTGTGCCGACTGACAATACCCACCGCCAACACGCCCCCAACGGCGATCAGCGCGATCAGGTTGAATCCGGTATAGAGCGCATCGGGAAGGGGGACATTGACGCCGCCGAAAAAGCCCCAATAGCTCATGAGGAAGGTGTGGCGCTCTGCCCATAACTGGGCGGCGTTCGCCGGAATGGGACGCGCCCCAACGATTTGGATGAACACATTTAAGCCTGTGGGGTCGCCATAAAGCTGCCAATTGCGCAGATACCACCAGCCCGCGATGAGGATCGTCAGCCCGCCAGTGACCAGCGCGGCGCGGAGGAAAAAGCGGAGATCACGCCGCCGCAGCGCCAACATCCCCAGGGCAAGGGCAATAATCGGAAGCAAGAAGCCAATGTTGAACTTTGCCAGCATCCCCGCGCCAGCGAGGACACCGAGCCAAATTAATTCGCGGAGGGTGGGGAGATCGGTGCGTTTGAGGAGGCGGACAATCTGGACGAGCAACGCGGCAGCGAGGGCATTGGCAAGGTTGTCGTTGTTCACGCTGCCACTGATGAACAGAAACATGGGGTTGAAGGCGGTGAACACGCCGGCCAGCAGGGTTAGCCAGGGGGGAAAGGATGGCGGGGGAAATAGTTCCGCCGCCAGACGGTAGGTCATGAGAACAGTCACCGCGCCGAGGAGGACGGACAGAAAGCGTGCCAAATGCACCGCCAGCGCCGTCCCGCGCCAGGGGAACCCGCGCACCGCCGGGTTGTGGATGGTCATGTTAGCGTTTTCGTCAGGGACGATCACGCCAATATCAGCGTGGGGGTTGATGCGCCTGACGGAATCCATGTCAGAGGTATCGATCCAGCCCGTGAGGAGTGCCGCCATCATGTAATAGAGGGGTGGTTGGCTGCCCTCCTGACGCCACGTCGTCGCAACGCCCGGGGTCTGAAGGGGCAGCCCCAAACTGTTTTGCGCCATGTAGCGCACCATGGGGTAATGCCATAGTTCATCGGACGCCTCGAAAACAGGCGTAACAATGCTGTAGAGTGTGGCAAGGGCAAGGTAAGCAGCAAGCAGAGCGGGCAAGGGGCGTTTTAGGAGACGATTCATCATTCGAGGTTCTATGCCTTCAGGGTTGTTCGGAATTCGCATGATGGGCGCGAAAGAAAGCGAATCATGTGACTGTCTCGGCAAAGAGCGCCGCCGTTTGTGCGGCAATCGATTCCCAACCAAAACGCTGCGAAAGCACCCTTGCCCCCGCGCCCAGGCGGGAGCGCAGATCGGGATCGGCGGCGAGGGTGCGCAGGGTAGCAGCGAGGGCGGCGGGATCATCGGGCGGGATGAGGGTGACGTTTTCGCCATTGTGTAGTTCAGGCAAGACTTTGCGGGGGTGTGTGGTGACGATGGGGCAGCCGTGCGCCAAGCCCGCCATGAAACTCCCCCGACGGTAGGAAACGCCATCGCTGTAGGGCAAGACGAGGGTATCGCAGGCATGGAGGTGGGCGCTGACCGCCGCCTCGTCCACAAACCCGGTGCGGATCACACGCTCCCCCAAGCCAAGCGCGGCAATTTGCCCATCGATGGCATCGGCGATAGCAGCGTTGGCGGCATCGCTCGTCCCTGTGCGCCCGCCAATGAGCAGCAGACGGAGATCAGGCACGCCCGCCAATGCGCCGCGCACGCCGTGTAAGAGGGTGTCCATCCCTTTGGTGGCGTTCAGAAAGCCGAAATAGCCGACAAGGAAGGTCTGCGGGGGAGTGTTCAGACGGGATCGCCATGCCCCCCGATCATAGTCTGGCGGGGGGGAATCGGGGATGTTTGAGCCAATTGGGATCAGACGTAGGTTCTGGCAGCCCGCTGCGCGTAACGCCGATTCATCCGCGCCATTCGTGGCAATCACCGCCGCCGAGCGCCGCGCCAAGAAAAAAACCGCCCGTTGGCGAAGCCCGCCCGCTTTGGGAAAAAGGTAAGGGGGCAAGAGATCGTGAAAGGTGGTGATGAGGGGAAGGGAGGGCAGCCAGAGTGGGGCGAGGTTCACCGCGCCGGACATGCCGAACGCCGCCGCCTCGTATTGGAGGTTGACCACCGCCGGAGCGATTTTCCTGAGCCAACGCCCGACGCCGCCGCTGAGGAAGGCGCGATTCCAGTTCTGTACGCGGGGGTGATGATGAATACCGCGATCCGCCGCCCCCGCCGCCCGCTGATCGGTGAGGATGTGCGGCTCATGCCCCGCTGCCGCCAGCGCCCGCGCCAGTTCCCGTGTGAACGCGCCAACGCCACCTTCCATAGGCGGGTATTCCCCCGTGATCATGGCGATACGCACGGTGGCTACACCCCACTCAGAGCGCGGATGACCTGCCAATAGAGGCGGACACGCTCCCGCCGCAAGGGGCGTTTATGCCCCACCAGCCCCTTCAGCCCCTCTAGAATGACCTGCTGCCCGTAAATGAGGATCAAAAAGGTACGCAGAAGCCACGCGGAGGGTCGTCCGTGAACCTTGCGAAAGTAACGAATCTTGCTCTGCTGAAAGTAAACATGGCTGGCAGCGCGGACTTGTTCGGTGCTGCGTCCGCCGTGATGGATGATCCGCGCCGCGCCGAGGTAAGCGACGCCCCATCCGGCGGCACGGGCGCGTTGGCACCAGTCCATTTCCTCGCTGTACATGATGTAGCCTTCGTCTAGCCCGCCGATTTGGGTGTAGACCTCGCGCCGCGCCATGAGTGCCGATCCCTGTACCCAATCGACTGCGCCGGCTGCCTCGTCGGGGAGATCGCGGACGTAATAGCGATCCAGCAAGCGGCGGGGGGCAAAGGGTTGCAGCCAAGTACTCTCGAAAAACGCAGTCAGCAGCGTTGGGAAGCGCCGCCGCGTCGATTGATGGCTGCCATCGGTGTTCAGGGTTTGCGGTCCGACAATGCCAACGGTGGGATGCGCCTCAAGGTAGGCGGTGAGCGTCTGAAGCGCCGCGCCGAGGATGAGCGTATCGGGGTTGAGCAGCAGCAAAAAGCGCCCTCGCGCCGTTTGCAAGGCAAGGTTGTTCCCCCGTGTGAAGCCGATATTTTCTGCATGAGGAAGGTAATGAACGGCGGGATAGTCGCGCTCGATCATCTCGCCTGTGCCGTCAGCGCTCGCTGAATCGACAACGATCACCTCGACGCGGAGGGGTGGATCCTCCACGCTGCTGCGGATGGACTGAAGGCAAGCGCAGAGATCGTCACGGACATTCCAAGCGACGATCAGGATAGAGAGATCGGGCGTTTCCGGCGCGGTGTACGGTTGAATCGGCATGGGAGGAATTGTACCACAGCGGGATTTATTCGCGGGGGGGTGGAAAGGCAGCACAAACAGCCCACCCCGCGTGGGGGTAGGCTGAGTGTGGGTGTTTCGTAGGGGGCAGCACCCCGACGGGCGACATTCACCGCTGGACGAACTCGGTCTTGCCGTCGTTCCGCCTCCCTACCCCCCCTGCCCTCTCTCCTTTGGGAGAGGGGAAGTCGGGCTTGGTGGCTACTTAGGCGGGCTAGGTCGCTTGGAAAGGTGCTGGCGTAACCTTTGGGAAGGTGATACCGTTCGGTATGCTTTTTGGGAACGAAACAACACTGCGCAGTGTTTCGGGAGAGAGTATAGCACAAAAGTTCTACAATAGCAAGGGTGAGGTTTAAGGGGAAGGGTGCTTGTTTTTGATCAACAATTCTGCGCCGCGTGGCGCTGTCGCTTGGTTGACATTATTCATGCCATACTGCAATTCCCAAGAGGATACGGCAGCAAACTGATACAAATAAAGTCCGCCTGGATCAGGCGGTCAGGTGCTAACGTAGACCGTTGGGTCATGCGCAGCCTGAGAAGCCGCTGCTATGGCGCGGGGCTTCGCAAGAAGCCGCCTGCTTTAGCTGACGGAGTAGGTCACTATATTGACGCCCTGTAGGGTGTGGACGCCCAGGGGGCGTCCCTACAGACGGAAGTTCACGGCATTTAACAAGGCGTTGGCAATTACGGCATGACCTGCTGGCGTGGGATGGATTTTGTCTTGTGACCAAAAGGTGGGTGGCGTACTTGCCAAGACGCGATCCCAGGCGTCCTGCGTGCGCACCATGACCGCCCCAAACTCCCGCCCGATCAAATCAACCACGCGCCCATAGACATCCATCAGTTGGCGCATTGGGTTGCTTTTCGTCGGCTCAATCATGTACGGAGTCAGCAGGATTAGGTTCGCCCGTGTTGCCTCTCGCGCCCGTTGGAGCAGCCCGCGTAAAACACGCTGATACTCGTCAATGGGGACGGCTTCGCCGGGGGTGCTGGTGAAGTGCCGCCAGACATCGTTGATCCCGATCATCACCGCCAACCAATGAGGGCGTTCGGCAATCACATCCCGTTCCCACCGTTGGGCAAGGTGACGAACGGTATTCCCGCCCACCCCTTTGTTGATCACCGTTAGGTTCAATTCCGGGTAGCGGGCAATCAGAAACGCCCGTACCATGCTCACATACCCATTTCCGAAGGGGGCATCCGCCCCCGTCCGGTTGGCATCGGTGATGCTATCACCAATGAACACAAGGCGCTGATGCGCTTTGAAGATAAGGGGGTTTATGACGTTTAGTTCGCTCATGCCGTTGATCGTAGATCATTCCCCCCTGCCGCGCAAGATCGCCGTCCCTACCGCCGCTTGGTGAACGCTCCCCCGCGCAGGGAATCGCCTGCGAACCACAGTCCGGGCAGCACGCCGTTGACTGATTCCGGTGTCACCAGCACATCAGGAATCGCGTAGCGCCATTGTTGCAGATCGCTGAAATCCGGCGTAGTCAGGTCAACCCCAAGCAGTGCCAAAGTTAACGCCGCAATCTCCTTCAGGTTGTCCTCTTTATCCCGCTCATCCTGCTCAAGGCTGTATGCCGCCCCCATCTGGACGACGAGCGCCGAATAGCCTACCGGTAAATGTCCGGGCTTGTCGTGTTTCAGATACTGCGCCCCATGATCAATGTAGGCGCGTCCGGCGGGCAGATTGTGCCAGCGGGTCGCTGCCCGCCCACTTAGCCCCCGGCTTTTCTCGAAGATCACCACATCGCGCTTTCCCGCACTGGCAAGCGTATAGGCGGCGCTCAATCCGGCAGCCCCCGCCCCAACAATGGCTAGTGTCGTAGAACTTAGATTCTATCTTTGCGTAGAGGGATGATAAAATCGCACGCATAAGGGAGTCTAACACACCACATAATGGTTATGATCGATGATCTCAAAAAACAGGCGGGGCAGGCCGCTGCCGAATCCGTCCAATCGGGGATGCTGGTTGGCTTGGGGACGGGTTCAACGGCAATCTGGGCGGTGCGCCGCATTGCCGCCCGCCTCCAGAGCGGTGCGTTGAAGGATGTCACCGGTGTCCCCACCTCCAAACAAACCGAATCGGAGGCAAGAACCCTACGGATTCCCCTCTTGCTTGAGGATGACCTTGGGAAACAGCGCATCGACCTGACCATTGACGGCGCAGACGAGATCGACACGGCATTGAATCTGATTAAGGGGGGCGGGGGAGCGCTGCTGCGCGAGAAGATCGTCGCCACCCTCAGCAATCAGGTGATCATCGTCGCTGACAGCACAAAGTATGTCCCTCAGTTAGGGACAACGTGGGCGATCCCCATTGAGGTCGTTTCGTTTGGCTGGCATGCTACTGCTGAGCGCATCAGCCGCTTGGGGGGAATCATTGCCAAGCGGATGACCGCCCTCAACACACCCTTCCTCACCGATCAGGGCAATCTGATCCTCGACTGTCGGTTTCCTCCACTCAATGATCCGCGCCGCCTTGCCGAAAGGCTTAAAGGGATTACCGGCGTCGTAGAGCATGGCTTGTTTCTGGGCATGACAACAACGGTGATTCTTGCCGGACGCGATGGCTTGACAACGCTCACCCCACCACCCAAACCAAACGAGGTATCCTAATGGCAAAGACGACAAAACGTGCCCTCGCCGCCGATGGCGAACTGCACGATCCGCTGCCCCTGCACAACGCCCCTGAAACTATCTACTGCATCCATTGTGGCGGGGCGAATCATCCCTCTGCTCGTTTTTGCCGCTCGTGCGGGGATGAACTTGCCACCCAGGAGGTAGAGGCTGAACTGCACTACCCCTTGCGGGGAGCGGCGAAAGGCAAGACAGACAAAGCAAAAACACCCGATACGGTAAAAATCCGCCAGCCGCTGACGCCCCCCGAAATGTTTATGGAGATCGTCATTTTATTGGTCGTCATTGGGGCGGTTCTGTTCCTTGCCCAAACGCAATCGTCATGGCTGGCGGTTGCGGTGATCATTGGGTGGGTGGTGGGCGTCATGGCACGTTATGTCGTGGATTGAACAGCCCATTACGGTGAACAGGGATCAGATCACGCCTTTGCCACACCAATCAGGTAGGTTTGGACGGCAAATTCAAACGCCTGATCGAGATCGCCGCCGCGCCGGAACTGCCCGGCAAGTTCGAGGCTGATGAACCCGTGCAGCAGCGAGAGAAGCCCCCGCAGCGCCGAGAGCGAATCTGCCTCCCCGCTGATTTGCGCGATACATGCCTGTAAGGGGAGCGCCCCCTGTTCGGCGGCGGCGGCGTCGATCTGCGTATCGGGGGCGTTCGCGCTGAACGCCATGTGGTACAGCAGGGGGTTGGCATGGGCAAAACGGCGCTGCGCCCGCGCCACGCTCAGCATGGTTTCGGGGGGGGGCTGCCCCTCGTCAAGAGGCTTCATCAGCGCTTCAAAAAGCGCCGAGAGCGTCGCCGTATTGACCGCCTTCAGCAGGGTATCCTTGCTAGGAAAGTAGCGGTAGAGCGATGGCGCTTTGATCCCCAACCCCGCCGCCAAGTGCGCCAGTGAGAGCGCCTGGCTTCCCTCAAGGGCGATCATCTCCGCTGCCTTTTGGATGATCTGTGCGGCGTTCACTTGCGAGGGATAAGGCATAGTTACAGACGTTCCATATGTGTCGCTTTGAATTCCCGCCCATATTTTAAGCCATACCCCACCGCCCGATCCATCCCAATATGAGCAAACCAAATGAGGGCAATCTGCACTCCCAGTAGAGATTCCCCTATGAGTGACCCAAACAAAAGGAACGATGGCAGGGCAAACGTGTGGACGAGGTTATAGGTGAAACTTCCTAAGACAGGGCTGCGCAGGTAGCCAAGCATTCCCATATCTGGCACAAGGAGCAGCGCGATAAATAACAGCAAACTCCCCCGCAGGTGCGCATAGGCGGTGACAGCGGCAAGGAACAACAGCAGCCCTTCGCTGTGCAGCAAAAGGCGCGGGGCGCTCAGGCGCAGCAGCGTTGCAGGGGTAGGGGTCATGGGAACAGCCTCCAATGAAAACTATTGACGATAGTCTTTAAAACTAATTATAATAGTCTTTCGTGTGATGTCAAGGGTGAACGCCCACGCGCCTTCCTACGGGGCTTGGAAATGCGCCCTACCCCCCGCCGCGCCATCTCCCCCTTGTCTGCAAAAGAAAGGGGATAGGTCGGGGAGGGGGGGGGTGTGATGATGAATAGTTCAGCAAAGAATCGCGCCGTTTTGAACATTCCGCACACAACAGAGTATAATGCGCCGTTGGCTTGGTTATGTTGGTACACTACCTTAGTGTTGTTAGGCTGAACCCAGACGCGCCCACCCCGGAAGCAGCGGCACGCATCGCAGGAGTTTATAACCATTGGTTAGCCCGCTGGATTGGTTGCTTGGACTGTTCTCGCTCGACATTGGGATTGATCTCGGCACGGCGAATACCCTCGTCTGTGTGCGCGGCAAGGGGATCGTGATTAACGAACCTTCCTATGCGGCGATTGAAAAGAAAACCCGTCGCCCAATTACCTATGGGCAAGAGGCAAAGGAGATGGGCGGCAAAGCACCTTCCCATATCCTTGTTGTGCGCCCCCTGCGCGATGGTGTGATCTCCGAATTTGAGATCACCGAAGGGATGCTCCATTACTTCATCCAAAAAGCTCACGAACAAAGCTGGGTGCCAATGCCCCGCCCGCGTGTCGTCGTTGGGATTCCAAGCGGCGTCACTGAGGTGGAAAAACGTGCCGTCTACGATGCGACAATCAGCGCTGGCGCACGGGAGGCATTCCTGATCGAAGAACCCGTCGCCGCTGCCATTGGCGCGGGGCTGCCCCTCCAAGAAACGCGGGGGAGCATGGTGGTCGATATTGGGGGGGGGACGACGGAAGTTGCCGTGTTCTCCCTCGGCGGGATCGTGATCAGCCGCTCCATCCGCGTTGCGGGCGACGAAATGGATGAAGATATCATCCAATACATGCGCTCCAAACACAGCTTGCTCATTGGCGAACGCACGGCTGAACGTGCCAAGATGGAGGCTGGGTCGGCATACCCGCTCCCAGAGGAACGCACGCTTGTCCTGCGCGGACGCGATCTCGTCTCTGGCTTGCCGAAAGCGGTGGAGGTCAGTTCGATTGAACTGCGCGAGGCGCTGGCGGGGTCGGTGGAGGTCATTGTTGATACCATCCGCGATGCACTGGACGAGACGCCCCCCGAACTGATTGCCGACCTCATGGAGAGCGGTATTTGCATGGCGGGTGGGGGCAGCCAATTAAAGGGCTTGTGCGAGCGCGTCGCCAACGAGATCAAGGTGCGCGTGTGGCTGGCGGAAGATGCCATGACCTGTGTGGCACGCGGGGCGGGGCGCATCTTGGAAGATTATGATAACTTACGCAGTCTGTTGGTTGGCTTGGAGCGGGGCAGCACGCAGCATTAGGGGCTTTTGGCACAAGAGGGCAACCAAGGCGATACGCCGCAACCTTCAGAAGGGAAACCCGGATGGGGGAGAAGTGACCGAACCAGGGTGTTGTCTATCTGATCATGCTCGCAAAGAAGCGGAACGTCGCGGCAGTCTACTCTCTGTTGTACAGTCTGTGATGGACTTCCCGCAGCAAATTATTGAGGCATATAATAACCCACCTTACGCACAACCCTAACCCCCTAGCTCCTCTCCCGCTAGGCGCTGAGGGGAGAGAGGGATAGGGGTTCTGTTGGCATTGCGCCCGCCGCTAAAGCAGCGGGCTATGAGTACCCCCCCTACGGGGCTTAAAAGGCAAAAGATGCCGTTCGTCTCCCCCCTTTCCCTGCCTACGGGGGATAGGGGTTCTGAACCAAAAACGTCAACAGAACACGCTCCAAATACACACGAAATTACCACGCCACCCCCGGCGCGGTATCCACACCCAAGCCTTTCCCCAACTGCTTGTACATCTCTATCCCATCATAGGCACGCCCCAAAATGCCATCATGGATCGCCCACGAGCGCCCGCGCACGGTACGCCATGCCTCTTTCCCCCGAAAGGGGCTTGTGGTCGTTAACTGGGCGTGGAGCGCCCCACCGGGTTGAAACCCCTGATGAATCGTCTCCATCTCTTTTTGCCCTTGTACATAGCCAAAGCCCATCCGCTCAAAGAGAATCGCCGTGTGGTAGGCGAGGGGTTCTAAGAAGTACATCTCATGTCCCATCCGCCCTACGAAACGCTCGAAATTGGGCAAAAACTCTCGAAAAAGGGCTAACCCCTTCCGTACCTGTCCGGGGGCTAAGCCCGCCACCAGCGCAGCGCGTTCGGCGTCGATGTTGCGGCGGAGAGTTCCAAAGTAGGTTGGTTCGCCGTCGGGCGTCATATCGGTATCAAAGCGGGGTGACTCAGGATCATTGTATTGGACGAACAAGACACGCACCTGATAGTTCGTCCCATCGGCAAGATGAACATAGGTTACGGGGTCTCGATCCGTCGTGCTGCGCCAAATGGCTGCTTCTAAACTGAAACTTCCTTCTGGGCAAGAGAAAAAAACCAACGGCTCACCATCCCGTGAGAGCGTTATCGGATCGATCTGGTACCGTTCGAGCAGGACATCGGGCAGCAAGGCGCGGTAAATGGCGTGCTTTTGTGCCGAGGGAAGGGCGTTGATCTCCAAAAATGTGCGCGGGAGGGTAGAATCATCAGCAACACTGGTGATCAGTTCTTCAACTTTTGCCTCATGGCGCAAAAAAGGCAGCCAATTTGCCAATTTTCCCGGCAGCCGACGTTCCACAGAAGGGTGAGTCGGGGGGAGGTGTTTGGGTGAATCTTGCATAAGTACCTTTCTGATTGGGTATGATTCATGAACTTATACTCTCTATACGCACATGAGCGCATTTTGGAGCGCCGAATACACCCTCAATTTTTTAGGAGTTTCGTTTATGTCCGCTTTAATGACCATCGAACGTCACATATTGGAAAAACAAAAAGAACACCCCAATGCGTCGGGGGCGCTCACCCAACTGCTCTATGATATTGCCCTTGCTGGAAAACTCATCGCCCGCGAGACCACCCGCGCTGGCTTGGTGAACATCCTCGGCGCGTATGGCAGTACCAATGTGCAGGGCGAGGAACAGATGAAACTGGATGTCTTTGCCGACCAAACCATTTTCCGCATGAATGATCATACCGGACGGTTATGCGTCATGGCATCGGAAGAAAACGAGCATATTCTACCCATCCCCGAACGTTTTCCGGTGGGGAAATATGTCCTTGTTTACGATCCCTTAGATGGATCGGGTAATGTCGATGTGAACGCCAGCATCGGGACGATCTTCGCCATTCACCGGAAGATAAGCGCTGATGAGCGGGGAACGCAAGAGGATGTGATGCAAAGCGGGCGGAAGATCGTCGCGGCGGGCTATATCGTCTATGGTCCAAGTACGATGATGGTCTACAGCACCGGTCAGGGGGTTGATGGCTTCACCCTCGATCCCTCAGTGGGCGAGTTTCTGCTCAGCCATCCCGATATTCGCCTCCCCAACAAACCAAAATATTATGGTTGTAATCAGGGCAACGAAAAGTATTGGACGGACGGCGTAAAAGCCTATCTGAATTGGATTAGGGCAGTGGGTGATGACACCCGCAAGCCGCTTGATGGACGTTATATGGGGGCATTGGTGGCAGATTTTCACCGGATTCTCTTGAAGGGCGGCGTCTACATTTACCCGGGTGATCTGCGCGACCCCCAAAAGCCTGCTGGCAAGCTGCGCTTGATCTATGAATGTGCGCCGTTGGCGTTCATTGCCGGACAAGCCGGCGGGTATGCCTCCGACGGTCTAGGCGATATTTTAGATATTCAGCCGCACGAACTTCACCAGCGCGTTCCTTTGTTCATTGGGGATCGCGGGTTGGTAGAGCAAGCGGAGCGCTTGATTCAGACCCATGATCATGAGTGGTGTGCCGCCTACCGCACCTATCGGGAGATGGTTTTCGCTGGCTAGTAGACGACCACACAAATAAGTCAATAAAAGGGCATCTTAGAAGGATTGAGAGGAAAGGAACCGCAAAAGAGGAGGTAAACAAAACTATCCAATTCACCTGAGCGAGGCAGAACGAGAAGAACTGGAAGGGGTGGTCAAAGGCAGCAGCAACAAGGTGCGAGTGGTGCGTCGAGATCAAATGGGGTTATGGAGCGATGCCGGAAAAAGTGATCTAGAGATTGCCGATTTACTGGCTGTATTGGCGCGTTTATATCCTTAGAAATTTATGTGGTGGTCTACTAGAGTATCATACCCAGATGATTGATTCTCATTCGTTTGCAGCAGCATTGGCACCATGGTTTGTTCGGGATGCGTCAGATCGTCCCTGGCGGCACACCCGTGATCCCTACCGCGTCTGGCTTTCGGAAGTCATGCTTCAACAAACGCAGAGCGCCACCGTTGTCCCCTATTACGAGAAATTCGCTGCCGCTTACCCAACGGTTCATGCCCTTGCCGCTGCTCCGCTGGATCAGGTCTTGAAGTTGTGGGAAGGTTTGGGTTATTACAGCCGCGCTCGCAACATGCATCGCGCCGCACAGATCGTCGCTGCTGGCGGGGGACAGTTCCCACAAACCGCCGCACTGCTGCAAAACCTCCCCGGTGTGGGGCGTTATACGGCGGCGGCAGTTGCCAGCATTGTTTTTGGGGAGCGCGTCGCCGTCCTTGATGGAAATGTCATTCGCGTTTTGGCACGGCTTTACGACCTCCCCGCTGATGTCACGATGTCAGCTACACAGCGCCACCTATGGGCGCTTGCCGAGGGGTTGATTGCCGAGGCAGAACGCCCGGGCGATCACAATCAGGCGATGATGGAATTGGGCAGCCGGATTTGTACCCCCCGTTCGCCAGATTGCCCCAACTGTCCGGTACAGACCTTTTGCCGCGCCCATGCCAACAACACACAAGGGGAACGCCCTGTGAAAGCACGCAAGGCGAAAACCCCTCATCGGGATGTTGCGTCCGGGGTCATTTATGACGCCGCCGGACGGTTTCTCATTGCTCAACGCCCTCTGAAGGGATTGCTTGGCGGCTTGTGGGAATTTCCAGCCGCATTCCGCGAGGGGGACGAATCGCTTGGGGAGACTTTAGCGCGGGCGCTCTCTGAGCAATGCGGGATTCAGGTTGAGATCGGGGATGTACTGGCAACCGTAAAACACGCCTTCAGCCATTTTCGGATCACCCTTCATGCCCACCGCTGCCGCTATCTCGGTGGCGAGATCGCCCTCACAAGGTATATCGCAGCGGCATGGGTGACGCCGGCGGAGGTCGATCACTATGCGCTGGCGCGGGCAGATCGGCGCATGATTGAGGTCTTGTTGGGGCGCTCCTCCCCAAAAAATTGAGAGGAAAATCTATAACGTAGGGAAAGCGCCGAATGGTATACCTCTGTTACCATAAAATGCTGTTAAAATTAGGATCATGAGCAACCTACAGACCCCAACCCTACCCGTGATCATCATGGATTCATCAGACTCTTACGGACGCGGTGTGATCTTCGTCTTTGTTGGTCCCGCCGGGGTCGGCAAGAACACCGTGATCAAGCGCATCATGCACGATTTCCCTCGCTTGCAGCGGATGCCTACCGCCACCACCCGTCCCCCCCGCGAAGGCGAACGGGAGGGCATTGATCATTTTTTCGTCAGTGTAGAGCGCTTCAGCGCCATGCGTGATGGCGGTGAACTGCTGGAATACGAAGAAGTTCACCCAGGCAAATTCTACGGGGCAGTGCGCCGTCCGGTGGAAGAAAGCCTCGCTCGCGGCGATTTGCTCGTCTCTGATATTGATGTAAAAGGCGCAGTGGCGTTGAAGGCTGCCTTTCCCAACCACGTTGTGACCATCTTCATCCTCCCTCCCACTGAACAGGCGCTCTTGGATCGGATGCGCGAACGTGGCGAGGCAACCGAAGCGGAAATTTTGCAACGTCATGCCCGCGCTCAATATGAGCTTTCGCGGGCGACAGAGAGCGATTACCGCGTTGTCAATGACAATGTGGAGCGTTGTGCGGCAGAGGTGCGGGCGATTGTCCTCCACCACGCCCCCAATGCCGGAGATGCCCCTTACAAAACAAAGGAAGATAATCATGACTGAGCGTCGTATTGTTCACACCGAACATGCCCCCAAAGCGATTGGTCCGTACTCGCAGGCGGTGATTGCCAATGGGTTTGTGTTCTGCGCTGGACAGACGGGCTTTGATCCGGCGACAATGGAGGTCGTCAAAGGCGGCATTTCTGCCGAGACACGCCAAGTCTTGACAAACATCAAAGCTGTTCTCGAAGCCGCCGGATCAGGTTTGGGAAAGGTAGTCAAAACAACTGTCTACCTTCACGATATGGGCGATTTTCAGGCGATGAATGTCGTCTACGCCGAATTCTTTCCCGATGCCCCTCCTGCCCGCACCACCGTAGGCAATTTGAATCTGCCGCGTGGTGTGCTGGTGGAAATTGAAGTCATTGCTATGGTGTAGCGCGGGATGGGCGCACACATAGACATAAACATACGTCGCGCCCTTTCAAACGCGCTCAGAATCACTCTGTATTGGGTGGTTTTTCATCAGGGTGGCGTCAACCAGCGCGGCAAGCTCTTCCCATTCGATGCTTGTTTGCCGCCCACCCTCAAATTCCCCCGTCACCCACGCCTGAATCGCCATGATTTGTGGATCATCTTTCGTTAAGGTGATCCCGAGATGCTGCCGAATCAAGAAAATCACGCCAGCACTGCCACTCTCTTTGGTAAGCGATACCTCCAACGGACGCCCTAGCAGCGCCGGAACATTGAAGGGGGCATACATCCACCAAAATTTATTCAGTCCATCGGCATGAACGCCGGCGCGGGTGCGGTGGGCATCCCGTCCATAGAGCGGATATTTAGGTGGCAGTTCTTCCCCCATCGTTTGGTAGAGCGCGGCAAGGGCATTTAGCGCTTTGAAATTCGGCGCATTTTGGGCAAAGAAGCCCATCCCCATCAGGTGCATCAAAATCGCCTCTAGTGGGGCATTTCCCGTCCGTTCGCCCTTCCCCAACGCAGTGCCGTTGATCACAGCACACCCTTCACGAATTGCCGCAAGGCAGTTGGGAACAACGAGCCATGTGTCGTTGTGGGGGTGAAATTCGAGCATTTCTGGGGTCAGCCCCGCCGCCCGCAGCGCCCGAAAAAGGCGGGGAATAGAGCGCGGCAAGGCAACGTCAGCATCCGGCAGTCCCAAGCCCATCGTATCGCAGACGCGGAATTTTGGGGTGAGACCATAGGGCGCACAGATCGCTTGCACAGCCTCTACAAAGGGCAGGATAAAATCGAGCGGGGCGCGGGTGGCATCCTCAAGGTGTAAGCGGGGGCGAATTCCGGCATCGACGGTTACGCGCACGGCGTCAAGGTAGGTTTGTGCTGCCTGCTTGCGCCCGCCGGGAGTAAATTTGTGAAAGGTATGATAATCCGATGCCGAAGCAAGCATCCCCGTCTCGCGCACGCCGAGGGTTTTAATCAGATCAACGTCCTTGCTGGTGGCACGAATCCATGTTGTTGGTTCAATCGGCGCCCCATCCCGATAGCGCTCCAATGCCCCCTCTAATGCCGCCCGATCCGAGGGGCGGTAGGCAAAAAATTCCGCTTGGCGGATTGCCCCACTCTCTCCCGTAAACTGGCACAGTATGTCGTAAATCGTCAGGCTTTGGTCAACACTCAAAGGTAACCCGCCCTGCTGACCGTCGCGGTGTGTCGTCTCTGTTGTCCATACCTGCAAGGGTAAGTTCACCGGGCGTTCTGTCCACACATACTGGGGAAAGGCATCGCGGGGGAAACTTTCTAGAAAATACTCTGGGGTCTGTGGATCAGGGATCATGGGAAAGACTCATGTGCTATGTTTTGTTCAGGATAAGCGCGATAAAATAGATTGTCAATCTTGATGAGAAAATCAACATATAACGTGTAAGGAAAGTTGCTTGGCTAAGAAATACCTCACCGCACAAGAAGCCTCTGCTCGGTTAAAGGTGACCGCCGCCACGCTTTATGCCTATGTTAGCCGAGGGTTGATCCGCAGCGAAGCGGTTTCTGAATCAAAACGGGTGCGGCGTTATCTTGCCGAGGATGTGCAGAAACTTCTTGAGCGCAAGGAACATCGCAGCGATCCGGCAAAGACTGCCCACGCTGCCCTTCACTGGGGGACACCCGTCCTTGATTCCGCCCTCACCTTGATCACAGAGAACGGGTTGTATTATCGGGGGTATGGGGTGGAGTTTCTCGTTGGTGCGCGGTCTTTTGAACAGGTTGCCGCGCTGTTATGGACGGGCGATTTTGACCGTTGGCAAGACTCCGAACCGCCCGTATTCCCTCCCGACGGACTCCGTGCCGGACGTTTTCTAGCGAACATGCAGATCGCCCTTGCGCTCTCGGCAGAAGGGGATTGGGGGGCATCAGCGGCGCGAAACCCGATCGCGGTGGGAGGGCGGATTCTGAAGGTTTTGACGCGGGCAGTGGCTTTTCCCGCCCTTCCAACGGGGCAGATTGCCGATCACGTAGGGGCTGCATGGGGTGTTTCGCCAGCGGCGATCAATGCCGCATTGATCCTCTGTGCCGATCACGAGTTGAATGCATCCTCCTTCGCCGCTCGAATCGTTGCCAGCACAGGAGCAAGCCTCTATGCGGCGGTAGCGAGTGGTTTGGCGGCGCTCAGCGGGGGAAATCATGGCGGGCATACAGCGCGGGTGGCGGCGATGTTTCGAGAGATTGATACCGCACACGATCACGATGGGCGGAGCGCACTCATAGGGGAACGGTTGGCGCGTGGGGATGGTCTGCCGGGCTTTGGGCATCCACTCTACCCAGAGGGCGATCCGCGTGCGCGGTGCTTGTTGGCATATTTGGAGGGGAATCACGCCAGCAAACGCCTGACGGATGATCTGACAACTCTCGCCCTTTTGCAAAGGCACATCCCCGACGCACCAACGATTGACTGCGCCCTTGTGATTTTTGAACGGGCGCTGAACCTGCCCTTAGGGGCGGCGTTTGCCCTCTTTGCGTTGGGGCGGGCGGCGGGATGGATTGCCCATGCCCTAGAACAAGCCGCTACGGGGACGATGATTCGTCCCCGCGCTACCTATACCGGCGTGCCGCCCCAAGAGGGGTGAGACGTTTTCCTAAGGGACTCAATGAGTCTACCGCACCGGCTCATAGACAAGCGCCGCCACCCCTGAACTGAGGGATTGCGTTCTCACAAGGGTCAGCGTGGCCATTGTCCCCTCGTGAAAAAGCCGCTTACCCTTGCCCAGAACTACCGGATAGACAAGAAACCGATAGCTATCGACGAGATGATGCTGCATGAGGGTTTGTACAAGGGTGGCGCTGCCGTAGACGAGAATATCCTGACCGTCCTGCTGCTTTAGGGTGGAGATTTCCTGAACGACATTTGCCCTGATTAGCTGAGAGTTGTTCCATTCTGCCTTCGTGAGTGTCGTTGACACCACGTATTTGCGAACGTTGTTCATGAAGGGCGCTCCTTCGTCATCGCTTGTGGGCCACGCAGCAGCAAAGCCCTGATAGGTGATGCGCCCTAGAAGTAAGGCATCGACAGTCGAATCTTCCTCGGTTTTGAACTGCGCTATCTCGTCATTCCAATAGGGCGCCGTCCAAGCGGGGTTTTCCATCACACCATCAAGGGATAGGAATTCGGTGACCACGAGTTTTCGCATAAGTTCAGCCTTTCTGTGTTCTTCATCATCAATAGGTGCATTGTAATCTGAGAAAAGCAGCGCGTCTTGAAAAAAACGATATCACACACTCTGCGTCCGAGGACAGGTGCAAAAGCCAGTCCGACAAGGGCTGCCGTTTTTCGCCGCCGATCTCGTTCCTATGGTATCCTCAGATGTACCAAAAGAGGGATCGCCACACATGAAAATCCTCAACAAAAAAGTCTACCGAGGTCCAAATCTTTACGAATACCGCCCAGTTGTTCGCCTTGATCTTGATATTGAAGATTTAGAAGACTACCCAACAACAAAAATTCCCGGTTTCATTGATAACCTTCTGGCGACCATGCCCACCTTAGAGGAACACGGCTGTTCGTATGGCGTACCGGGGGGGTTTGTCCGGCGGATGCGCGAAACGACATGGATCGGGCATGTGATCGAACATATCGCCATTGAATTGCAATGCCTTGCCGGGTCGCCCGTCAGTCGTGGAAAGACGCGCAGCCTGAACACGCCGGGGCATTACATGGTGATCTACGAATTTGCCGAGGAGGAGGTCGGTCTGGCGGCGGGCGAACTCGCCGTTGATCTCGTCCGCTGGCTCATCCCGCCAACGATTCCAAGCGGGATGAGCGAAACCGAGCGGATATGGTTCAACTATTTAGGCAAGTTTGAGGCATTTGTTGAACTGGCAAAAGAAAAAGCCCTGGGTCCAAGTACGCTATCCTTAGTACAGGCGGCGGAGCGGCGCGGCGTACCCTGGATTCGCCTGAACGAACACAGCCTGATCCAATTTGGGCAGGGGCGTTATCAAAAACGGATCGAAGCGACAGTAACCAGCCGAACGGGGCATATCGCTGTAGGGATCGCCCAAGATAAGGCGCTGACCAGCCGAATGCTGCGCGATGCCGGACTTCCCGTTCCACGCCAAACCCTCGTTGCCGATGAAACCGAGGCGATCAGTGCGGCGGAAGATATTGGGTATCCCGTTGTGACCAAACCCTATGATGGAAATCATGGGCGCGGCGTCTCAATCAATTTGCGCTCCCCTGAAGATGTTCGCATTGGCTACCAACTGGCGGCGGAAGAATCCTCTCGCGTTGTCATTGAGCAGTATGTTACCGGGCGCGATTACCGAATTTTGGTTGTTGGGGGGAAGGTCGTCGCTGCGGCTGAACGTGTGCCGGGGCATGTGGTGGGCGATGGAACACACACCATCCGCGAGCTTGTGGATCGTGTCAATCAGGACCCTCGGCGGGGCATTGGGCATGAGAAAATTCTGACCCGCTTGGAGATTGATGATCAGGCGGTACGGCTTTTGGCGTTGACGGGTTATACGTTGGAGACCATCCTTGCCATTGATGAGGTGTTTTTCCTCCGGCAGACGGGCAATCTCAGCACAGGCGGCACGGCAATTGACCGCACCGACGATATCCATTACGAAAACATCCAAATGGCAGAACGGGCTATTCAGGTGATCGGGCTGGATATTGGCGGCGTTGACTTCATCTCCCCAGATATTTCCCGCCCTTATACCGAGGTTGGCGGTGGGATTGTCGAAGTGAACGCCGGACCGGGCTTTCGGATGCACGTTGCGCCAAGCGAGGGGAAACCACGCGATGTTGCTGGCGCGGTTATTGATATGCTCTTTCCCCCCGGAACGCCCGCCCGCATTCCGCTGTGCGCCATCACTGGTACCAATGGCAAGACAACCACCACGCGCATGGTTGGGCATATTATGAAACTGGCGGGGATGAACCCCGGCATGACGACGACAGACGGTATCTATGTCAATGGCGAGGCGATCCTGCGTGGGGATATGACCGGGCCCTGGAGCGCCCGCGTCGTCCTCCGTGAGCCGAATGTTGATTGTGCCGTTTTGGAGACGGCGCGCGGGGGCATTGTCCGCGAGGGGCTGGGTTTTGACCGCTGCCATGTGGGGGCAGTGTTGAATGTGCAAGGCGACCACCTCGGTTTGGGAGGCATTGAAACCCTTGAACAGCTTGCCGATATGAAGCAGGTTGTCATTGAATCCGTTGCCGATGATGGGTGGGGCGTGCTGAACGCCGACGATCCAATGACACGCGGCATGGGGCGTTACTGCGATGGGAATGTTTGCTGGTTCACACTGGATTCTAAAAATGATCTCGTGCGCGATCATGTCCGGGGCGGTGGGCGGGCAATCAGCCTTGAGCAAGGGATCAATGGTGAGATGCTCACCCTTTATGATGAGGGAAAACATATTCCCCTGCTGTGGGCGCATCTGATTCCCGCAACCTTCGAGGGGCGGGCGCGGTTCAACATTGCCAACGCAATGGCAGCAGCGGCGGTGGCATATTGTATGGGTGTCAATGTGGAAATGATCCGCCTCGGTCTGAAGACCTTCACCACCACGTTTTACCAAACGCCCGGACGGATGAATATTTTTGAGGAATACCCCTTCAAGGTGATTTTCGATTACGCCCACAATCCGGCGGCGATGCGTGCCGTTGCCGAATTCGTCCAGTCTTTGCGCATCACCGGACGAAAAATCGGGGTGATTGCGGCGCCGGGGGATCGGCGTGACGGGGATATTAAAGAGGTTGGCTATGCCGCCGCCGCCGCTTACGATTACTTAATCATCAAAGAAGATTGGAATACACGCGGACGGCAGGCGGGGAGCATTGCTGGACTGCTGCGGGAGGCTGTGGTTGAAAAAGGCTTTGATCCAGAGAGGATTCAGATCGTCTTAAACGAATTCGATGCCATTCGGACGGCGTTGGATATGGCGGAATCGGGCGATATTGTCGTCGTCTTTGGCGATGATGTCAGCGGGGCATGGAAGTTGATCACAAAATACCGCGAACCAGAGGTCTACCGCCGTTGGCTGGTTGAGACGAAACAACCTCTCCCGCCGGAGGGGACGCCTGTCGGGTGGCGGGGCGTTGTCATGGGCTGATCCTCAGGTATGGAAACACACGTTCGGAATAGGCTCTATTCTGCCAGAGAGGGGGCAAGGAGTCAAAAGGGAGGGTATACTTTACACAGATGTACCGCCGACGCTCTGTGAGGACAGCAAGCCATGACCTTCCTGAACAAAATTACCAGCCCGCTTGGGTCGCCAATCGACGCCGCCCTTGCTGCCGCCGTCACCCTGACCACCCTTGATGGCGATTTGCTTGACGTAGAAAAGCGGGTGATCTCCCTCTTTCGGGATGAATTTCCACCCCTCGGTGATCTGAACGAGGGGGGCTTCCAGATCGCCTTCGACAAAGCAGTGACATTCGTCAGCCAGAATATGCCCGCCGCTGACCTGAACCGTTTTTCCCGCGAGATGCTTGCGCCGGTGGTCACCCTTCCCGATCAGCGCCTCGCCCTGTATGGCTACCTCTACGCGCTGGCGATGGCGGATTTGAACCTTGATGCTCAGGAGACTGCCTTTCTGGAAATGATCCGCGTGGCGTTCAATTTGTTCAGTGTGGACGTAGAAACCGTTCAAAACACAGTCTTGGCAAACTTTCGGGGGCTGCATCAGGCGTTGGCGGCTGCCGTCCTCGGTTTGGTGATCGTCTCTGCCGACGGCAAGGTAGACGATAGCGAAGTGCAAAGCGTTCAGCGCGAACGGGCGCTCTTAGAGCCTATCGCCGCCCTGAATGACCTCCAATTCGGGCTGACCTTCGATATGGCGCTGAACATCCATGATCGGTTTTTGCTAGATGCCACCAACCGCCGCGCCTTCATGAGCGACATTTTGGCGCAGATCATCACCCAGCCAACCGTGCGCTTACAAGCCTTTGAATATGCCGCCGCTGTTGCCACCAGCGATGCCGATATTTCCAGCGCCGAGATTGAGGTGATGAAGGAACTGCTCCAAACCTTGCAGATTAGCGACGCGCAAGGGGAACAGGTCTTTAATAAATACATGGCGCGGGTGCGTACCGTAGACGGCAAGCCGCGCTAATCACCCTTGATGACTTAGGGAATGTCTGCAACGCATTTCCACACAGACTGAATGCAGATGGTTAGTTTCTGTTGATCGCAACCCCGTGCTTTAGCGCGGGGGTAAGGTAACACACCCTAGCCAAGGGGGCATGATGGTTTTTACACCCTCCGACCACCTTCTGAGCCTGCTAAAAAACCTTCCCCATAAGCCGGGGTGTTACCTCATGCGTGATGCCTCCGGCGTCATTATTTATGTTGGCAAGGCGATTGACCTTCACAGCCGCGTTCGCAGCTACTTCGACAGCCATGTAACCGATCCGAAAACGCTCCGCCTGCGCGAATCGATTCGCCATATTGATTTCATTGTCTTGCCAAGCGAAATCGCCGCGCTGCATACCGAATATCACCTTATCCGTGAACATCAACCCAAATTCAACATTCGCTTTAAAGACGACAAACGCTACCCGTATATTGCCGTCCGATGGGCGAAAGATTTTCCGACGGTGGAACTCACCCGACGGATGGATCAAGATGGCAGCCGTTATTTTGGTCCGTATACCTCGGCATGGTCGGTGCGGGAGACGTTGGATGTCCTACGGCGGGCATTTCCTTACCTCACCTGTGATCGAGACATCAGCGGGAAGGATGATCGGGCATGCCTGTATTACGACATCAAACTGTGCAACGCGCCCTGTATTGGCAACGTGGATCGGGAGCGCTACCGCGCAAACATCCAACACCTGATGGACTTTCTGAGCGGTCACAGCGACGCGATCATCAAGGATATGCGCCGTGATATGGCGGAGGCAGCCGAGGCGCTTAATTTTGAGCGTGCCGCCGCCCTTCGTGACCGTCTGCGGGCGATGGAGCGCATTGTTGAACGGCAAAAGGTCGTCATGCCCAACGATGTCGATAACGATGTGATCGCCTTTGCCCAAGAGAAAACAGATACATGTGTGCAAGTCCTGTTCATTCGCGGCGGGAAACTGATTGGGAAAGAGTATTTTCTTCTGGACGGCGCGGACGAGACGACGGACGCCGAAATTTTGCGGAATTTCGTCCTTCAGTTTTACGAAAACGCGGCGACCATTCCAGAGGAAGTCCTTTTACCGGAACAGGTTGCCGAGTCAAAACTTCTCGAACAATGGCTGCGCGATAAACGCGGCGGGAAGAAAGTCACCATCACCGCACCGCGCAGAGGAAACAAGGCAGAATTGGTGGGCATTGCCGCCGAGAACGCGAAGGAAACGCTCGCCATGCTGCGGGCGCAGTGGGCGGCGGATACAAACAAGCAGACGGCAGCCATGAGCGAACTTCAAGCAGCGTTGGAACTCCCCACCCCGCCGAACCGCATCGAGTGTTTCGACATTAGCACCTTGCAAGGTACGGCGACGGTTGCCAGCCGCGTCGTCTTTGTTCAGGGCGTGCCCCGCAAAGTGGAATACCGAAAGTTCAACATTCGCACGGTGACGACAACAGGTGAACCGAATGATTTTCAATCCATGCGAGAGGCGCTCACCCGCCGCTTTCAACGCTATGCCGATGGCGTCTCAAAGCCCAACACTGCACCGGGGCAAAAAGACAATGACGAGACATGGCGCTTACTCCCTGATCTGCTGATCTTAGACGGTGGCAAGGGGCAGCTTGGCATTGGTATTGAGGTGCTAAAACAGTTTCACTTATTGGATAAGGTGCCGATTGTTGGGTTGGCAAAACAGCATGAGGAATTGTTCCTCCCCGGACGCGCCGAGTCGGTTATGCTGCCGCGCCGTTCAGAATCGTTGTTCCTCGTCCAGCGGATAAGGGATGAGGCGCACCGTTTTGCGATCACCGCCAACCGCGCTCAACGGGCGAAAAAAGGTCTTGTCAGCCGCCTCGAAAGCATTTCCGGTGTCGGTCCCTCCAAGCGTAAGGCGCTCTTGAATGCGTTTGGCAAAGACATTGACCGAATACGTGCGGCAACGCTGGATGAACTCATGACGGTGCCGGGCATCAGCCGGGCGCTGGCGGAGAAGATCAAAGAGTCTCTTTAAGCCACTATTGGAGAAGGCGCAGTTACCCTTTCCGGGCGACTTCCCAGGCAAGGTGGTTCAATTCTGGCAGAATCAACTTTTCCACCGCAACCTGAACGGCATTGGGCGATCCGGGCGTGCTAAAAACGACTTTTCCCCGATAGACACCCGCTGTCGCCCGACTCAACATCGCCGCTGCACCAACCTCTTGGTAGCTCAACAGGCGGAATAGTTCGCCAAAGCCCGGGAGTGTCTTTGTCAGGGCGCGGGCGATAATGTCATAGGTGGTGTCGCGGGGGGCAATGCCCGTCCCACCGTTGAAGATCACGATCTGAACGGCAGGAATGGCGGTCATCTCGTCCAAGACAGCCGCAACCTGATCCGGTTCGTCCTTCACAATGGCGTAGCCCGCAATGACATGCCCTAAGCCCTCGAATCGCTCGCGGAGGTAGGTTCCATTCACATCTGTTTCTGGCGTCCGCGTATCGCTAACGGTGACAAGGGCAAGCACAACCGCGCCCTTGCCTGCTTTTTCTCGGTGGTCTACTGCGCCCATAGGTAATTGCTCTCCCTGCTCCCTCTTATGGTTGGTGTTCGGTAGTTCCCCGCCCCTTGCTCAGTGCTTCGTGACGCGCTTCCTCGCCTTCAATAACGCGCTCCACAATAAAACGTGGGCGTTTGCGCGTCTCGTCAAGGTTGCGCCAGAGGTATTCCCCCAAAATCCCGATCATGATCATCTGCGCCCCGGAGACGATGAGCAAAACGACCATCAGGCTTGTCCAGCCCTCGACGGGAATACCTCGGATCATGCGGGTGATGATCACAAACACCGCATACAACAACCCTAACACACTCAGACTGATCCCAATCAGTGATGCCGCTCGCACAGGGACATAGGAGAACGCCACAAACGAATCGACAAAATACTTGAGTTTTTTTGCCAATGTCCACATCGACTGCCCATATTTTTTCTCGCGGGCGCGGCGGTTGTAGTAGATCACTAGAGGATCGAAGCCAAGCCAGAGAATCAAGCCCATCAGATAGGCATTATTTTCTTGGATTGCCTTGACATGATCAACCAACTGACGGTCAATGAGGAAAAAGTCAAACCCCCGTTGGGGCATGGTTTTGATCGCAAAGCGGCGGAATAACCCATAAAAAATATCCGCCATGATCGAGGTGAGTCCGGGATCATCGCGCCCCTCCCGTGCGGCGAGGATCACCTTTCGCCCTTCCCGCCAATGCCCGATCATCTCATGGATGAGTTCAGGGGGGTCTTGCAAGTCGGCGGCAATGGCGGCGACGGCATCCCCCCGCGCATGGCTTAAGCCAGCAAGGATTGCCGCGTTTGAGCCAAAATTCCGCGAGAGTTTCACAATCCGCGTGCGGCTATCCGCTGCGGCAAGATCGCTGAGGACAGCAAAGGAGTTGTCCTTAGAGCCATCGTCCACAAAGATAAATTCAAAGGTATCGTCAGGGTTGCGCTCGGCAATCTCGGCAAATCGTGTATAGAGATCGGGAAGGCTTGGTGCGTTGTGAAAGACCGGAACGACGATTGAAAGCAGTGTCATCAGAGAATCACCCGGAAGATATGCTCACCTTTTCCAAAATGATAACCCAACCCCTCCAAAACATGGATCACCGCCCCGTTTGTGATTTGTGTCGTTAGGTAGGCATGATCGACGCCGAGGGCGATGAGGTGGTGGGTGATTTCGGTGATGAGTTTTCGATACCATCCGCGAAACTCCGGTGCAACAGCAGTTAAGACGGCTGCCTGTGCCAAACGCACTCCCCATGCCTCCCACCGATCACGGTGGTAGCGCACTGTTGTAAACGCTTGGGGGTGGGGGACATCGGGAACAATGGTCACATCGGCAAACCCCCGTAAAAGCGATGCCTCTACCCACGTTTCCATGAGACGATCCACATCGGCGCGGCGGAGGAATGGATCGGCGTGAAAGCGATCAAAAGGGTTTACCGCCTCCCGTGCGGCGGCGGCTAAGGTCGGTATGTCCATCACCGTTGCCACCCGACAGGGATAACGAGGGTGATCAAAGCCCGCCAAGTCCCGATGGTAGGTGTGGCGCGTCTCAATCAGCGTGAAGCCTGCCGCACAGAGCGCCTGAATCCCGCTGAGATGGGTGGGTGGAATGGGGGTGAACAGATAGCGCACCCCCCGCCGCTGTGCCGTCTCACAGAGAGCGTTCAGAGCGGCGGCTGTGTCACCCCTTCCGGCAATCCAATTCAGACGCGCCACGCCATAGCCAAAGAACGACGAGTCCCAGGGGAGGCGCTCTGCAAAAAGGGCGATTCGCCCCTCTCCCCCACCAACAATCAGGCGTAGATCATCCTCAGGGGGAAGGTCGCCACAGAGCGAATCGATCCATAAGGCGCGATCTGCCTCAATGTTCAAGCGGCGTACAAAATCGTGCGGAGAGCCGCTCAGGACACTTGGTAGCCAGTCGATGATTTCAGGGCGACAGTCACGAAAGGAAATCACCAGTAATGTACCTTGTGTGCGCGGTAAAAGGCGATTGTTTTCGTCAGCCCGTCATGGAGGGAGGTACGTGGCTGCCAGCCGACAATGCGCTTGATTTTCGAGATATCCGAGTAAAAATCACCCGGTTCTTGCGCTTTTCGCTCTGGGGAAAAGGGGGCAAATGCCCACTTGCCCGTTCCGGCGGCGGCAAGGATCGCCTCGACCAGTTGGAGAAAATTTGTCGGCTCGTCCACCCCGACGTTGAAGATTTCCCCATAGGCTGCCTCACACGCGGCACACGCCAGCATCGCCTCTACACAATCGTCCACATAGAGAAAATCGCGTTTGATCTGCCCATCCCCAAAGACTTGAATCGTCTCATCATCAATGGCAAGGCGCACGAACCAATTTGCCACCCCATAGCGCGGGTGTCTCATTTGGGCGCGTTCCCCGTAAATATTCGTCAACCGCAGCGAGAGCGCCTTAATGCCATGAACCTCGTGGTAGACCTGTGTAATTTTCTCTGCCGTCAGGCGCGTGATCTCGTAAATTCCTTTGGGATAGGTGGGCGACTCCTCGCTGACGGGGAGGGTCACCGCCGCCCCGTACTGCCCCCGCGTTCCGCTGTAAATGACGCGAGCAGCAGGGTTGTAGCGCTTACACGCTTCCATGATCACCGCCGTCCCTTTCACGTTCATGTCAATATCGGGAAAGGGGTTGGAAAGGCTCAGGATGTGATCCACCTGCCCAGCGAGGTGAAACACATAGTCTTGCCCTTGAACAAGGTAATTCATAGCATTTTCGTCGCGGATGTCGCAAAAATTCACCGTCACCTGCGTGCGGATGGGCGCAATGTTGAACAGATTCCCTCCATACCCAGGGATCATCGCATCGGCAAGGGTAACTTCTGCCCCCAACTCAACGAGGCGAATGGCAAGATTACTCCCCAAAAAACCGATCCCGCCGGTGATGAGGACATGTCTCCCCGCAAACGTGGGCTGAAGGTCAGTCATACTAGGCACTCCGCTGAATGTTCCTACGCCAAAGGGCGACCAACTTGTACCAGTATAGGGGGAATTTGCTGACAGTGTTTATCTATAACGTCTGATGTGGAATGAAGTTGACGAAAAGGGGAATGGGTCGCAAGATTGAAGGTACGCCTACAGTCAATCGGAACCATTCCCATGACAAGGATAGACTTGGAAAGGCTTTTTACTACGATTTATATACTGGTGGACGATTGGTATCAACGGGAAGGACGGGTGTTATTGAAGGGCAAACCAAGCCCACCAAAATCATCCCCTGCTGGATGCGCTCCTCGCTAGCGCACGCGAACGTATGGAAGGTGCCTTTCACCAACTCCAGAACACCGGACGCAACCTTGAGCGCTTACTTGCCAATACTGTGCGTGGCTTGACCGCCCGCCTTACCCTCAAAGTCACTCATTTAGTTCTCAAGCATCTGCTCGCCCGTCACTTTGGTTTTGATCTACAAGCCTTTTCCCTTTCACATTAGACGTTCAGCATAACCGGCAGGCAAATTCCAATAACCCTTGAAAGGATGATGCGTTTGCCGTAAGAGCAGCAGTTTACCATCTTAGGACTTTCGCTTTAGTTGATGCCAAAGGCAGAAAGGCGTGGTGAGCGTAACTCTGCCCGCAAATAGTCGCGGAATAAATCTCGCTGTGCCGCGTAAAGGCTCTTGCCTAATTGGTGAGCCTTAACTTTCAGCGAGAGCTAGGCGTGATAACAACAAGCCAGATGGTTGCGTTGTGAACGCGCTTTGCGGCACTCGCACTTTTCACTCCCGGTCGATTGTTTGAGTTCCCGATGCAGTTGCTCAATCTGCCAACGCACGGCATTCGCGTCTTGAATGTCGGACTTGGAGAAAGTGCCTGGGGGCTGGTTTGTAATCACCCATTCAATGTCACCGTTTGGGGCAACTAGCTTGAATAACTGCACATAAAAGGGAACTTCCTTCAGCTTAACCGACAGACCATGCTCTACGGCGTCGCTTGTCCATTCAATCGCCTCCAAATGAATAGAGCCGCTCGCTTTACTCAAACTCACCATACGATTGGCTTTGAGCGTGGTCACAAAGTAACGACCAGCGCGATGAATCAACTTCAAATTATCACGGGGCATACCAGCTATCAAACAGTAGGGTCTTGGCGTGGATACCCTTGTCCATCAGGGCATTTAAGACCATTTCACGGAAGTGATCCTTTTGGTCTTGCCATCCGCTTCAGGAGCATAGATGCGGTAATCAATCGGGTAAAAGTCAGTACCATCGCTATGCACGGGATTCACGACGCCGATACCACGCACCAGACCATGTTCTGCGCCACTATATTGCTTTTCACTCACTCTATCTTGCGCCAATACTGCTTATTCTGCACGCTATCATCGACGATCAACTAAGCCCTTTCACTGTCCTTCAACAAAGCCCCGACCAAATCCCCACAAATGTCGGGCAGTCAGCTTGTCTCTTTGCCAATAATCACTGACAGCATCATGGCTCATCGCTTCCAGATGTTCAGCCAGATTACTGCATGTATAGTTGCCAGGTGTACTTATCAGGTACTCAATGTATTGGCGTTTGCTTATCGTGCTTCTACAATATCAGCAATTTGCCTTGCAAGCGAAAGTCCTAAGGACACAAAGGAAATGCATCGAATCACCCCCCCTAGAAAAAGCACGGGCAGAAAATCACCCTGTTTTTTCGCCACACAAGGCACGATAATCACCCTGCCATTGGAGCGATGGGGAATATTTGCCCTTCCTTCTCACTTTGCGCTAAACTGAACAAACGATAACGATCCTCACAACGAAATTTTAGGACGGCTTCGCCCGATATGACGGTAGAACTCGTACTCTTTATCCTCGTCGCAGCAGTGGCGATCTTCTCAGCGGCGCTCATGCTGGTGAGCCGAAATGCGGTTCACGCAGCGCTGTTCTTGGTCACGAACCTGTTGTGCGTGGCGTTTTTCTACCTTATGTTGAACGCGCCTTTCTTGGCGATGGTGCAAATCACTGTCTATGCCGGCGCGATCATGGTTTTGTTCATGTTTGTAATCATGTTGCTTGGCTCGGAACGTCTTGGGGGGGGAACACCCCGCTACACATGGGTTTCAACCGGAGCGGTGGGCTTAGGGACGGTCTTTCTGATCATCGCCTTTGTCGCCATTGCCCAGAGCAACATTGGTCTTTTAAAACCCGTTTCTCGCGCTCCTGATATTCGCTTTGTGCATGGCATAGCCGATGCCCCAAAGGTTGATGTGTATCTGAACGCTGAACGGGCTGCCGAAGGGCTTACCTTCAAACACGCCTCCCCCTTTAACGAGGTTAAGGCGGGGACATATAACCTGTTGGTGTTCCCTGCTTGTGCCGAAGGTGTGGCAGAATGCGCAAACCCGATAACGACGGGGGCAGTTCCGCTCCTTGCTGTTCCGCTAGCGCTGGCAGACGGTGAGGAAACGACCTTTGTCGTGGGCGGCACACTTGGCTCGCCGCGAGTGATCGCTGTTCCCACTAACCGCGATACCCTTGAGGATGAGGGGACGTGGCGAATGACCTTCGTTCATGCCCTTCCCGAACGTGGATCGCTCTCCCTGTTGCAGATCAACCGTGCCGACCCTGCCAACCCAACGGTGATCGTCCCTGCCCTCAATTATGGGGAGTCTGCTCCAACGGTGGTTCTTACTGAGGGGACATACTACTTTGAGATCAAACAGGGCGCAGCGGAAATCCGCACCATTGAATCCTTCCGAGGAACGCGCAAAACGCACGAGATGTTCATCGCCCTCAACGAAATTGTGCCAGGCATATCGGGAGCGCCGCTCACGAAGGCAACGGTCTTTCATGTTGAGGGATCGGTGAAAACCCGTGAGGCATTCGGCAGCCCTCAATCCATCGGGCGCGACCTTCTGACAACCTACCTGTTGGCATTTGAATTGATCGCCGTCTTGCTCCTCGCCACGATGGTAGGATCGATCCTGCTCACCCGTGAGGAGGTGGTACGGCGCGTTCGGCAGCGCCTGGTAGTTAGCCCGGTAGTCAAGCGCATGAATCGGAGTCTTTCGGCAAGCGCAGAGGCGGCAAAACAGACCGCCCCAGAGCCGCTAGAGACGGCAACAGATTAACCCTCCTCTCACCAAGAGGCGAGAGGTTAGGGAGGTTTGGATCGTTTTCATCTTCATCTGGATGCAGATGACTGATGTGAGAAAAAATCCGCTGGTTCGCACCGGAACTAAGGAATAGAGACTAAGGGTATGCAACCGCCAACGCTGCCAACAGAATATTTCGTTATCCTGAGCGCCGTCCTCTTTATTTTGGGGATTGTGGGCGTCCTTGTCCGGCGCAATGCGATTTTGATCTTCATGTCGATTGAGTTGATGCTGAACGCGGCAAACTTAGCGCTGGTCGCCTTTGCCCGTCAGTGGGGCAATATGGGCGGTCAGATGACCGTCTTTTTTGTGATCAGTATTGCCGCTGCCGAGGTCGCCGTTGGTTTGGCGCTGATTGTGGCGATCTTCAAGACGAAGAAAACGATTGATATTGACGAACTGAACACGATGAAGGGCTAATTGAGCCACAACCGTTAAGGGGGCTTCCGCTCAAACATGGAAAATTTCGCAGCACTCGTTCCCCTGATCATCTTGATCCCCTTCGCCGGAGCGGTGATCAATTTGTTTTTGGGAAGATACATGAGTGAACGCATGGTTGGCACGCTTGCCAGCGGCGCGGCGGGAATCGCCTTCATCATCGCCGCGACGATGACCGTTGCCATGCCTAATTTTGGCTACGAGGGAGTCGTTGTCACCCCGCCGATCCTCGATAGCTGGCTGTATATCCCCTCCGCCGCGCTGAACATCCCATGGCAGCTTCGGGTGGATACGCTGAGTCTGACGATGATGCTGGTCATCACGGGAATCGGCACACTTATCCATATCTATGCCATTGGGTACATGCATGGCGATTCACGTTTCCCCCGCTTTTTCGTCTACCTGAATATGTTCCTCGGCTTCATGCTCATTCTTGTTACGGGGAACAATTTTCTGGTCACCTTTGTGGGTTGGGAAGGGGTGGGCTTGTGTTCCTTCCTCCTCATCGGCTTTTGGTTCGACAAAAAGAAGGGCGAGGGCTGGCGAAACAGCAACGCAGCGCGGAAGGCGTTCATCGTCAACCGCGTGGGCGATTTCGGCTTCCTCATGGCGATCTTCCTCACCTTTTGGACATTCGGTACGCTCGATTACTACAAGCCCGGGGAAGTCCTTCATGTGGCGGGGGGGCATGGCGCAGAGGTTGCCCCTGCCGAAGGAACAAGCGGGGATAGTCACAGCGAAGCAGCACCCGCTGAAGGTGGGCATGGTGAGACGGACTCACACAATGAGAGTGTCACCGCTAAAGGTATCTTTGGGCAGACCGAAGACCTTTTGGCAAAGGGCGGGCATATTGTCCACTTTGGACCGTTCACCCTCCCACTGGAAAGCGTTCTGACGATCATCACCCTCTTTATGGTCTTAGGGGTCACAGGCAAAAGCGCCCAAATTCCTCTCTTTGTTTGGCTGCCCGATGCTATGGCGGGTCCAACGCCTGTCTCGGCGCTCATCCATGCGGCGACGATGGTCACGGCGGGCATTTACCTTGTGACACGCTCCAGCGTGTTCTTCCATGCCGCGCCAATCTCCTCCGCTGTCGTCACCCTTATTGGGTCGGCAACGGCGCTTATGGCAGGGTTTGTCGCTTTAGGGCAGTGGGATATTAAGAAAGTCCTCGCCTACTCCACTGTGAGTCAGTTGGGGTTCATGGTCGCTGCGGTTGGGTTGGGTGGTTATGCGGCAGGGATGTTCCATCTGGTGACACACGCCTTCTTTAAGGCGCTCTTGTTCTTGGGGTCGGGGTCGGTCATTCACGCGATGGAACACGGACACCACCACGCCCACGCCGATGATCACGGGCATGGGTCAGATGGGGAGCATCACGAGGACGAAGCCTTCGATCCTCAAGACATGCGAAACATGGGCGGGCTGCGCAAGCGGATGCCGATCACCTTTTGGACATACCTGATCGGGACGCTGGCATTGGCAGGTATTTTCCCGCTCTCTGGCTTTTGGTCGAAGGATGAGATTCTAGGGAAGGCGTTCAACAGCGGCTTCAACGATGGCAAGGTTGAAGGCTTCATCGCCCTTGGGCTGCTCCTTGCGGCGGCGTTTATGACGGCGTTTTATATGTGGCGGCAAATCCGCCTTGTCTTCCTCGGTAAACCGCGTACCGCCGCCGCTGAACACGCCCCAGAGAGCGTCGCCCTGATGACCTTCCCACTCATCGTCCTCGCTGTGCTGTCCATCTTTGGTGGGCTGTTGAACATTCCCCTAGGCTTTAGCCTTCCGCTTGTGCCACCAGAGATTCTTACCTTGTGGTTGGAACACAGCGTTCCTTATACAAAGGGGTTGGAATTCAACCTAATTTTAGCGGTGACAGCAACAGTGGTAGCCGTCGCTGCTATCCTACTGGCAGATCGCTTCTATGGGGCGAACCCGCTTACCGAGAAGGGCAAAGACAAGCTAGAACGCGGGGCAACACGCCCCTACTTCCGTTTGGCAAACGCCAAGCTCTACTGGGACGAAACCTATTTCCGGCTGATCGAGAACCCCTACAACCGGCTCTCGGCATGGCTGGCAAACAAACTGGACTGGGAATTCTGGCATGATCGCGTTCACAATACACTGATCCGTGATACCTACAAGCGGGCGAGTACGTTCTTGGCAAATCCGGTGGATCGTGGCGCAATTGATCGGGGATTCCTGCGCATTGGCGAATGGGCGGGGTTGTTAGGGGGGCGGCTGCGCGGGTTTTCAACGGGCTATGTGCGCACCTATATCTTCACCTTTTTGGTCGGCGCTCTTGTCGTGATCGTCTTGATCCTCCTGCCCTTGTTGCGGGCGGGACGGTAACTTTCCGGGGGAAATACGGGAAACATGAAATCTGAATTATTGGTCTCACTGACGCTCTTTCTCCCGGTGATCGGGTTGTTCCCGATCCTGTTTCTAACACGGGGGCGAGAGGAACGGATCAAATGGTACGCGCTCGGCTTTTCGCTGGTGACACTGGCGGCGACGCTTGTTTTGTGGGCGTCGTTTGATACGACGAAAGCCGGTTTGCAGCACGAACATCTTTGGGAATGGTTCAAACTTGGCAATTACACGATCAGCTATTATGTTGGCGTGGATGGGCTGAGCATTCTCTTGGTTGTCCTGACGGGTTTCATCATGCCGCTGGCGATCTTGTTCTCGATGTCTTACATCAAGAAACAGGAACGCCTTTTCTACAGTTTCCTGATGCTCCTTGAATTCGCCATGATCGGCGTTTTCGTCGCACAGGACTTGTTCCTGTTCTATATCTTCTGGGAAGTCAGCCTTGTGCCGATGTATTTCATCGTCGGCATTTGGGGATCGGAACAGCGTATTTACGCCGCCGTGAAGTTCTTTCTCTACACGATGGCAGGGTCGATCTTGATGCTTGTGGCGATCCTTTGGATGGGCAACCATTTTGGGACGTTCAACGTCCAGATGATCACGGCGACCGTCCAAGCAGCAGCGGCGACGAATGCCAGTGCCTTCCCGGTGGGTCCGACGGAACTCTTGTTGTTCTTGGGTTTCTTCATCGCCTTTGCTATCAAAGTGCCGATTTTCCCCCTTCATTCGTGGCTGCCGGATGCGCACGTTCAAGCCCCTACCGCTGGTTCGGTGATTCTGGCTGGCGTCCTCTTGAAACTGGGGACGTATGGTCTGGTGCGTTTCTGCTTGGGGTTCTTCCCCAAAATGAGCGTTGACCTCGCCCCGCTGATTGCCATCCTTGCGGTGATTGGAATCATCTATGGCGCGTGGGTCAGCTATGCCCAAACGGACGTAAAAAAGCTCGTCGCCTATTCCTCAATCAGCCACTTGGGGTTCGTCGTTTTGGGGATTTTCGCCCTCAACGCGGCGGGTATTCAAGGGGCAACACTCCAGATGATCAATCACGGGATCAGTACGGGCGGGCTGTTCTTGCTCGTCGGAATGCTCTATGAGCGTCGCCACACAAAAGACATCAACGCCTTTGGCGGCATTTGGAAAGTCCTCCCTGTGTTCAGCGGCTTAAGCCTTGTGATCTTGCTTTCCAGCATGGGGCTGCCAGGGCTGAACGGCTTTGTTGGGGAGTTCACTATTCTTTTGGGAGCGTTCGGCTCGCCTGTCCTCGGCTTTTGGTTCACGCTTCTCGCCACGCTCGGCGTCATTATGGCGGCTGTTTACTTGCTCTATATGTGGAACAAGGTGTTCATGGGCGAGTACCGCGCCCCGGCTGAGGCGCACGCGGATGAGGCGCACAGCGACCATGGTGAACATACCGCAGCCGAACACGCACACAATGCTCACGGGCATGGGGATCATGGCGCAGAGGACTTGGCGGGCACGGCAAAGGCATACCCGCCGCTGCTGTGGAATGAGATTGCCGCATTGGTGATCGTCGTCATTGCGGCATTCGTCATTGGGCTTGCCCCGCGTCCCTTTTTCACGGCGATGGATGCCTCAGCCGGGGCGCTCTCCGCCGAACTTCAACGGTACGTCCCCGGCGGTGAACCCGTCGCGGCGCAAGAATAGACGGAACGGGTACGTACATCATGGTCGATACAAGTAGTTTGAATGCGGGGGCGGCACTGCCCGCCCTCTTGTTAGCGCTAGGTGCGTCGATCTTGATCGTCGTGGAAGCGCTGCTGCCCAAGGAACGCAAAGGGCGGGTGTTTTGGTCTGCGGTGGCGGGGATTGTCGTCTCCCTTGCCGTAACCATCCTCACCTTTAACCAAACGTCAACAACGGCATTTTTCGGGGCATTTCGGGCGGATGGCTTCACTGCGGTGGTCAATATCGCCGCCTTGCTCACGGCGCTGCTTAGTGTCTTTGCCGCTCGTGACTACCTGCAACGAGCGGGGATTGAGCGCGGGGAGTATTATCCTCTGCTCCTGATGACGGCGGCGGGAGCGATGATCATGGGGTCGGCGGGCGATCTGGTGATCGTCCTGATCGGGCTGGAACTGCTCTCGATCCCCCTGTATATCTTGGTTGGCTTTCGTCGCCCCGACCTCCGCTCTGAAGAAGGGGCGATGAAGTACTTCCTGCTAGGGGCGTTTTCCAGCGGTTTCTTCGTCTATGGGACAGCGCTTGTCTACGGCGCAGCGGGCAGCACAACGCTCAGCACGATCTTTGAGCGCGTCCAAATTGGCACGCTCACCTCGCCCGCCTTGCTTCTGCTTGGTACGGGCTTGATTTTCGTCAGTTTGGGGTTCAAGATCGCCGCTGTGCCGTTTCATCTCTGGACGCCCGATGTGTATCAGGGGGCACCGACCCCCGTCACCGCCTACATGAGTGTGGCGGCAAAAATCGGCGGCTTTGCTGCGCTCTTGCGGTTCTTCATCATTGCCCTTCCCTCCTTCGTGGTGGGGACAACCGCCGTTGAGCCTGGGCAGATGGTGATCGTTCCAGCGGCGTGGCAAGACCTGATCGTTGTGATCGCCGCCGTGACGATGATCGTGGGAAATGTTGTCGCGCTTGTCCAGAAAGACCTCAAGCGGATGCTGGCATATTCCAGCATCGCCCACGCCGGATATATCCTTATGGCGGTGGCGGCAGCCGGATCGTTTCAGGTGGTTGCTAACGAATTCGGGGATACGACGGTGCGTTTCACACTGGCACAAGATGCGCTGCGTGGAGCGCTTGTTTACCTTGTTGCCTATGCCTTCACCAATGTGGGGGCGTTTGCCGTCGCCATGACCGTTGAACGCGCCGACGGAAGCGGCACAGAGATCAGCAACCTGGCGGGCTTGGGGGCGCAGCATCCGATCCTCGGCGGGGCAATGACAATCTTTATGCTCAGCCTGACGGGGATTCCGCTGACGGCTGGCTTTGTGGGGAAGTGGTTTATCTTCGCCGCCTCGATCAACGCTGGGCTGACTCTCCTCGCCGTGATCGGCGTGATCACCAGTGTCGTCAGCGCGGCATACTATCTACGAGTCATCGTCACCGTCTGGTTTGAGAGCGGGGAGGGAACAGCCTTCACTCCGCGCACGCTCGTAGCGACGATTAGCGTCTGTGCCATTGCTGTGTTGGGGGCGGGCATCGTTTTGCCGCTCTTGGCAGGCTTGGTAGAAGGTGTCACCATCGTGGCGCTAAAGTAAGCCTTTCTCACAAAGGAAAGGTACAATCAGAATCTCCGGCGGGCGACCACACAGGGTCGCCCGCCATATTTATGGCGCAATTTGGACTTCGGCAACCTTCACTGGCGGCAAATTTCCCCCGCGAACCGTCAGGTTTAGCCACAGCGCCGCCGCCCCTGTTGGCGTGTCCTTTGGCAAAACCATGACATGCCATGTGCTGAAACGCCCCTTTCCCCAATTTGCCGCTGGAATAGTCGTCACAACGCCCGGCGCGTAGCCACTGAAGGCTGCGTCTAAGAGGTCGAGCTTAAGGGCGAATTCCCCTTGAAACGTTGCTGGATAAGCTGTTTCCCAATCAAGCCGAACGCGAACATACTCGCCCGGATGGAGGGGATCGCCAAGCCCCACACCAACCAAGCGCAGATCAGAGCGCCCAACAGATTCAGAAAAATTGATCTCAACGGGGTGATCAACGATGGCCGACCAATTCACCACGCGAAAATAAACAGTCAGTGTTTCTGATGTTCCTAAAGCAAACTCATTCACTGGAGCATAGAGTCCCGCCAAACCCTCTGGCGCTACACCAACCGAGGCAATAGCATCCGGCGCATATTGGCTGAGAAAGGCAAGAGCAATAGATGAGCGGTTAAGCGCCCCAATTTGCCCGCTCAGATCGAGGATGCGCGTTCCAGCGTCGTAGGCGGTTTGCCCCAGTTGATCCGTCGCTAGAAGTGTCTCACGGCTCAGTTGCGTGGAAAGCCATGCCCCCATACCATTCTGCGGGCTGGCGAACAACGGTGTAAAGATGAGGAAAAACACCACTTCACCAACGACAATAAAACTCGCCATACCCCAACGAAGCGCCGCAGCCATAGGCACATTAAAGAGCAGTATCACAAGTGCCAAAACAAGCATCATGGTGGGAAACTGCCGGCTCAATGCCCCGCTAACGACAGCGATCACCCCCCAAAGGGCAAGTGTTGTCTCAACAGGCGGTATGGCTGGGCGTTTTAGGCGATAGACAATGACCACCCCCAACCCAACAAAGAAGGTGAACAAGGGAAGTCCGAAGGCAGCGGCGTAGACAATTCGCGCTGGCTGGTAAACCAACATAAGAGTGCCAAAGCCGACTCCAACAAGCCCACTGGTAGGGAGGGCAAGCCGCCAAAGTGACCGCCATGATTCGGCAATAGCAACGACGATCAACAAGAGAGCGAGGGGAATGGCATAAGGATCGGTGAGCAGCGCCAAGCCAAGCAGCACGCCAGCAAACGCCCACTGCTTGCGTGCTGCCAACCAAACAGCCCCCACACCGAGGGCGATCATCGGCTGGAGCGTCACGGCGGGATAGAGCAGCCCAACAGTGATATACACCACACCCACCGACCACCGATTTCCGCTCAAACGCGCTAACAAAAAACCGGCGAGGGCAAGGCTCAGCCCTACAACCAATAGTCCGCCAGCGGGAGGGGCAAGCCCAACGTTCGCCAACCCTGCGATTATCCCCGGAACGAGAGGGAACGTTGTCACATCGGCTTCGCCCGCCAAGCGATAGACCAGCCCATAGCCATCCCGAAGATTCGCCGCAAAGCGGTAAGGGATATAATTGTCCGCGTCTTGGGGAAACGTGCTACGCAAGGCAGTCCCCACCCCGCTGGTAATGATGAACACAATCAGCCACAGGAGGGGACGACGCAGAACGGCGTTCACTGTGATCATTCAGGGAGTGCCAGCAGCACACCACGCAAAAGCGTCAACAGGTTGGGGACAATCTTACGCGCTCCCACATCAAGGACTTCTTCGTGATTCACCACATTTGGATTTTCGGGATCATCAACAGTCTTGTTCGTGATTCCTGAAAAGCCTAAGATCCGCATTCCGGCATGGCGGGCAGCCGTCACCTCGTTCACCGTAGACATGCCCACCGCGTCCGCGCCCATCAAGCGTAACATGCGTATCTCGGCAGGCGTCTCAAACATCGGGCCCGATAAGCCGATGTAGATACCTTCGCGCAGGGTGATCCCGTTTTCAATTGCCACCTTGCGGGCAAGCTGCCGCAAGTGCTTATCGTAAGCAACGGTCAGTTCGGGAAAGCGCGTCCCAAATTCGTCAATATTCCGCCCAATGAGGGGGTTATTGCCCACCAGCCCTAACAAATTAATGTGATCGCTGATCAGCATGAGATCGCCCGGAGCATAGCTTGGATTCAGCCCGCCAGCAGCGTTCGTGATCACCACCGTTTCCACACCGAGCAGACTCATCATCCGCATGGGAAACGCCACATGCGCCATCGACCATCCTTCATAAAAGTGGATGCGCCCCTGTTGGGCAAGGATTGTCTTGCCAGCCAGCGTGCCGATCACCACGCGGTTTTTATGCCCAATCACTTCTGAATAGGCATAACCGGGAATATCGCTGAAAGGGATGCTGATCGCATTTTCCAGCGAATCGGCAAAGCTACCTAACCCCGAACCGAGGATCACCGCGATGGTCGGTGTGAGGTGCGTTTGCGTCCGAATGTAATCCGCAGCGGCGCGGTAATCATCAAGGGTGTAATCGTCAAATGACATAGATAAACCTTTAATATGGGGTGTGTCGAACGTCCACCGAAGAATTATAGCCCACACAGGGTTATTGGTGGGGGGTGAGACAAGACCGAAAGATATAGACTTTATGTGGTGCCCTCACCCCCTAGTTCCCTCTTCCTTAGGGAGAAGGGGGCGACACGAACTCATAGACGATGCGAACAGCCCTCTCATCCCCCTTTCCCCCTTCTCTCCCACACTGTGGGAGAGAAGGGGCTTTGTTTTGGGGGATGTCCCCCCACCCCCCAGATTGGATCGTGGAGGGAGGTTACCGCGCCAAGTCGCCCTTCGCCGATGTGTGAGAAGTAGGGACACACCGAAGGCGGGTCGTAAGGGAACGAGGGAAAAAGCCGCTGTCGCCCCTTCAGCCCCACAAGCGGGACAAGGGGTGGGGTTTTGAACCGACTTGTAGAATTGGCTTCGGGGTTGGTGAAAAGGCGGCTCATCTGATGTTGGGTTATGATTCCCCAAAATGGGATGGCTTATGACACAAAAATTGACACTCCTGCTTGCGAAAGATGAACCCGATCTTGCTGCCGTGATCATGCGCGAACTGAACACCAATGGGTAATAGAACTTACGCAGTTGAACTGGTTTACCCCATATTCATCGGAAGGGGATGTCTGAGAGGGCTTCCCCCTCAAAAAAATGGATACCCCCTTCTCCCAGTGGGAGAAGGGGGTACGCGCCGAAGGGGGATCGCAGGGGATTGAGGGCAACCGTGTAATGTCTATCTAAATTTATGAAAAGGGTTTTGTAAGGGGTAACACCCTCGCAAGACGCTATTTGCCCATTTCCTTCCCGATTCAAGCGTTAACAAGAAAGCGAACATGACGATCCCACCAAAGCAAGTTTTGAACACGAGAAAACGGAATCGGGTTGAGTTTGCGCTCTGGAAACTTTTCTATGGATACTATTTACGTGCCTTATCGCCACTCTTTATCCGCCTTTTTGGTCGCAAGCCACGCCCTTATACTGTTTCCTACAATCTACTCATCGGACCCTATGTCTTGGTGATGCGCCTGATGGATGGTATCGGAATGCCTTCTCGCCTTATTTACGGGACGGAAGTTCCGCAGCGGCTGATCTTCTTGCCCTATATCTCTGCTGGGGCGCTGTGTGTTGATGTGAGGGCGCATGTTGGCGATTATATGGTGGAAATAGCGCTGAAAACAGGGGAAAGGGGGAAGGTCGTCGCTTACGAGGCTATCCCTTCTTATGTGGCGTTGGTGGAGCAAACCATCCGCGCCAACGGACTTACACATGCTACGGTGCGCCATGCCGTTGTGGGGGAAGTGGCTGGTGAGGTGTTCTTACCTGCGAGCGATACGAATTACTCCGCTGCGGTAAAGAACACCGCACAGGCTGAAACCGACACGATCACCGTTCCCCGCATTGCTCTAGACGATCATTTTTTCCTCCATTGACGCGCTCAAGGTCGATTGCGAGGGCTTTGAAGCGCAGGTTTTACGGGGGTCAAAAACAGCTATTACGAACAGCCTTCGGTTCGTCATGCTTTTGGAGGTTCACGCCACCCTGTTAGAAGATGTCGGAAGTTCCTTTGCCGAACTCGCCCACCTTGTGTTAGGTGATCTCGGTTTGCACGCATGGAAGACCGGCTTTCGGTTTGCCCTGTGCCTCAAAAGCACAGACGAGAATAGCCCACCCCCAAGGAGGGACTGCTGCTAGAAACTGCCGAAGCCTTTGTTGCCGCTTTTAGCCAAACCTGATTCAGGCATGGTTTTTCTCTACGGTTTGCCGGATAATCCCTGACATGCTTTGATTTGGCGTTTGGCAAAACAAGAAAGACAGAGAACACTTCTCGTACTCATGACGACCACCTCCCCCTCTATTATTGCTCTGATTCCGGCACGGGGCGGCTCCAAAGGGATTCCGCGCAAAAACATCATGATCCTTGCCGGCAAGCCAGTGATCGCCTATTCGATCCAACACGCCATAGAGTCCCGCCATATCTCGCGGGCGCTTGTCAGCACCGATGACGCCGAAATTGCTGAGGTTGCCAAAGCGTGGGGGGGCGATGTTCCTTTTCTACGTCCGGCGGAATATGCCCAAGACCTCTCGCCCGATAGCGATGTGTTTCGCCATGCGCTGCTCTGGTTGCAAGCCCATGAAGGGCGTTTGCCCGATGCCGTCGTCCACCTTCGTCCGACGGGTCCCGTCCGGCGGGTGGCGCTTATTGATGCGGCAATTGATCTGCTCCTTGCCCATCCAGAAGCAGACGCCGTGCGCTCTGTTGCCCTTGCCCTCCAAACCCCTTACAAGATGTGGCAGATTGGCGAGGACGGTTTTATGAAACCCATCTTACGCATCGAGGGCATTCCTGATTCGCAATCGATTCCGCGCCAGCGCCTGCCGAAAGTCTATTGGCAAAATGGCTATGTCGATGTGATTCGTCCCCGCGCCATTTTAGAGAAACAGTCTATGTGGGGCGATCATGTCCTTCCCTTTGTGGTGGAGGAAACCCTCTTTGAGTTGGATTACCCCGAAAACATTCCGGCGGTAGAGGCGGCACTTCAACGGCAGCAAGCCGGTCTCCCGCCAAACGACGAGGCACTCCCCGGTGGAGAGCGGCATCCTGTTTAAGTTGCCCGATATTGGGTGTGGGTGTTGGTAGAACGGGGGCGATCACAGAGGGTCGCCCCGACAAAATGCGGTGAAAGGGCGGCTCGATTACTGCCCACTGGTGGCGGTGGGCTGAAGCTGAACGGCGGGAACGGTTGGTTGGGCAGCCCCACCCCGTATGACAGGGAGGATCACATCCTGTTGGGTACGGGTATCGCCCGTTCGGTAATCGACCACCCGCAAGCGAATAGTAATGGCGGCACTCTCCGCCGAGGGCAGCGCGGGGGCAACCAACCCCTGCCCACTGGAACTAATCCAGCGGCTAAGGCGCGGCAGTTCGATGCTGCGCGTTGAGCCATCAGGCAAGACTTGCTCAAAAATGAGGTTGGAAAGCGGCGAACGGTTCGCCACCCGCCACGTCACGACAACGCGTTCTTGCCCTAAGGAAAGCAAATTGTAATTCACCGTGTCGCGCTCGGTGCGGAATTCCTCAATAACTGTCCCTAAACTCTCTTGACTGGGATCGTAAGGAATAACGACGATCTGTTGACTAACGACGACCCGTGCCTGATTTTCTATGGTCAGGCGGAAGGCGGGCGGCGCGAAATCAAGCGTTGCCGGAACGACGACCTTTGCCACCCCTGCGCCGGGAAGGGCATCGGGCGTGAGCAGCTCCCATCCGCTGATGCGGAAAAAGTAAAGCTGAACGCGATAACTGCTGGTGATCCCAACGGTCTGCCACGAAAGCGCAGCAGATGCCGTCCCCGCCTCAATATCGGTGAGTTTTACCAGCGGCAAATCTGCTGTGAAGTAGACAATTGCTGGCGGAAGGCTGTTGCCGCTTTGCGCCCTCACCGTCAGCCCTCCCCCCATGCCTAGTGTGCCGATGATAAGGATCATTAGCCCAAGGCGAAAGGTACGAAAAAAGAGTCTTTTAGCCATAGCCGCGCCCCTTTCCAGAGGTTGCTGCACGCGAAACGCTCATCCTGTTGTACCCCAAACGTAATCACTGTTCACATGACGGAAGGGCAACGGGAGATCGATTCCCACCCCACGCTTGCCATACTGATCACGATTATAGGGTAATTTTCCTTTTGCGACTCGGTTGTAGAGCGAGTTGACGCGGGGGTTTCCCTAACCACCCCGCACAGATGACTATAATCCAGGCGGATCGTCTTTACGGGTGCTTTCATCGAGCGCTTGTGTGACCTGTTCCCACGTCAGGTAGCGCCCGTTTTCGTCGGGAAACATCTCCGGGCGGACGGGGATCACGCGGGTGGTGCGCCCCTTTTCGGTTGGCTTCATCTGCATAAACGAAACGGAATCCCCGGGGACATGCGCCAACAAATTTGGTGAATGGGTGTTGATGATCACCTGACGGAGGACGGGGCGTGGATCGGCATCATATTCGCGTTCGGGGTCGCTGGCAAGCGCAAACAAAACATCCACAATTTGGCGCAGGCGCATCGGCTGAACGCCGTTTTCCGGTTCCTCAAAGGTGATCACCCCCTGATGGCGGGGGTCGCGTTTCAGGGTGATTAACGTCAGCAAACGCAGTGTGCCATCCGACAGCACCCGTGAAGAAAAACGTCCCTTGTCCGTCGTCTCTATCTCAAGGAGCGTTTCCTCAGCATCATCCTCACCGAGGATCGGCGTGAGCAGAATCTTACTCACCGTTGGGATGAATATCGCCAAATCTTTGCTGATCGTCTCAAGAAGCCCCGTTGTGCCACTCAAGCGTTTCAATACCGCCGTCATATTCGAGCCATTGGGGAGCAGCGTATCAGGGGCGGTTTTCCCAACCGGCTGGCGAAGGCTGGCGGGGTTCAGGCTGAGGAATCGCCAACGGCTCATTTCCTCCCTTGCCGCGTGAATTGTCGGATAGCGGAGGGCGTTTGCTGTGCTAAGGCAGGTGCGTTCCAGCGCCCCCACCAGCGTTCCCTCGCGTCCACCGCCGGGCGCATCTTGGTTGCGGTAGATCGTCGGTTTACCGCCCTCGCCGTCCACCGTTTCGATATAGGGTGGGCGTTTTTCGCGGACGATGTATGCTTTTCGCGCTTTGGTGGAGAGTATCTCTTTTGCCCATGTATCATCGGCTTCCTTGATGGGCAGCAGCGCCTCCCGTACAACATAAACGCGCTCCCGCCCGTTTTCGATGCGGCTTTCCAGCGTCACCTCATAACGCAGCCGTGAGGACAACACCGCCCGTGCCTTTTCCGCCTCTAACCCGTTTAGATTGATCGTCCGTTCGGTGAGCATCTCTACGGCAAAGGCGATTCGTTTGGCGCGTGTGCCGTCGGGAAACAGGGTGAACAGTTCGCTGATTGCCCCGCGCCCCTTACGAAAGGCTTCCTCCGCCGTGCGTTCATGAGCAAGGGCAGCAATCAAATGAATCGCCTCGAATAAATTTGTTTTCCCGACGCCATTTCCCCCAATAAAAACATGAAAGGGGTGCAAATCGAGGGCGAAATCCTGAAACGACTTGAAGCCGTTGATCTCAATTCGGGTGAGCATCGTTAACCTCGCACACAGCGTCGGGCAGAATATTCCTCCTAGCATAGCACGGCGCTGTGATAGAATCCACTTCAGCGATAGGAAGAAAAGTGGATTATCTTATGAGACGTTCAGTTCCTCTGACGCTTCTACGCGGTTTGATTGCGGGCGTCGTAATCAGCGCTATCTTTGCGGCGGGGTTTTATTTTCGAGGGGCGCTGCCCTCTCTTGCGGCTAGCCATACACTCGCTACAGGTGACGGCGCGAACCAACCCGCGCCTGGGTCGTACCCCCTTTTGGCGCAGGCGCAAAGGCTGATTGAGGAACACTTCCTCCGCCCCCTTCCCGAACGGACGGCACTGGAGTATGGGGCAATTCGGGGTTTAATCACAACGCTTGGAGATCGGCAAACATTCTTCATAGAGCCGCCCGTCGCCGCCAGCGAGTCGAACGTTCTAGCCGGCGTTTATGGTGGGATTGGCGTCTTGCTCAAGCGGGATGATCAGGCGCGCTTCCGCCTCTATCCCTTCCCCAACAGCCCGGCGGCGCGGGCAGGTGTGAGGGATGGCGATATTCTGCTCACCGTGAACGGTCAAGACATCCCCCTGACAACCCCTTCCGATGCAGCGGATCAGCTTTTGCGCGGGGAGGTTAAGGACGGCAGCGGCGTGCGGATCATCGTTGAGCGTAATGAGGGGATCACTGCCGAATTTTTCATCCTCTTTGAGACGATTGAAGTCCCCTCGGTGATCTGGCGCGTCTTGGCAGAGGCATCCGATTACGGCTATATCCAAATCTTGCGCTTCACCGCACGCACACCAGAGGAACTCAACAACGCCCTCGCAGACCTGCGCGACGCGGAGGTTAAGGGATTAATTCTCGATCTGCGGAACAACCCGGGCGGGCTACTTTTGGAATCGATCCAAGTTGCCAGCGCCTTCTTGCCCGATGATGCGCTTGTCCTCTCTGAACGGACGAAAAACGGGACAAAAGAATATCCCGTCAGCAACAGTGAGAAAATCAGCCAGAAGGAACTGGACATTCCCCTGATTGTCCTCGTCAATGAGGGGTCGGCAAGCGCGGCGGAACTGGTCGCTGGGGCGCTGAGGGATAACAGGCGTGCGTTGACCATTGGGCAAAAAACCTATGGCAAATGGTCGATTCAACTCATTTTCCAACTTGCGGATAAATCCTCAATCCATATCACAACCGGGGAATTTTTCCCGCCGAGTGGGACGCCGCTTGATGGGATAGGAATGACGCCGGATATTGCCATGATTCCGGACCAGAACGGGCGTGAAGTGGAAATTGGCGAGGCGATCCGCGAACTTCGGAAAAAAACGGGTTAGGAGCGTAAGCTATGTTTTGGGATCATCAATCGGATTCAAGAACCCCTCCTCCCCGTAACACCGCCCTGCGCGGAGGGATTATGGTCAGTGTGGTTATCGTTGCCCTCATGGTGACGGCATTGGGATCGTTTATCGCCGGATATTTCCTCGGCAGCCCCACGCAAACGAGTGGCGGCAGCAGTTTGATCGCAGAAGCATGGACGATCATCGAACGCGCCTTCTATAAGCCGCTGCCCAATGGCGAAACACGCGCACGGGCAGCCATTCACGGCATGATCGGGACTCTGAACGATAAATACACGATGCTGCTTGAACCTGTCGCCGCCGAAACCGAGGTGCGTGTGATGCAAGGGGCATTGGGTGGTATCGGTGTGCGGATTGCCCCCACCGCCGAGGGTGAAATTGAGATTGTCGAAGCGCTCTTGGGGTGGTATGCCGCCCAAGCGGGCATTCGCGCCGGCGATGTCATTATCGCCGTGAACGGAACTCCCGTCAAAGGGATGGAAACCAATGCGGCAGCAGATATGATCCGAGGTGAATTGGGGACAACGGTCACCCTGACCATCCGACGGAAGGAGGCTGCCGCGCCCTTTGAGGTCATCGTCACACGGGGGCAGATTAATGTTTATGGGACAATCCTTGAGGGGACAGACATCGCCTACATTGGCTTTGATATTTTCAACCAAACCGCTCCGGCGGATATTCGTCGTGAATTAGAACGCCTGTTGCCCCTGAACCCCCGTGCGCTGATCTTCGATATGCGCGATAACCCGGGCGGGTGGTTGGACGGAGCAATAGACATTGCCGATTTATTCCTCCCAGAAGGGTTGGTGGCTACGGAAAAGGTTGTCAGCGGAGAGGTGAAACGCTTTACCAGCAAATCGGGCGAGATAGCGGAGTCCATTGCGCTGATCGTACTCGTCAACGGCAATAGCGCCAGCGCCGCCGAAGTGGTTGCCGGCGCGTTGAAAGATCGTGGGCGTGCCATGTTGATTGGCGGACGCACCTTTGGGAAAGGATCGGTGCAGACGATCTACCGTCTGAGCGACGGATCGCAGCTTCGGGTGACCAGCGGGGCATGGTACACCCCCAACGAAACGCCGCTGGAGGCAAGTGAGGGCAACGCGGGTGGGTTGATGCCCGATCTCGCGGTGAGCGTTCCCGATGGGGCGAAAGAGGATGTGATCCTCAAACACGCTATTGCCTACATTTACGCAACCGTTGGGGCGTTCTAGTCCGGCGGGTGTGGGAAATGGCTGTTCCCCTCAATCATTTGGACTGAGGGGGATAGGATCAGAGCTAGAGCAACGCCTGCATCCAGGGGATATGCTCGTCGTAGTGTTCATAGGTGTAGCCGCTGATGCGTAGAATCGTTGGCTTGCTGCTTGCCCCAGAGGGGGCAAGGTGAGGTTGGAAGTAATCGAAATCGCGCTGCAATTCCTCATCGCTGAGGGCATCAAGCGCCGCATCAAGCGCCGCTTGCTCAGCGCGTAAGGTGGCGAGGACTTCCGCCGTTGTTTTATCGCGGTGCGCCTTAAACAAGACATCGTTAATTAGATCATCGGTGTTGGGGGGGTTCCCAAGCGATTTCAGCCATTCTTCATCAATGCCCATCGCCGGAAAGCGCGGTTCACGGCGAAGCATCGCCACGAAGCTCTTTTCCCACAGGGCAAGATGGATCAGGTGATCTTGGATACGCCAGCCCGCCGGATCATGTTTGGCGGTGAACGCGGCGGGGGGAAGGGCATCAATAAATGCCCACAGCCGCGCCCGTCCTACTTTTAGGTTTGCTTGTGCGGTGGCTTTATCAAGTGTGGTGGTCATACATCCTGTCTCCTAATTTATCTGTTTACACCGTAAAATCCCTGCCTGAAGGCATGGGGAGTACGTCACTCTTCGACTCCATCAAACAAATCGTTCGCTGCGCCAACAGCCTGCAAGGATTCATCGTCGGCTTTGAGTACCATGATCCGCCGTAGTTCGATGACCTGATCCCGCAGGGCGGCGGCTTTCTCGAATTCCAAGTCTTTCGCCGCTTGCTTCATCGCTTTTTCCAACTCCCGAACCAGCTTATCGAGTTCGGCTTTGGAGAGGTCTTGCGGCTGAATGTCTTGATCGCTGTCTTTTGCCCGCTGGTCGCTCTCGGCAACTTGTGCCTTCACGCGGTCTGTCAGATCGCGCACCTCTTTGATGATCGTCTGGGGGGTGATGCCGTGTTCTTGATTGTATGCCTCTTGGATCGCCCGCCGACGGGTTGTTTCTTCCAGTGCCCGCCTCATAGAGTCCGTCATGCGATCTGCGTACATAATCACTTGCCCGTTCACATGGCGTGCCGCCCGTCCAATCGTTTGGATGAGGGAGGTATCCGAACGCAAGAAGCCCTCTTTGTCAGCATCCAAAATTGCCACAAGGGAGACTTCGGGCAAATCCAACCCTTCCCGCAAAAGGTTGATCCCGACCACAACATCATAAACGCCGAGGCGCAGATCACGCAGAATCTCAATCCGTTGAATTGTGTCGATTTCACTGTGGAGGTAGTGAACGCGAATCCCCATCTCGGTGAGGTATTCGCTGAGGTCTTCCGCCATGCGTTTGGTGAGGGTCGTCACAAGAGTGCGCTCGCCCTTCACAACGCGGGCGCTGATCTCTTTGAGAAGGTTATCGACCTGCCCCTCGATGGGACGGACATTCACCTGTGGATCAACGATTCCGGTGGGGCGGATCACCTGTTGGGCAATCTGCTCCTGATGTTGGTACTCGTAAGGTCCGGGGGTGGCACTCGTATAGATGATTTGCCCCGAACGCGCCTCGAATTCCTCGAAGTTTAGGGGGCGGTTATCCAACGCACAGGGAAGGCGAAAGCCATAATCAACAAGCGTCGTCTTGCGCGAACGATCCCCACTGTACATCCCGCGCACTTGCGGGACAGAAATATGACTCTCATCAATGACCAGAAGGTAATCTTCGGGGAAGTAATCAAGCAAGCAGTAGGGCGGCGATCCCACCGCACGGCGGTCAAAGTGGCGGCTATAATTCTCGACACCGCTGCATGTGCCAATCTCGCGCAGCATCTCTAAATCGTAGAGCGTCCGCTGCTTGAGTCGTTGTGCCTCAAGCAGTTTCCCTTCTCGCTCCAATTCGGCAAGCCGTTCGTCTAGCTCAACCTCAATATCGCGGATGGCGTGTTTCAGCGTCTCCTCCTCGGTCACATAGGCGCGTGCCGGAAAGATTTTGTATTCCTCAAGGTCTTCGAGGATTTCGCCCGTCAGCGGGTCGTAGTGGACAATCCGTTCGACCTCATCGCCAAAGAGGGCGATACGGTAGGCAGTTTCTGTGTAGGCGGGGAAAATTTCGAGTGTATCGCCCCGCACGCGGAACGAACCGCGTTTGGGATCAAGGTCGTTGCGCTGGTAGAGAATATCAACGAGATCGCGGAGAAAATCGTTACGGCGAATCGTCTGCCCAACGCGGACAGGGAGGATGGATCGCTCCCACGCCTGAGGGCTACCAAAGCCGTAGATGCACGATACGGAGGCAACAATCAACACATCGCGCCGCGTCAGCAACGCCACTGCCGATGCCAAACGCAGCCGTTCAATCTCCTCGTTGATGTCGGATTCCTTCTCAACGTAAAGATCAAGACGGGGGACATATGCTTCTGGTTGGTAGTAATCATAGTAACTGACAAAATACTCAACGGCGTTGCGCGGGAAGAACTCTTTGAACTCGGCATAAAGCTGCGCCGCCAGCGTTTTATTATGGGCAAGGATCAGGGTGGGGCGGTTCACCTCGGCAACTACATTGGCAATCGTATAGGTTTTGCCAGTCCCTGTCGCCCCTAGCAAAATTTGATGTTTTAAGTTCTGCTCAAGACCCTGCACCAGCGTGGTGATCGCTTGTGGTTGGTCGCCAGTGGGTTTGTAATCGGACACCAGTTCAAAACGATTGGGCGACATACACTCCCGCTCCTCTGAACGCCGAACGAATGTTTTATTTTATCGAACAAAAAAGGTTCTGGCAAGAGGAAACCCCGGCGCATCGTTTGCTGACGATCAAGATGATGAGAGGGCAGAGAGTGCGCGGCAAACCCCTAACCCGCCATAGGACTCAGCCTGCGGCTTGCCTACATCTTTTTCCCAATGGTATAGTGTTGACACATCGTTGAGGAATCCCTAAGCCCTACTGATCTGAATGGACATGCCCTACACCTCACCCACTTCGCCCGATGAATTAACGAGGCAGCTTCCCGCCTTTGCTGCCCGCTTAGGACTGACTTTCCGCGATCTGCGCTGGTTGCAAGAAGCGCTTGTTCATAAATCCTATACCAATGAGGACACTCAAACAACACTCGCTGATAACCAGCGCTTGGAATTCCTCGGTGATGCCGTCTTGTATCTGCTGGCGGCAGAATGGCTGCACGAACGGTTGCCTCTCGCCCGTGAGGGGACGCTTACCGAACTGCGGACGGGTATCGTCCGCAATGAACGTCTTGCCACCTTTGCCGAGCAGTTTGAGTTGGGGACGATGCTTCTGATGGGGAAGGGCGAGGTAAAAAATGAAGGGCGAAAGCGCCCGCGCAACCTCAGCAGCGCCTTTGAAGCGATCCTTGCCGCGCTGTACCTTGATCAAGGGTTGGCGGCGGTGCGCCAATTCCTCCGCCCTCTCTTTGAGGCAACACCCGTCGCGGCACTCCACGATGAAGGGCTAAAAGACCCACGCAGTACCCTTCAGGAATGGGTGCAAAGACGGTGGGGCGTGCTGCCCGAATACCGCGAAGTCGCTATAGAAGGGTCAGAACATGCCCCAGAATTCACTTGCCATATTTTTGTGCAAGGCGAATTCTGGGGTGCAGGAAAAGGGCGCAGCAAACAAGCAGCAGCAATGATGGCGGCGAAAGCGGCATTGGCTGCGTTACAATTGAGGGACTCCAATTAGGCTCCAACGTAAGGACGCGCAGACGTGACGGCAGGAAAAAAAGTTTTGGTGACGGGGGGAAGTGGGGATTTAGGGGGGACACTTTGCCGTAAAGCGGCGGCGGTGGGCTATGCGGTGACGGCAACCTACCTCACCCGCCCGGAACGAATTGTCGCGGGGACGCCAGCAAAGATTGACCTCACAGATCGGGAGGCGTTGGCTGCCCTTCTAGACGAGGTGCAGCCGGATGTCGTCTTTCATACGGCAGTCCCACCGCTGAATACGCCAAATTTGCGAGGGAGCATCCTGACGACGGCGTTTAACCTCCGCGATCTCTGCCCCAAAACAACACGGTTGATTTTCCTTTCTACGGACATGATTTTTGATGGGACGAAAGCCCCTTACAAGGACGACGATCCACCCTCCCCGCTTTCGACCTACGGCTTGGCAAAGGCGGAGATGGAGGGCGTTGCCGATACCGTAGTACGCACCAGCCTGATCTACGATTTTGTAGCAGGCAATAAACAGGTGGATTGGATGTTGGAGCGTATTCAGAAGGGCGAGCGGGTGAAATTATTCAGCGATGAATACCGCTGTCCAATTTGGACGGAAACCCTTGCCGAGGCACTTCTGGAGCTTGGCGAAAGCATTGTTAAAGGGATTTTGAATGTTGCTGGGGCAGAATCGATCACCCGCCTAGAGCTAGGCTGGAAGATACTCGAAGCGTTTGATTACGATCCTGAACGTTACATTGAGGCAATCTCGGCTGAATCCACCGGACGCCCTGCCGATCTGACGCTCGATGTGAGCAAGGCACAGCTTGTCCTGAAAACAAAGCTGCTCACTGTAGACGAAGCATTAGCAAAATTTCGGGGGGAGTCAGCATCAGCACAAGCAAAAGATTGACAAACATAGCTTGGTATGTTAGATAAGGGGCGTCTACGCCTTTCTTCGAACGTGATTCATTGAGGGGGACAATACATGCATCAGAAACGTTATTCACTCATGCTGCTTTTGGTAGCAGCCTTTGCCCTGATCGTCACCGGCTGCGGTAGCCCCGCCCCGACAGTGACACCCCGTCCAACAGCAACGGCGGAAGCAGCAACGGCTACTCCAACGGAAGTTCCTACGGAAGCAGCAACGACAGCCCCGACAACGGCGGCAACCGCTGCCCCCACTGAGGCGGCAACCGAGCCAGTGAGTGCGCCCACTGTGGAAGCAACAAGCGCCCCCACTGAGGCGGCAACCGAGCCAGTGAGTGCGCCCACTGTGGAAGCAACAAGCGTCCCCACTGAGAAGGCAACCGAGCCAGTGAGTGCGCCCACTGTGGAAGCAACAAGCGCCCCCACTGAGAAGGCAACGGAGAAGCCCACCGAAAAGCCAACCGAGGTAGCGGTTGTGGCGTCGAATACGCCTGTCCCGCCGACAGAAACGCCCGTCCCGCCGACAGCAACGCCCGTCCCGCCGACAGAAACGCCCGTCCCGCCGACAGAAACGCCTGTCCCGCCGACAGCAACGCCCGTCCCGCCGACAGCAACAGCGACCACTTCGATCTACGAGCCGACCTTGAATGCTGCCGGAACGAAGATCATCGAATATGCAACGGCAACAGCCGCCGCCCGTAAAACAGCAGCGGCAAGCGCCCCGACGGTAGCTGCCCCTGCGACAGCTTGCCGCTCAACAGGTGAATTGGTCGTCGGCACAGACGCCGCCTACCCGCCTTTTGAGAACATCAACACGACGACGAACGTGATTGAAGGGTTCGACATTGATTTGTTGAATGCCATCGGTGCGAAGGCTGGCTTCACGTTGAAATACGAGAACGCCGCATTTGACCCGATCTTCATCAATCTCGCCGCTGGTCAGTTTGATCTCGTCATCAGCGCTGCGACGATCACCGAGGAACGACAGAAAACAGTTGCCTTCTCGAATCCGTACTTCGCCGCCGGACAAGTGATCATCGTGCGGACAGCAGACGCCGAGACGATCAAAGTCGTTGGTGATTTGGCTGGCAAGACGATTGGGGTCCAACTTGGGACGACAGGTGCGGAAGCCGCCAAAAACATCAAGGATGTGACAATCAAGGAATACCAGACTGCTCCCGAAGCATTCGCAGCGTTGGCGAACAAAGACGTGGACGCAGTGGTGAACGATAACGTCGTCTCGCTGACGTTGATCCTGAACCGTCCAGAGCGTGATCTCGTCGTGACGGGCGATCCCTTTACGGTGGAATACTATGGGATTGCCATGCGCTTGGAATGCACAGAACTGATCGACAAGGTGAACGCCGCGCTTGAGGAAGTGATCAAAGACGGTACCTATGAGGACATCTACAAGAAGTACCTCGGTGATGCGCCCGTGAAGGAATTCCGCAAGGGCAGCGTTGGCGTCAAGCCGTAAACGCAGTCTGTCTGACTACGACTAGCCGATAGTAAAACGCCCCCGTCTTTAGAAAAGATGGGGGCGTTTTTTATACGTGATAGGCGTTACGCCCTTGTCCGCGTTCCTCGCAAGTTGCCCTTTTCGATGAACACAGGGGAAACACGTTCAATGGCGCAAGTCCTAATACAATCGATGTGGCTTGCCCCTGTAAAAGGGGCGCGATTCCGGCTAAGATTGTGCGGTACAGATCGCCTCATCAGAACGAATAGATCAATACGGGGTTTATACCCCTCAGATGAACACCCGCCCGCCGCACCCTGCATGGGCAATGTTGGAGTATATTGTAACCGATGAAATTACACCGGAATCCCATCGCCGTCGTTGGTATGGCGTCCGTCTTCCCGCAAGCGCCTGACCTCACCAGTTATTGGGATAATATCTTGCGGAAAGTGGATAGCATCATTGATGTGCCGGAAACCCACTGGCGCATTGATGACTATTATGATCCCGACCCCACCGCCCCTGACAAGACCTACTGTAAACGCGGCGGCTTCCTCCCTGAAATTGACTTCGATCCGCTGGAATTTGGTCTGCCCCCGAACATTCTGGAAGTGACTGATACTTCCCAGTTGATATCGCTTGTCGTGGCACGGGATGCCCTCATTGACGCCGGCTACATGAACGCCGCCGATCACATTCGGGAGCGGACGGGTGTTGTCTTGGGGGTGGGCGGCGGGCAAAAATTGATTAGCCCGCTCAATTCCCGCTTGCAATACCCCATTTGGATGCGTGTGCTGCGCAGCGTGGGCGTGCCGGAAGGCGATATTCCGGTGATTGTGGAAAAGATGAAGGCGGCATATGTCAAATGGGAGGAGAACGCCTTCCCCGGCGCGTTGGGGAATGTTGTCTCTGGGCGGGTTGCCAACCGCTTTGACCTTGGCGGGACGAATACTGTCCTTGATGCCGCTTGTGCCAGTTCCCTAAGTGCCGTGAATTTGGCAGTTCTGGAATTGGTCAGCCACCGTGCCGACATGATGATCACCGGCGGGGTTGATACCGACAACTCCATCTTCATGTATATGTGCTTCAGTAAGACGCCCGCCTTCTCGAAGGGGGATCGTCCGCGCCCCTTTGACACCGAATCGAGCGGGATGATGGTGGGTGAGGGCGTCGGGATGGTTGTCCTCAAGCGGTTGGCAGATGCCGAACGCGATGGGGATCGCATCTACGCCGTGATCAAAGGGCTTGGAACATCCAGCGATGGGCGCTACAAGAGCATCTACGCCCCGCGTGGCGAGGGGCAAGAACGCGCCCTACGCCGTGCCTACGACGATGCTGGTTTCACGCCCGATGCGGTTGGCTTGATCGAGGCGCACGGCACGGGGACGGTGGCGGGCGACCTGACCGAGGCACAGACGATTGCCCGCACTTTCAAGGAATTCACCCCCCACAAAGGGCGGATCGCCCTCGGTAGTGTGAAATCTCAGATTGGGCATACGAAAGCGGCGGCAGGTGCGGCGGGCTTAATCAAGATCGTCCTCGCCCTCCATCACAAAATCTTGCCGCCGATGATCAACATCAGTGAGCCAAATCCGAAATTGGGGATTCAAGACTCGCCGCTTTATTTGAACACGGAAGCGCGTCCCTGGATTACTCGTGATGGAATGCCGCGCCGCGCTGGAGTGAGTGCCTTCGGCTTTGGGGGAACAAACTTCCATGTTGTCGTTGAAGAATATCAGGGCGAACAACGGGGACAATATCGCCTCAACCGTGCCGTACAGCCCATCGTGATCGATGCGGCAAGCCCTGCCGATCTGATCCGCGAAGCAGAGGCGCGGATTGCCGCGCTGAATGCCGAAAACGCCGCACAGGTCTACCGTGAACTCGTCACGGGAAAACCAGATATTCCCTTGAACCATGCGCGGATCGGCTTTGCGGCGGCAACCCCCATCGAAACTGCTGAAATGATCAAAACCGCGCTGGACATGCTCCGCGCTAAGCCGGACGTTGAGGAACTGACCCACCCGAAGGGCATTTATTACCGTAAATTTGGGTTGGAACTCAATGGGCGTGTCGTCGCCCTCTTTCCCGGTCAGGGGTCGCAGTATGTGGAGATGGCGCGTGAACTTGCCTTGAATTTCCCCGAACTGCGTGAGACCTTCGCCGCGTTGGATGGACACTTTGCCCGTGATGGGGCGGAGACCCTCTCCGACGTGGTATTTCCGCCGCCCACCTTTGAGGAAGCCGTTCGCAACGCCCAAAACGACGCATTGCAGCGCACAGAATATGCCCAACCTGCTATTGGCGCTGTATCCGCCGGCATGTGGCGGCTCTTGGCAAAAGCGGGTTTTAAGGCGCATTTCCTTGCCGGACACAGCTTTGGCGAACTTTCTGCCCTTTGGGCAGCCGGTGCGCTCAGCGACGAGGATTATTTCGCCCTCGTCCGCGCACGGGGGAAGGCAATGTCGCCCCCCGCTGGCCCAACCTTTGAGGCGGGAACAATGATCGCCGTGACTGGCACACCAACACAGATTACCGCCCTCCCTGCCGAGTTGGGGGTGTTTACTGGCGTTCGTGTTGCCAACCACAATTCCTCCACACAGGCGGTGATCGCCGGGGCGAAAAGCGCCGTGACAAGCGCCGCGCAGCATTTAGGGACGAAGGGCTACAAGACCACCCCCTTGCAAGTCTCTGCCGCCTTCCATACGCCGTTGGTTGGTCATGCCCACGCGCCCTTTGCCGCAGCCGTGCGAGGCGTCACTTTCCGGCGGGCGTCTGTCCCCGTCTATGCCAACGCAACAGGACTGCCCTACTCCCACGAACCTGCCACCATGCAAGGCATGTTGGCGGATCACATCTTGCAAGCGGTGCAATTCCGGGCGCAGATTGAGAACATCTACAACGATGGCGGTTTCGTCTTTGTGGAGGTCGGTCCGCGTTCTGTACTGACCAACCTTGTAAAAGATATTCTGGGTGAGCGTCCACACCGCGTAGTTGCCCTCAATAGCAGCCGCCAGAAAGATGCGGATCGGCAGTTCCGCGAGGGCGTTGCCTATCTGCGTGTGTTGGGCGTCAAGATGGGGCAGATTGATCCCTACATGGCAGCCCCCCCTGCATCGCTTCCCAAGAAAAAGGGAATGCAGGTGAAGATCGGCGGGTCAAATTACATCAGCGAGAAAACCCGCAAAGCATCCCGCGATTTGATGAATGACGGTTGGAAGCTCAGCCTTCTGAGCCAAACGCCCACCGCCCCGCTCCCTGTGAACACTGTGACCCCGCCCCCGGCAAAACCCGCCGAGGAGATACCCGCCAAACCCGTGATGGAGACTGTAACCATGACCGCGCCCATGACTGCGCCTGTGATACCTGAGATGAAAACGGCACCCATTGTGAATGGGAGTCATGCTGCATATACGCAACCCTCTCCATCACCTATCCCTGCGGGGGATGTTTTGACAACTTTAGAGCGCGGCATTACTTCCTTCAGCGCACAGCAAGCCGATATGACACGCCTTCAGGAGCAGTACCTCAAGCACCAAGCCGAGGCGATGAGCCTTTTCTTCCAATTGGTGCAGAATCAGGCGACGCTTGCCGCGCAAAACCCAGCGCCGGGGGTGATCGATGCTGTGATGAAGGGCATTGCCCTTTTCCGCGAACAACAAGCGGAAACACTCCGGGCGCATGAATCCTACATTGCCCGCCAAGCGGATCAGTTGAACGCTTACGTGGAGATCATTCGGGCGGGCTATGCCGCGCTCTCTGGGGCATTAGCGGGTGGGACGCCTATCGCTGCCTCTACTCCGCCTCCCTTGCCCATTGCGGCGGCAATCCCAGTAGCCCCACCAATGCCTATACCGCCGAAGGCGGAGGCGAAACCAACTCCCATCCCAACACCAGCGATTGTCTCCACCCCCGCTGTTCCCGCTGCGCCGTCCATGCCCCCACCCGCACCAACAATGGAGGCGAAACCAACGCCTATGCCCGCGCCGGTGGTTGTTTCACCCCCCGCCGCCGCACCCGTGGTAGCCCCCGTTATGGTAGCGCCTGTTGCCGCAGCCCCCATTGTCAATGCGGGGATGGCAAAAGCACTCAGCGAGGCGCTGCTGAACGTCGTCAGCGAGAAAACAGGCTATCCAGCAGAAACGCTTGAGCTTGGCATGGATATTGAGGCAGACTTGGGGATCGACTCGATCAAGCGCGTCGAAATCCTCGGCGCTATGCGCGATCAATTCCCCGAATTGCCCCAATTGAAGCCGGAAGAACTTGCCGAACTGCGCACACTTGGTCAGATTGTCGAGTACATGAACGCCCATATCAGCGGCGCGGTGAGTGTGCCAAGTATCAGCACGGCAAGCGTGGCGGCAAGTACTGCCCCTCTACCAACGCCTAACGGTTACGCCGTTTCTGCGCCGGCAAATGCGGGGATGGCAAAAGCACTCAGTGAGGCGCTATTGAATGTCGTCAGCGAAAAGACGGGCTATCCGGCGGAAACGCTTGAACTTGGCATGGATATTGAAGCGGACTTGGGGATCGACTCGATCAAGCGCGTCGAAATCCTCGGCGCCATGCGCGATCAATTCCCCGAACTACCCCAATTGAAGCCGGAAGAACTTGCCGAACTGCGCACACTCGGTCAGATTGTCGAGTACATGAACGCCCACATTGGGGGTGGCGTCCCTAGCCCTTTACACTAGGGGCGGCTGAGGCGGTCACGGTCAGCGCCGAACCGCCCTCCCGCCCAGACAGCGCACCCCCACCGCCAACGCGCCGGACGAATCACGGTGTGGATCGGATGGATGTGCGGCTGCGTTATCTGCCAACGCCCGATATGCTTGTGTTTGCCCCACAGCCGGGGTCCGTTTGTCTGTTGGCGGGCGACCCCGACCCACGCTTGGCAGCCTCGCTACAAGCGATGGGGTGGCGCGTGGTCATCCTTGATCTGTGGGAGCGCGGGGAGAGTTATCCGGCGGGCATCAATCGCTATCGTGCCGCTGATCTCAGCGATGCAGCATTGGGGACGCTGGTGAACACCATCAGCGGGAATGAGGGAGCGATCAGCGTCTTCCTGTATATTCACCCCGTTGGTTTGGGGAACGGCTTGTTTCCTGACCACGACGGGCGACTGGTGAAGGGTGTGTTCTTCCTTGCCAAGCATCTAAAAACGCCGTTGAATGAGGCGGCGCGACATGGGCGGACGGTGTTCATGACCGTCACCCGGATGGATGGGTGGTTAGGGATGGGCGGCGTTGGCTACCCGGCATTGGCAGGCGGGCTGAATGGCATCACGAAAACGGTCAATCTGGAATGGACGGGCGTTTTCTGTCGGGCGCTTGACCTTGCCCCGACACTTTCACCAGAAGCTGCCAACGCCGCCATCCTTGCTGAACTACACGACCCCAATCGGGGAGCGGTAGAGGTTGGTATAGGCGCCGGTGGGCGTGTGACGCTGGCGACAGAACAGCTAACCCCTGCCTAAGCCGAAGTATGGGCGCAATTGCGCCCTTCGGTAACATGAATGACTGCTCTTAGCCCGGCGCGTTTGTGCCGGGTTCTTTATGAGCAAGCAGACTGCATCCTTCCTACAGAATAGGATAGAACGTCTTTTGACATCACGAATCACCTCAATCACACCTGCTGCCGTATTCCTTGTCAGTGGCGGTGGGCGCGGGATCACGGCAACCTGTGTGATCCGCATGGCGGAGCAGTACCGCTGTGCCTTCATCCTCCTCGGACGTTCGGACATCAGCGCCCCCGAACCAGCGTTTGCGGCGGGAATCAGCGACGACGCTGGATTGAAAAAGGCAATCATGGCGGCGATCTCTGCCGCGGGGGAAAAACCAACACCCGCCTTAATCCAAAAGCAGTTCAACGCGATCACAGCACGGCGCGAGATCATCGCCACGTTGGAAGCGATTCAGGCGGCGGGCGGGCGGGCGCTCTATTACAGCGCCGATGTGACCGATCCGGCGTCCATCCGCACCGCCGTCAGCAGCGCTGAGTCCCAACTGGGAACGGTGAGCGGAATTTTGCACGGCGCAGGCAATTTGGCGGATAAGCGCATCGAACAAAAGACGGAAAAGGATTATGAAACCGTCTATGCCGCAAAAGTGCGCGGGTTGGAGAATATGCTGGCGGCGGTAAGTCTCTCCGCGCTGCGCCATGTCGTCCTCTTTTCCAGCGTGGCGGGCTTTTTCGGCAATGCGGGGCAGGCAGATTACGCGCTGGCAAACGAAGTTCTGAACAAAACTGCCTATCGCCTCCGCCATGACGCGCCGGAATGTCGCGTCCTCGCTGTGGATTGGGGTCCGTGGGAAGGGGGCATGGTCAGTCCGGCACTGAAGCAGTTCTTCGCCCAGAATAACATCACCTTGATCCCCGAACGCGCTGGGGCAGATATGCTGATCGAGGAGCTTGACCTCGGCACAGGGGCGGATGCACAAATCGTCATTGGCAGCGGAATCGCCCTCCCGCCGCCCGCTCTGACCGATACACCGCTGCAAAGTTATCAGGTGAAGCGGGCGATCCGGCTGGAAGATAACCCCTTCCTCTGTGATCACGTTGTCAATGGAAACGCTGTCTTGCCAATGGTGTGTGCCATTTCGTGGGTAGCGAACACGATTGAGGGGCTTTACCCGGGCTACCGCTTTTACGGCTACAAAAGCTATAAAGTTCTGAAGGGAATCGTCTTTGACGAGACCCTCGCCCCCGAATACACTCTCGAACTGCGCGAGACAAGCAAAGACGCCGAACGGATCACCTTTGAGGCGAAAATCAGCAGCCGCACAGCGGAGGGGAAACTGCGCTATCACTATCAGGTTGACCCCATCCTTCTTCGGGAGCGTCCCCCTGCGCCCGTTTTCTCTCGGATGGATTTGGAAAATCGGGCGAATATCGCTGGACTGCCTCTCTATGAGACGAAAATCGTCTTTCATGGCTGGAGCTTTCGCGGCGTGCAGACCGTCCTCAATATGGATACGACGCGCACGACGATGGCGTGTTACCTTGATCCCGTACCGCTGCCCTATCAGGGACAGTTTCCGGTGGGAGCGTTCAACCACTATGCGGTGGATGTGGCACTGCAAAGTTTGGGAATCTTTGCGCGGCTGACCTACGAGATGGGCAGCCTTCCACTGGCGACGGGGGAATCCCGCGTCTACCGCGACATTCCTTTTGGCATACCGTTCTACGTCACCCTAGAGCCGACGAAGATCACCGAAACAAATGTGACTTGTAACCTGAATATCCATGATGAACAGGGCGTTATCTATATTGCGGTGGATGCCTCGGAGATCACCCTCAACAAACGGCTGATTGAGATGTTCTTTAAGAACACCCTTCCCGCACCAATTCAACCTGCACCATTCGTCAATAGACCACCGCTTACCTAAACCTAAAGCCCTATTCTCTACCCTTGTTCGCCCTGTGCGGATGGGACGGATTGCGAGATACCTTAGCTATGACCTCAGACCCCTTAACCCTTCCCGGCGGTGTGCCGCTTGCTATTGTGGGCATTGCCGTGCCGGGGATGACTCCAGCGGCGTTCATGAACGCCATGTATGCCGCCCTTAATCCTGTTAGAGAACAGCCCAACAAGGCTGATCTCGTCGCCCGCGCCCTTCAAGATGCCGCCAGACATACCCCCACCGGGCGTGTTGGCGAGATTGCCACTGCGGGGGATGTCCCAAACGCCCTTATAGAAGCGGCTAGATGGTTAGGGGTGGGGACATTTGATACGGTGATCCTCGTCTCCGATGATCCGCACACAGGCGGCGCTGTTGCCCTGAGCCGCGCCGAGGGGGCGCCCGCTTACGCGATTCTACGTTCGATCGCCATGATGCCCGCTGAGGCACTGGCACGGGCAGGGGTCACACCTGCCCACATTGGTTACCTTGAACTCACCCACATGGTACCGGAATCCTTCACGGAAATGGGGGTGATTGCCCCTATCTACCAGCATAGCGATTTGACCTGTGCGGTGGGCGGCGGTTATGGAGGGATGCTAGGGCTGATTCGAGGGGTGCTGGCGGTGGCGGGATGGTTCTTGCCTGCCTTGCCCGCATGGAAAGCACCGGAACGCCCTGAACTCTGGGGAGGAACGCCCTTTTATACACTAAGTGCATCGAAGGCGTGGCTTGACCGTACACGCCGTGCCGCCGTGAGCTTTGGAGCGGCGGCGCACGCTGTTTTGGAACAGGCAGTAGGTGTCCCTTACACAGACGACCTTGATTCCGCACTTGCTACCGCTCCGCCGTATTTATTCCTCGTTGGGGGGGAAAACGCCGCCGCTGTACTCAACGGCTTGGATGGACTTGAAACGGCGCTAAATAGCGCCTCTGATCTGCTCCCTGTGGCAAGCGACCAATACCGTCGTTATGAACTTATGAGCGATCCATCCTTCGTCGTTGCCCTCGTCGCCGCCAATGCCGATGGGCTGCGTAAGGAGATCGCCTTAGCACGGACGGGCGTTCCCAAAGCGTTTAGCGAGGGTGGCACATGGACAACCCCTGCTGGTAGCAGCTTTAGCGCCGCACCGCTGCGGGGGGAAGTTGCCTTTGTCTATCCGGGTGCATTCAGCGCCTATCCACGCATGGGGCAAGACCTCTTTCACCTCGTCCCCGATCTCTATGGGGCGCTGCGCGATGCAACGAGTGATCTAGGGCGCTCGGTAGGGGATCGGGCGCTTTACATGCGAACGTTGGCAAAATCCAGCACAAAAGATTGGCGGCTTTTCCGTGAAAAACTAGAGGGGACACCCCCTGCTATGATGGAAGCGGGGATGACATTCGCCACCATCATGAGCCGCGTCTTGCGAGATACCTTCCAAATTGCTCCCACCCGCGCCTTTGGTTACAGCCTTGGTGAAGGCAGCATGTTATGGGGAATGGGCGTCTGGAAAGACGGCGATGCGGGAAGTGTTCACCTTCACGAATCCCCCTTGTGGACACGCCTTTTTGGGCGTAAGGAAACCGTCCGTGCTGTCTTTGGCGTCCCAGATAACGCCCCTGATGATTTTTGGGCAGTCTATTTCATCGCCGCTTCGCCGGAAGCAGTGATTCCCCTCTTGGAGCGCGAACCTCGCGTCTTTCTGACGCATATCAACACGCCCAACGAGGTGACCATCGCTGGTGATCCGGCTGCCTGCAAACGCATTTTGGAGGCGCTGAAGGGCGAACATATGAAAGCCCCCTTCAGCATGGTTATGCACTGCGAACCCGCCGTGCCAGATTACGCTCACTTTTTCACCCTCCATCACCGCCCCGTCTATGAGCGCCCCGCCGGAGTCACCTTCTATGCCTCTGCCGATTACGCGCCAACGGTCTTGGATCAGGGTGTTTTGGGGCATAACATCAGCCGTGCGGCGGTGAAACTGCTTGATTTTCCGCGCCTTGTCCGCCGCGTCTATGACGACGGAGCGCGAATTTTCATTGAGATCGGACCACGTAACGCCTGCGCCCGTTGGGTGACGGAAACACTAGGAGTTCGTCCTCATGTTGCCGTTGCCGCCAACCAACCGGGGGTTGATGACAAGACAGGGCTGGTACGCCTTTTGGCGCGCTTGGTCGCCCAGCGCGTCCCGCTTACGCTTGCCCCGCTCTACCAGACGCTTGGCGATCAGCCGCGCCAAGCCCTTGATGTTGGCACGGCGCATGGCAATCATGCCGCTTACCTTGCCGGGCGGACGGAAGCCCTGCGCGATTTGGTTGAGCAACTTCAGGCGGGGAAAGCGCCTCAACCCCACCTAAGCGGAGAGTGGAGTGCTGCTGCCTCGTCGCCAGCAGCACTCCCTCCCCCTACATCCGACCCTTCCAGCGAGGGAGAGGCGGTGCGCGTCTCTAGCGGGCAGTTGATTCGAGTGCGCAAACCTGCTATTTTCACCGAGGCAGATATACATGAATTCGCCCTCGGTGATGTTGTCCGCTGTTTTGGCGAGGAATACAGCATCTACCGTGACCGCCGCGCCCCACGTATTCCCAATGGCGATTTGCTGCTCGTCAGCCGCATCACCGAAATTCATGGGAAACGGCACGATCTTGCTGCTGGCTCACGAATTGTCAGTGAATACGATGTGCCGGATCACCCCTGGTTTGTCCGTGATAACGCTGGCGGCGGCACGCCCTATTCCGTTTATATGGAGATGGCGCTTCAACTCTGCGGCTTCCTCTCTGCCTATTTGGGATCGACGCTCGTCTACCCCGATCTCGATTTTTACTTCCGCAACCTTGATGGCGACGGGATTCTTCACCGCGATCTTGATCTGCGCGGAAAGACGATTACAAACCACGTCACGATGACATCCTCCATTACAATGCAGGGAATCATCTTGCAAAAGTTCACCTTTGCCCTCTCCACCGAGGGAGAGCCATTTTACGAGGGGAGCGCCTCGTTTGGCTGTTTCACGGCAGAGGCAATGGCGAATCAGGTTGGGTTGGATAAAGGTAAGCCTGTCCCGACATGGCTGGAAAGTTCGGGCATGACGGCGACGGCGCTTGATCTCCCCCGCTTGCACAGCGCCCCGGTAGGAAAGCCGCAGTATCGCCTCTCTGGGGGGCAGTTGGATTTTGTTGACGGGGTGTCTATCGTCCCCAACGGGGGAAAGTATGGGCAAGGCTATCTCTATGTGCAGGAAAACATCGAACATGGCGACTGGTTCTTCACCAATCACTTTTACCAAGACCCGGTGATGCCTGGATCGCTCGGTGTGGAGGCAACCCTTCAGGGGATGCAGGCGTATGCGTTGGCGCTGGGCTTGGGGGTGGGGCTGCGTGCGCCACACTTTGCGCAAGCGGCGGGACATAAAACGGTGTGGCGCTATCGTGGTCAGGTCACACGGCTAAACAAGCGCATCTGGAAGGAAGTTCACATCAAGCGGATAGAGCAGCATGACGATGGGATTGTCCTCGTTGGAGATGGCAGCCTGTGGCGGGATGACGGCTTGCGTATTTACGAAATGATCGATGCGGCGGTGGCGATTCGAGAGGGGTGAGCCTAACCTCTTCCCATGATAAGAGGTACGGGGTGCGGTATGCTTAAGCCGTATCCCACTGTATTTTTCAAAGCGATTGACCCCTTCGTGGTTGACAGTCCCGCATATCACGATAGACTTACCGATGGGCTAGGCGGTGGTGATCACGGGGGAAACGAACGACGCCCGTCCTTTTTGTAAGAAGGCTGGTTGCCGTCCAACCAGTGAGGGTACTGCAATCAATCAATAAATACTTCAAAAAACGTTTTCCCATGACATATAACCTTTGGTACAACGAATTCAGCCGTGATCTGATCCGCTCTGGGGCAATGGAACGCCTGATTCGGCAGGGCATTATCGGGTTTACGGCAAACCCCACTGTCCTCGAACGCGCCATTGGCGAGGGGACGGCATATGATGACGACTTGGGGACACTGCTGGAAAGTGAATCCCTCACCGCGCTCCGCCGCCTTCTGACCGACGATCTCCAAGCCGCGGCAGACCTCCTCCGCCCCCTGTATGAATCCTCCGAGGGAAGGGGGGGATTCGTCTGTGTGGATTTGCCCCCCACGCACACCGAACGCCCTGAAACGCTCCTCAGTGAGGCAATTCGCGTTTTTCGGGGGGTAAACCGCCCCAACTTAATGATCACCATCCTCGGCAAACCAACGAACCTGACAGCAATTGAGGAAGCGCTTTTTAGCGGTGTGAATATCCACATCAGCGGGGTGTTTTCGCTGCGGGGCTATGTTCATGTTGCCGAATGCTACATCCGCGCCTTAGAACGCCGCGCCCTTGCCGGAGAAAACGTTCGTGAGGTTGCCTCGGTTGTCCAAGTTGACCTTGCCCGCGTCGAGGGGTTGGTGAATCACAGTTTGGAGAACTCCATCCGTATGGCGCAGAGCCGCGCCGATATTCACCGTACCACACTCTACAGCGCCCTGTTAGGGAAGGTTGCTGCTGCCAATGCCCGCCGCGCCTATGATCGCTTTCAAGAATTTTTCTATGGCGAACGCTTTGCCCGTCTGCGGGAAGCGGGAGCGCACATCCAGCCCATCCTGTGGGGCGCTGTTGACCCCAACGCGCCGACCATTGCAAAAACAGAGTACCTTAATATGGTAGGCAGTGCGGATACGTATATCCTCACCACCCGCCAGACACTAGATGCCTTCGCCGCCCATCCGCCGCCGCCAGAAATACCCGCCTTGGATATGCCCACCGCCGCCGAAACGCTTAAACGGGCGGAAGAATTAGAGATCGATTTGGAACTGATCGCCCGCCGCTTGCAAGGCGACGAGGAAGAACTTTTTGGCGATGCCTTCCGCAAATTGATCACCCGTGTCGATGGCAAACGCAAGACGCTCATGAGCGGGTTCATGAAACGGCAGTCGCTTGTTTTGGGGGTCTATCAGGGCTTGGTGGAATCAGCGATGAAACGCTTGCGCGGGCAGTTGAGCATCACCCGCACCTGGGCGCGTGATCCGCTGTTGTGGAAACCCTCTCCCGATGATGCCGAGGCGCTTTCCAACCGCTTGGCATGGCTCTTTTTGCCTACCGATGGGCGGACGGATGTACAGCGCATGGTTGCCCTCCGAAATGAACTTCGTGCCGAGGGCATTACCCATATTCTCCTCATTGGGATGGGTGGCAGTATTCTGACAGGCGAGACGCTTTGGGAGATATTTGGCAGCCAGCCAGACGCCCCCGAACTGGTTATCCTCGATACAAATGACCCCATCGCGATTGCGAAGGCGGAGCGCAAGCTGGACATGGTGACGACCTGTGTCGTCGTGTCCTCCCGTTCGGGAAAGGCAATCGAAACGCTTGCCCTTCTCCGTTACGTTGTGGCGAAATTTCCAGAGGGCGGGGCAGGCGCTCATCTCATTGCCATTACCGAGGCGGGCAGCCCCCTTGAAACAGAGGCGCGGCGTTTGGGCGCTCGTGAGATATTCCTTTGTCCGCCTCATTTGGTCGGCGCTTATGCCGCACTCAGTTACTATGGCTTGCTGCCAGCGGCGCTGTGTGGGATCGATGTGCAAGGGGTCTTGAGTGCTGGCGCAGAGATGCAGACGGCGTGTGCGGCGGGCGTCATGGGCAACAACCACCCCGGACTGTGGCTAGGGGCGCTCATGGGGACGATGGCATTGCAGGGCAGGGACAAACTGGCATTACTTGCCGCGCCGGAGATTGCCCCTCTTTGCCTGTGGATTGAGCCGCTCATTGCCGAGGGCTTGGGAAAAGACGGCAAAAGTGTGATCCCCGTCGTTGCGCCAACGCCGGGAATGCCGCACGATTACGACGATGATCGCCTCTTTGTCTACCTTCGCCTAGAGAATTCAACGGAGAACCCCGATGAAAGCGCTCAACGGCTACGCGAAGCCGGACACCCCATGGTGACCCTCACCCTGCGCGATAGGACAGATGTTGGGGCAGAGTTTTTCCGGTGGCAGTTTGCGACGGTGGTGGCAGCGATGGTCTTAGGGGTGAATCCATTTGCCACGCCGAATGTGGACGAGAGCCGGCGGCTTATTCACCGCCTTCTCGATGATTATGCTACAACGAGGACGCTCCCCAAACACGCCCCCCAACAAACCGAAGGAGGGCTGCGTTTGATTGCCGAAGAGGGCATGGGGCGTTTGCTCCGTGATCTTGCTGCGCAGCGTGCATATCGCGGATCAGCGTTGGTCGGGGCGCTGGCGGCGTTTTTCTCCTTGGCACGCTCTGGCGATTACGTCGTTTTCATGCCCTTTTTTAATCCCGATGTAGCGCAGACAGCCACCCTGAACGACATTCAACGGCGGGCGCGGCATGTCCTGAAGCGGGCAGTCATGGTGAATATCTTCCCGCGTAGTTTGCACACGGTTGGTCAGATGCATAAGGGTGGTTCTGGAAAGGGCGTTTTCGTCCAACTGACGACGGACACCGCGCCGGACATTGCCATTCCCGGCGAACGCTACACCTTTGGCGTGTTGCGGGCGGTACAGGCAGACGGTGATTTTGAGATCTTCCAAAATCAGGGGATGCGGATCATTCGCTTGCATTGTGGGAAAGATGTTTCTGCTGGACTGCGTGCGATAGAGGCAGCCATCGACGCCCTAGCTGAAAAGCAACAGTAGACATACAGACACACCGATCAACAGAGGGCGACGGCGAATAGTCGCCCTCTCTGGCAGAAGGTTAGCTCTCGTTATAGAAATCGTCGTTGTAGGGGTTGCCGCGCAGTTGATCACGCAGATCGCGGTTTTCCGCTAAATTAAGGTCGTTCATTGTCCGGTAGTAATCCCTTGAACGTTTCACACCCGCAAGTTCCGCCTCCAACGCGGCAATGCGTTCGCGGTACGCCGTATGTGCGGCTTGTTCAACATCAAATTTCGCCAGCAAATAAGCACATTCCCCTTCAAGGGCGGCAATCTGTGCCGTCAACGTCTCAATTTTGTGTCTCAATAGACGCATGTAGTTCATTATGGTAGCTCCGTTTCTATCCCGTCTGGAGCTAACCCAAGCATCATTCGGATGTGATCGATTCGCGCCATACCCTCGGCATGATCCTCGTATTTGCGGCGAAGGTGAGCCGGTGTTTCTTCTGTTTGGGCGTTAAGATGCTGTTTATAAGCGGCGAATTCGCCTTCTTCATACACAGCGTGTTTCTGCAAGGCTGCACCAATCGCTAAAAGTCCAATGGTCATCAGTGGGCGACGTACACGCCAAACAAAATGTGGTAGAATTTTCATCATCCCTCCTTCAAGGGACTGGTGGCAGCAAGGGTATTTTGGGAACGTTGCCTTGCTGCCTCTTATGCATATATAGTTCAACTTAAACTGTATCGATACAATGCCATAGATTGAAAATGCTTGTTAAGCCCCCAGCTATGACCTTCCGAATAAACCGCCTTCGAGCAACCCGTGAAGAAAAAGGCATGTCTCAGGTGGAGTTATCACGGCGTACTGGAATTTCCAACGTGGTAATCAACCGTTATGAGGGCGGACGTAGCGAACCTTCTATTGGGAATTTGGTGAAGTTTGCTGAAGTGTTAGGCGTTAGTACGGATTACCTCTTGGGATTGTCCCACACACCGGATCAAAGCTACGAAATGGCTAAATTAGATGCGCCTGAAGCTGACCTTGTAGACGCCTACCGTCATGGCGGGTGGGCGGGCGTTTTGCATTTTGTGGCAGAACGTCTTAAGGACGGCTAATGCGCATCGTTGGCTTGATGTCCGGCACATCCGCCGATGGAATCGACGCTGCCCTGTGTGAGATATCTGGTACACCGCCTCGCCTGAGCGCTATGATCCGCCATGCGCTCACCATCCCCTACCCCGCCGACCTTCGTTCTGCCGTCCTCGCCGCCTACGCGCCGGGGCGGATCGACGCCCTGTGCGAACTGAACGTCGCCGTAGGCGAGGCTTTCGCCGCTGCCGCCCTCGCCGTAATTGCCGCTGCGGGAATCACCCCTGAGGCGGTTGATCTGATCGGCTCTCATGGGCAGACTGTCTGGCACGCCGTCAGGGAGGATGGGACAGTGAGCGCCACCCTCCAAATTGGCGAAGCCTCCGTGATTGCCGAACGGACGGGGATCACGACCGTGGCAAACTTCCGCCCCCGCGATGTTGCAGCTGGCGGACAAGGCGCACCACTGACGGGCTATGCCGATTGGCTGCTCTTGCGCCACCCCACCCACTGGCGGGCGGCGCAGAACATTGGCGGCATTGGGAATGTCACCTTTCTACCGCCCCTCAGCGATACGCAAAGCGATCCGCTTGCCTTTGACACGGGACCGGGCAATGCCTTGATCGATTCTCTTGTCACGACGATTACCGCTGGCGCACAGGGCTATGACCTCGACGGACACATCGCCGCCTCTGGGCGCATCGATGAGGAATGGTTAGCGGCGCTTTTGACCCACCCCTATTTTTCCCGCCGCCCGCCGAAAACGACAGGGCGCGAGTTATTTTCGGCAGCGTTGGCGGCGGCATGGCGCTCTGAGGGGCGGGAACGGGGGCTATCCGACGCCGACGTGATCGCCACCCTAACGAAGCTCACCGCCGCCAGCATCACTAACGCCTATCAACGCTTTGCCCCTGCCCCATTGGGGGAGGTAATCCTCGGTGGAGGGGGGACGCGCAACCCCGTCCTCGTCGCTCATCTGCGGACGCTCTTGGGGGATATCCCCCTCCACACCCATGAACATATTGGCTTGGATAGTGATAACAAAGAGGCGCTTGTCTTTGCGCTGCTTGCTCACGAAACATGGCACGCCCGCTCCGGCACACACCCCGCCCTTACCGGAGCGCATCACGCCACCGTGTTGGGGCAAATCACACCCGGGCGCAATTATTCTGATCTAATTCAACGCACATGGTCAGCACCCACGACAGCCTAACAACCACACTCACCGCCCGCCGCGCCGATACGAAGGCGATCCTCACCATTGGCGATCAGCCCACCGAGGCGATCCGAGCCCTTTCGGATGCCGGACTCCTCCGCTGCCCAGAGTGTGATGGCGCAGTCATTTTGAAAGCTGGAGCGGTGCGTTTGCACCACTTTGCCCACCTTGCCGCCTGCACAAATGGGCATGGCGAAGCAGAGACGGACTCGCACCGCGCTGGAAAATGGGCGCTTTACGATCACTTTCGCCTTAAGTCAACCCTTGCCGCATTAGAGTGGCGGCTTGGTGAGCAGCGGGCAGATGTCTACATAGAAGCAGCAGCAGAGGGAACAGTGGGGCGCTTTGCCCTTGAATTTCAACAGGCAAATAACAGCGCGGCGGAATGGGATACCCGTCATGCTGGTTATCGGGCATTGGGTGTCACCGATTGTTGGTTTTTGGGGCAAGTCCGCTATGGTGAGCGGCGGGGGGAAGCGCTCCGCCCCATCTCCCCCTATGATCCGATCCCTACCCCGCGTGAGGGGTTTGAGGCGGCGGCGGGGGCGTTCGCCCTGCGCGAGATGGAGCGGGCAATCCTCACCAGCCAACTGGCAGCGGGCGACCTCCCTCGGTTGGTCTACCTTGATCCCGACGATGCTATGCTGACGATTCTGCTCCCCCGCGACCTCATGGCGGCAACACTGCGGGCATACCGCTACCGTCTGCCGTTGACGGCTTGTCACCTAACCAGTGGGGGGCTGTGGACGCCATTAGACAATGCCTTAGAGGGCTATCGAATCTACGCGCAGAAGCATCGTCACTTTTAGATTTTTGTCCCGATAGGGCTTCCCCTGTTGACCCTATATATTCTGTATGTGTCGGAAGGGAGTGTGTGAGGGGGATGCCCCCTCACAAAAATCCTAGTTCCCCTTCCCCTTGCGGGGGAAGGGGGCTAGGGGGATGAGGGCAACTGCGCCTGATTTACCGCTCTCTATGAACGCTCTAGTGCGTCAAATTTTTCAGAAGATGTGCTAGGCAATCACCGATCATGAATGGCGGCGCGAATGGCGTGCAAAATGATCCCCGTGAACACCGTCAACATCCCGATGATTGATGCTGCTACCGCGATCAACGCCGTCCCCACCGCTAGTTTTGGCTCAGGATCGGCGTTGTATTGGTTTACCAAGCGAATCCCTACCAACAAGCCAAAAAGCAGAATTGCCCCGCCAATACCGCCAAAGAAGAACAGCGGGCGGTTTTGGCTGACCATCTGAATGATCCCATTAAGAACTTGCAAGCCATGCTTAAAGGGGTTGCGTTTCGGTGCTTCATCATAATTGACAATGATTGGCACTTCCGCCGCCACAAAGTTGTGTTCGCGGATCAAAAATTGCATTTCCGATTCGATGGAAAACCCGCTGGTGCGGAAATGAAATGCCTCCAACGCCCGACGAGAAAGGGCGCGAAACCCGCTTTGGGAATCGGTGAGCGGGACACCAGAGGCAACATTTGTGGCAATGGTCAGCGCCTGCTGCCCCACAATGCGCCACGCCGGAGTTTGGCTTTTATCCCCCAAAAAGCGTGACCCAACGACAATATCTGCCTTCCCTGCTTGAATCGGGGCGATCATCGCTGGAATGTCATTCGGGTTTTGCTGCCCATCGGCATCAATCAGAATAACCACCGCCGCCCCGCGCTCGCGTGCCGTTGCCAACCCAACGTTCACTGCCGCCGCCTTGCCCAAATTCTTTGGCTGGCGGATCACTACCGCGCCACATTGTTCAGCAATCCATGCCGTTTCGTCGCTAGAGCCATCATCAACAACAACCACCTGATCGACAAACCGGCGCGTTTTGAGGATCACGCTGGCGATGAAACGATCCTCGTTAAAGGCGGGGATCACGGCAACCACACGCGGCGCATCGGCGGGCGGTGGGGGAGGTTTGGCAAAGGAATCACGACTCGTCATGGTATGAGTGTAGCGCGGGGCGCGTCAGGGGACGACCCCCAAAACCTCTTGATAGAGTGCCAACAACCTTGCTTGTATTTTCTCCCATGAAAAATTCAAAGCATGAGCGCGGGCAGCATGGCGCATCCGTTGATTCAAGACAGAGTCCGTGAGCAGGCAGAGTGCCGACTCCGCCATGCCTTCGGCGTCCCCCGGCGGGTGGAGAAACGCGCAGGACTCATCAAGATAATCAGGGACGCCGCCCACCCGATTCGTGACGACGGGCGTCCCACAGGCGATTGATTCCGTCAGGGAAATACTCGAACTGCAATCTTCCAAAGGGAGCAGCAGCAGACTCGCCGTGCGGTAGTAATGGCGCAGGGTGTCGTCATTCACCTCTGTTTGGATCAGCAGTCCCGGAATATCGGGCATCCGCTTCACGGCTTTGGGGGGCAGCACGGCGATCAATTCAACAGTGGGAAGTTGCGCCCTAATCCGCTCGCAAACGGCTTTGAACAGGGCGTAATCGCGCAGCGTTGAGCCGACGAACAAACACAACGGGCGGTAGGGTATCGTCTCATCCGGTGTGAAATAGTCCGTATCGACACCAAGCGGCAAGAAGTGAACACGCTCAGCGGGGAGATGCTGCTGAAAAAAGGGAATCTGTGAACGGCTGACGCAAAAAACGAGATCAAGATAACGAAGCGATTGTGGAGCGGGGATGAACTGTGGCAAAAGCGCCGGAACGGTGTGAAACCAAGCCGCCGTCTGCCAGCCAAAGCGTCGGGCAAAACGCCCGCCATATAGATAATCAAAATCCCCCCAAAGGTACATGACCAGCCCCGGCGAACGTGAACGTGCCATGCGCAGGATCGCGCCGGTCTCTCGCGAGGCGCTTTGATGCCCGTAAAGGTGGCGGGACTTCTCGAACACCCTTTGGCGAAACCACTGAAAGCGGGAGGGATAGCGCCACAGGCTACGCTCTCGCCCTTTGATCTGGGTGTGGGGCAGTCCGGCAACAAGGGGCAGCAGCCCGGAATGAGCCGCATGAGTGGAAAAATGCCGTGCCATAACAAGAAAGCGGGATGCGGTGAGTTTCGTCGTCATAAAGGCTACTGAAAAGGGTGATCCCACCCCTGTGCGGTCAGTGTATCAGCCTTCGCCATGACCATTTCGGCAAGCCCTTGTTGGTAGGCGATCATCTTCTCCAAAAGGGAGGGGTTCGCCGCCGCCAAAAGGCGTACTGCCAAGAGTCCGGCATTTGCCGCGTTGCCAATTGCCACCGTTGCTACGGGAATTCCCTTTGGCATTTGGACGATACTCAAAAGGGCATCTTGCCCGTTCAGGTGACCAATTGCGACGGGGACACCGATTACAGGGAGGGGAGTCAGCGCGGCGACCATCCCCGGCAGGTGTGCCGCGCCGCCCGCTCCGGCGATGATCACCTTCAAGCCGCGTTCGTGGGCAGTTTTGGCATACGCCACCATCCGCTCTGGGGTGCGGTGGGCGGAGACGATGTTGATCTCAAAATGAATCCCGAAATCCCGGAGAATGAGCGCCGCCTCGCGCATCGTGGGGAGGTCGGAATCGCTGCCCATGATGATCCCCACCTGCGGTGGCGGCGTGATGGTGACGCCGGAGAGGTGTTCCAGCGGGGCGGCGATCTCGCTGTAATCGCCTCCGGTGAGTGTCACATGACCAACCTTGCGGTTTGCCCGCAGCGCCTTGCCATACCAATAAAGTGCTGCGCCGGGGATGTTTCGAGCCGCCTCCAAAAGGGTGAGGGTTGCCTCCGGCACGGCTGCCCCAAGGAGGTTCACCATTGCTGCTGCCCCAACCTTCAAGCCCGCCGCGCCAAGCGGCTGTTCTGTGATTGCCCTCAGATGCGCCTCAAACTGGCTGGTGTGGCACGCCTCTAGAGTGTAATGCCCGGAATTGTGTGGACGGGGGGCAACCTCATTGACCAGCACCCGCCCCGCTTCGGTGAGGAACATTTCCACCCCAAAAATGCCCGCCCCGCCGAATGCTCCCACCGCCAAGCGTGCCACCCGCTCCGCTTCACGCTGAAGGATGGTTGAGATAGGGGCGGGAGCGATCACCACATGGCAGATGTTCCGGCGATGGATCGTCTCCACAACGGGGAACGTTTGTAGCGATCCATCCAGCGTCCGCACAACCATCACGGCGAGTTCGCGCTCAAAAGGGATCCAGCCCTCTACATACAAGCCCTGATCGTAGCCGCCGAGGGTTTCCACGACCTTTTCAAGTTCTGCCTGCGTTTCGATCACGGCATTGCCGCGCCCGTCATAGGCAAGGCGGCGTGTTTTCAGCATGAGCGGCACACCAAACGATTCACATGCCGCCTCTAGATCGGTGTCGGATGCCACCATCCGAAAGGGAGGGAGCGGTACGCCCGCTGCGGCAAGATGAGTCTTTTGGAGGTATTTGTCTTGGATCAGGCGAATCGTCCCTGCCGAGGGCTGAACACTGACCCCTGACGCTTCCAGCGCCGCTAACGTCTCGGTATCGACGTGTTCAATCTCAACGGTGATTACATCGCAGCCAGCGGCAAGGTCGCGGATCGCCGCCGGATCACGAAATGAGCCTACGACGAGTCGATCTGCGATTTGGCTTGCCGGACAGTTCGGATCGGGGTCAAGGATGGCGAGAGTGAACCCTATCCGCTTTGCTGCAAAGCCGAGCATCCAGCCCAACTGTCCGCCGCCGAGAATACCAATCGTGGGAAAAGGCGTCATTCGCTGATCTGCTCCAAAACGATGCGAACCGCCCGCACAATTAGCCCGTGTTCGGCGTTGTGCATCCGCGCTTCCAAGTCTGCCAGCGTGTCGTCCTCATAAATGGGGACGTCCATACTGGCGATCACCGCTCCGGCGTCAACCTCTGGGATCACCTCATGCACCATGCAGCCCGTCATGTTGATGTCCTCGCGTTGGTATGCCTCAAATGCCCGTCGAATTGCCTCTGTACCGGAGAACATACCCGGCAAGGCAGGATGGAGGTTAATCACCCGATGGGGGAAAGCATCTAAGAAAACCGGCGTGAAGACATGCATCCATCCGGCGCAGACGATCACATCGGGCTGATGGGCGTGTACCACTGCCGCTAAATCGGCGTCATAGGCTTCGCGCCCACGCCCAGAATCGGTGTAGGGTTTCAGGGGAGCGTAATGGGTGGGGATGCTTGCGGTTTGCGCCCGTATAAGTCCGTAGGCATCTTTGCGGTTGGAGACGACGAGGACGATCTCAGCGGGGAGGTGTCCATCCCGCACAGCGTCTATCAATGCCTGCAAATTCGATCCGTTGCCGGAGATCAGGACAACAAGGCGGGGGCGGCTCATGTGAGCATCACCCCCGTCCCGCGCACGATCTGCCCAATGCGGTAGGCTGCGGGGAGTGCCGCCAACGCCCGCTCCGCTTGCTCCGGTGGGACCACAGCGATCATGCCAATACCCATGTTAAAGACGCGGTACATCTCCAGCGGGTCCACCTTTCCAACGCGCTCGATGAGGCGGAAGATGGGCGGCACAATCCACGCTGCACGCCGGATCGTTGCCCCTAATCCGGGCGGAAAAATACGCGGTGGGTTTTCAAGCAGTCCCCCGCCAGTGATATGCGCTAAGCCGCGAATGGTGACACCCGCCCGTTGCAGCGCAGCAACGGACGCCCCATACGGACGGTGGACACGCAAAAGAACATCTCCCACTGATTCCCCTTCAAGGTCGGGATGGGGCGTGCGCCAATCGAGATCAGCGAGGGCACGCCGCGCCAGCGAATAGCCGTTTGTGTGCAAGCCCGCTGAGGGCAAGCCGAGGATCACATCGCCCGCTTCAATCGTGCTGCCGTCAATAAGGTGAGCGCGTTCCACCACGCCAATGACTGTCCCTACAAGATCGATCTCCCCCTCGTGATAGACGCCGGGCATCTCCGCCGTCTCGCCGCCGATCAGGGCGCAGTCTGCTGCACGGCAAGCGGCTGCCACACCGCCGACCACCGCCGCCATCCGTTCGGGGTGAAGTTTGGCAGAGGCAACGTAATCGAGGAAAAAAAGCGGGCGCGCTCCCTGCACCAAAATATCATTCAAGCAGTGGTTTACAAGGTCTTGTCCGATGGTGTCCCACCGTCCAAGCTGCGCGGCGACTTTTGTTTTTGTTCCTACGCCGTCGGTGGAGGCAACCAAGATAGGCGCAGACATATCTTTCAGCGCTGCCGCCGAATACAAACCACCAAACGAACCAATGCCAGCAAGGACATGCGCATTATAGGTCGCTTTCACCGCAGCGGACATCAGCCGTGTTGCCTGATTTCCGGCATCGATGCTGACTCCAGCAACCGCATAAGCGCTGACCTCAGCGCTTCGAGTTTCCCCTTCCTGCGCAGAAGAATTAGAGATGAGGCTTGTCTTGCCAATATCCCGCCGATAGTGCATCCCCTCAAAGTGAACGGCATCCATTCCGGCATAAGCACGCGCCAGCGCTTGCTCTAAGGTTGCTCCCCGCCCGCTGACGGAGAGAACACGCCCCCCCGCCGTGACAAGCTGCCGTTCCTTAAGTGCTGTTCCCGCCTGAAAAAACATGGTATGTGGGGGATAGGCGTCGGGGAGGGTAATCGGCGCCCCAGTAGGGTAGGTGTTAGGGTAGCCGGGGGCAGCGGCAACCACCGTCGCGCATGATCCCGCCTGCCAAACGATGGGGAGAGCGGCAAGCTTTCCAGTGTTACAGGCGGTCAATACCTCAAGTAGATCGCCTTTCAAAAGAGGGAGAACCACCTGTGTTTCGGGATCGCCAAAGCGGGTATTGAACTCCAACACGCTGATTCCCTTTGGGGTCAGCATAATGCCAGCATACAACACGCCCTGAAAAGGTGTCCCCCGCCGCGCCATGCCGCGCACCACCGGAAGAATCACCCGATCCTGTATCTCTCCTAGCTGTTCCGGGGTGATTCCCGGCACAGGGGAAAACGCGCCCATCCCGCCAGTATTTGCCCCCTGATCGCCATCCCCAACGCGCTTGTGGTCACGGGCGGGGGGCATAAGGGCAATCGTTTCGCCATCGCAAAACGCCATCACCGAGAGTTCCGCGCCCGTCAAACACTCCTCAATGACAATCTCCTCGCCCGCCGCGCCAAACTCCTTCAAAAGCAGCATCCGCCGCACGGCTGCGGCTGCCTCTTCGCGGCTGTCGCAGACGATCACACCCTTCCCCGCCGCCAAGCCAGACGCCTTCACCACAAGGCGATGAGCAGCCGTCTCCACATAATCGAGCGCCTCGCCCAAATTTGTGAACACGGCGAAGGGGGCGGTGGGAATCCCTTCCTCGCGCATGAAGGTTTTGGCGAACACCTTCGATGATTCCAGCCGTGCCGCCGCTTTTGTCGGACCAAAAATGGCTAAACCAGCCTCTTGAAAGCGATCCACAATCCCAGCGGCAAGCGGCGCCTCCGGTCCGACAACGGTATAGGCAATTCCTTCCCGAAGGGCAAAGGCTAAAAGAGCGGGAAGATCATCGGCGGGGATGGGAACATTTTCAGCGAGTGCCGCCGTCCCGCCGTTGCCGGAGGCGGCATACAGACGGCTGACCTGTGGGGATTTTGCCAGCGCCCACACAAGGGCATGTTCGCGCCCCCCGCCACCAATAACCAGCACCTTCATGATGCGCCCCACGATTCCTCAAAGACGAGCTTTTCTCGATCATCGGTGAACAACCATTGTGGGATGTGAACGGGATATTGACCAGAGAAACACGCCGTACAGTGACGTTCTTCTTGGGTGGGAAGTGCTGCCCGAACTGCTGTCAACATCCCCGCAAGGCTGAGGTAATCGAGGCTGTCCGCGCCGATATGCGCCCGAATACCCTCAATATCGAGTTTGTCCGCGATCAATTCCTTGTACGTTGCCATATCCACGCCCATGAAACAGGGGTGACGCACGGGGGGCGAAGACACCCGAACGTGAACCTCTGCCGCACCGCCATCCCGCAGAAGCTGCACCAGCGGACCGGAGGTATTCCCCCGCACAATTGAATCGTCCACCAAGACGACACGTTTCCCTTTCAGGTTGCTTGGCAGTGGGTTGTATTTCAAATGGACGCCCAACTTACGAAGGTGATCATCCGGTTGGATGAACGTCCGCCCGATATAGCGATTTTTGATCAGCCCATCGGTAAAGGGCAGCCCAGATTCGGCGCTGTAGCCCAATGCGGCGGGAGTGGCGCTATCCGGTACAGGGACGACAATATCGGCGTTGGCGGGCGCTTCGCGGGCAAGCTGCTGCCCCATCCGTTGGCGCACCTCGTGGATCACCTGATCTTCGAGGATCGAATCGGGGCGGGCGAAGTACACGTACTCAAAGATGCACAGCGCATGCTTTTTTGCCGTGAGCGCACGAATCGAGGTAAAGCCTTGTTTGTCAATTTTGACGATCTCGCCCGGTTCAACCTCGCGGACATACGTTGCACCAATCGTGGAGAGGGCGCACGTTTCCGAGGCGACGACGAACCCACCTTCCATTTTCCCTAAGCAAAGCGGGCGCAGCCCATGTGGATCGCGCACGGTATAGATCGCATTGCGGGTGAGGATAGTCAGGGAATACGCGCCTTCTGCCACCGCCATAAACGCCTGAATACGTGCCGTCCATATATCCAGCCCTTTGGCGGGGTCTACTTCTGGGACGGGTGCAGCAAGCATCTGAACGATCACTTCCGTATCGGTGGTGGAGGTCAGCCCAACGCCCCGTTCCAGAAGTTTACGGCGCAAATCAAGGGCGTTTGTCAGATTGCCGTTATGGGCTACGCCAAGTGGTCCGTGTGTTGTCTCCACAAGGTAGGGCTGAACGTTGCGTAGATGCGAACCGCCCGTCGTGGAATAGCGGGTATGCCCAATGGCAAGGTAGCCTTTCAGGGGACGGAGATTGTCTTCGTTAAAGACCTGTGCCACCAAGCCCATCCCCTTATGGGTGTAGGCAGAGCGCCCATCACAGGTGACGATCCCCGCCCCTTCTTGCCCCCGGTGCTGAAGGGCATAGAGAGCAAAAAACGAAATCCGCGCCACATCGAGGACAGGCGCGAAAATCCCAAAAACCCCGCATTCTTCACGGGGCTTGTCCAGAGTTTCTAGATCACGCCGCTGCACGATGTTTGGCAAGGGACAGCTACGGCAGCCGAATCGTATTCGTCATGAATAAGACGGCAACGCTCATCACGCTGACGGCAAGGAATAAAATCACGGAAAGAATCATCCGTTCGCCCGCCGTCATACCGAAGATGCGCCCATCGCTGACTTCTGTGACACGCCGTTCACGAACATCAAATTGAGTCTCAAATTCGTCGGTGAGGACTTCATTACGCAGATCATCAAGGTTTGTCATTGGTCACCCTCCCTCGTTTAGGAAATTATAGCGGAAAAGAGGCGCGGGGGAATGGGGGAGCAATGGCACATTGCATCACGAGACTAGACAGCTTGCTCACAGCACAACCCCACCATTAGGGTGAGGCGCAGTATCTACAAAGGGGCAAATGCCTTCAAGCCCGGCAGCCCTGGTCAGTCTTAGTCCTGACGGTTTAAGGCTTATCCGGGAACTAGTGGTTGACCACAGTGATTTCTAAAGAACCCCTATCCTCCCCGGTTACTGCGCAGCAGTTGCCTTTCCCCGTAGGCAGGGAAAGGGGGAGAATTTATGCGGCGAGGGGGTGAGGGGGAAGCCCCCTCAAAAACGTGATTTCCCCTTCTCCCACAGAGAAAAGGGGGCAGGGGCATGAGGGCAACTGTGTAACATTTACACGTATCATTCGGTGAAGAAGGTAGCCATAGCCATTGTTCAATGCTCTTGTTGGTGTCTTGGATTGTCCATAGGCAACACCTTCTTTTTCTTACCGGACAAGCCTTTTAACATCGGGCGATTGCGTTCGGCGCATAAGATACGCCCTTATTGGAAGGGACGTTAGAAAGCGAGATAATTTTCTGGATTATCCGGCTGCTGCCCAACACGAACCTCAAAATGGAGGTGTGGTCCGCTGGAATTGCCTGTACTGCCCACTGCGCCAATCGGTGCGCCGCGCCCAACAGACTGCCCACAGCTAACATTGATCGCGTTGAGATGCCCGTACAGCGTCAGAAAGCGCCCGTGTGCAAGGACAATGGCGTTTCCATACCCCCAGTTGCTCCAACCGGCAAAGATGACCGTCCCCCCATCGGCGGCAAATACGGTTGTCCCTGTCGCCGTAGAAAGGTCAATTCCGCTGTGATAGCTGGTGAACCCCCGCTGAACGGTGTAGGTGGGCGGCAAGGGGATGGCGAATGATCCCGATCCACCCACATTGGGCTGCGCCCCGCACGATCCGGGACCCCCGCCAAAGGAGACCGTCCCGCCGAGGGAGCGCGGACGCCCTTTCTCATCGACCTCGTTTGTCCCCCCCGCGTACTCAATCCCTGGGTCCCAATAGATTGCCTTTTTATCACTAACGCCGCCCGGCGCAAAGACCTCAATCCCCGGTGTGAGCAAAGTTGCCGGACGGGTCCGTTGCAGGTGTGGGTTGTACTCTGAGTCAATAATCGCGTAGGGGGAGACTTTGAATTTATCGGCAATGGATTGCAGGCTTTCCTCCCCCGTCGTCTTATAGAGAATCCCGTTTTCGGGCATGATTTTGAGTTCTTCGCCCGGGATCAGCCGGTTGACATAAATGCCATCGTTATTCCAGATGAGCGTATCAAGGGATAGCCCAAAATAGGCGGCGATTTTGTCCAGATTATCGCCGGGGCGAATGCGGTAACTAATCACCCCGCTTCGCGCCCGCACAGGGGCAATCGTATACGGGTTTTGCATCCGAAAAAAGGCGTCCGCAGGCGGGGCGGTGATTCCCGGTTGGCGCAAGAGTTCAGCGACGACATCGGGCGGGACGGTGTTATCCTCCAGTGCTGCCACTGGAATAGGTGATGGGGGGATGGGCGAGGGCGCATCCGTTGGCGGGGGAGGGTTCGTTGCTGTGCTAAGTGCTTCTGTGGCGGTGGGGTGTGCCTCCACTACCGCTGTCGGAAGGGGCGGCGTGCTGGTAGTTTGCGTCAGGTAAACCCCCGCCGCAATGATCGTGATGATCGCCGCTGCTCCCAAAATGAGCAAATTGAATCCGCCCCCCGCACGCAGTCTGCGCGGAGTGGTATCTTCCAAGCGTTCCATCCGCAATGAGGGATTCGTCTTGGGGGCAGCAGGGGCAGCGGGCAAGAGGGTGGTCATGTTCAACCCTCGTGCCGGAGTTTTTGCTGTACTTGTGCCACGTGGTGGGGTGTCGTTGGGATCATAAAGCGGTTCGTTCACCGCCAATGGATCAAGCGAATCATGCTCATGAGAGGCGTTGTGATCAGTATGATCAACCATAAAGGGCTAACTCCAACCGAAAGATCGAAGGCGCATCCTACCGGATTCAGGACGGTCTGGCAAGGGCAGGGGGTGAGAGGATGTTTAGACATTTATTGCAGTACCCTCACTGGTTAGACTGCAACCAGCCTTCTTACAAGAAGGGCGAGCGTCGTTCGTTTACCCCTTGATCACCACCCCCTAGCCCATTGGTAAGTATATCGTGATAAGCAGGGCTGTTGACCACTAAGGGGTCAATCTCCTTGAAAAATGCTGTAGGAGAGAACGAGACGCCTAAGTTCGCTATGAATGATAAACGCTATCACTTTTTTCTATCCTATTTTGATTGACATCTAAACCTGTGGGGATTTATCCTTTGATCAGTCCACTTGAATCTTGTGTCGGGCAATGTCCCCTTATACGCGAAGAAAGACCGTCAATGCCTCTCCCAACGCGCCGGTTTCACTATGCCTTTGTCGTCGTTTTGATCACCTTCTGCGTCTTGCTTACCTCGGCGGGAACACGCACTGCACCTAGCATCATCATCAAGCCCCTCGAGGGAGAATTCCTCTGGACGCGCTCGGAAGTATCCTTCGCCGTTGCCATTAGTTTGTTCGTCTTTGGCTTTGGGGCGCCGCTTGGTGGGCTGCTGGTGGGACGTTTAGGGGTGCGTCGGGTCATGCTCGTCGGTTTGACGCTGAATGCAGCAGGCTTGTTCCTTCTGACGGGGATAAATACCCTTTGGCAGTTGCATCTCCTTTGGGGGGTGGTTGTCGGTGTTGCCACAGGGATGTTATCAGGAACATTGGGGGCTACCACCGCCCTCAATTGGTTCAACAAATATCGGGGGATCGTCCTCGGCATCTTCAGCGCAGCATCAGCCACCGGGCAGTTGATCTTTGTCCCTAGCCTGATCGCCTTGGGCTCAAGCTCCGGTTGGCGTGCTGTCCTCACCCTGATTGGGATCGTCTCTGCGATCTTGATTCCCTGTGTGTTTCTGCTCATGCGCAACCATCCAGAGGGAATGAAATTAGAGCCTGTTGGCGGGGTGACGCCAGCAACGCTCCAACTGGATATGCGGAAAACCTCCCTTCGTGAGGCGCTTCGCACCCGCGATTTTTGGCTTTTGGCGGGGAGTTTCTTCATCTGTGGCTATACAACGAACGGCTTGATCGGGACTCACTTGCTCCCCCACACCTTAGAACACGGCTTCGTCCAAGGAGACATCAGTTATGCGCTGGCGATCATGGGGGTAATGAATATTTTTGGGACTCTTGCCTCTGGTTGGCTGAGTGATCGCTATGACAACCGTCGCTTATTGGCAATTTACTACGGGTTTCGGGGCGTCTCGCTGGCGTTTTTGCCCTTTGTCCTTGAAATGCAAGGGATGCTTATTTTCTCAATCATTTATGGGCTAGATTGGGTTGCCACTGTCCCCCCAACGGTGAACCTCACCGTAAAACGTTTCGGACGGCAGTCGTTGAGTCTGATCTACGGTTGGATATTTTGTTCTCACATGATCGGGGCGGGGGTTGCCAGCTATGCGGGAGGCTTTTTCCGCGATCTCTTGGGCGATTACCACCTGATTTTTATTTCAGCAGCCGTATTGGGTTTGGTGGCGGCGGGGTTAGCGCTGCGGATCAGCGTAAAACCAGAGCCCAAAGTAGCCACAGCCTAGCGAGGGCAACTCATCACACAGAGGGCAGAACGTACACAGTTGAACCTGCTTGCCCCATATTCATCAAAAAGGCAGTGTGAGTCGCGCCCTCATCCGCCCTCATCATAGCGCCCGCCGCCAAAGCAGCGGGCTAAGACGGACCACCCCTACGGGGCTTGAAAGCAAAAGATGCCCTCCCCCACACTCCGTAAGGACGTATGGTATGCGCCCGCCTGTCGGTTATCCTACACAGGCAGTTGGTAGATAGGCGTTTCGCGCTCCGCTAACGAAAATTTCCGTCCACGAGCGACCGTCTGCGCCTTTGACTGGCGTGGGGTTGACAAACCATGTCTGTCCCTCTTTGACAAATTCGCCCGTTTCTAATTGCTTGCCAGCAGGCATATCATAGAGACCTGTTGTGCAGGTGATATAGCGCAGTTCAAACGAGGCATCGGGAGAACGCCCCTCAGCAACGCTATCAGCAAAACTGACGACGGGTTCTTGCCCTTCGCCATAACAAACCCCATTGATCGTGACAACGAATTTGCCGTTGAAGTCGGCAATTACTTGAAAGGTATAGGGAAATTCCTCAGGTGGGGCGAAGCCAAAAGGAACATTACCTAGGTAGGAAGAAAAGCCAGCGGATTGTACCCCGTTAAGGCTGTAAACTGCGACGCCATTGACGTAACCTGTTTCAGAAAAGGGAGTTGGAGCATCCAGATAGCTTTCGATATAGAACGGCATAAAAATGAACGTTGACGTACAAATCGCCCCTCCGGGGTAGGTCATGACGAGATACTCGCTTTGGGCAGCAGCAGACTGTGCGCCACCAAACGATACCGTAATCAGGAGGGCGACGATAGCACAGGTGAACAAAATTCGTTTCATCGTTGTATACCTCATAGCATGAACATACAAATTAGGGATTTACGTGATCATCCTCATTTCTCACTCAATCTGCTCGTTTGGCAGATCAGAGACAAATGGGGCAACCGCGCAAAACCTATTAGTGCATAAATTGCGGGCTTACCCTCAAACTGCCTCTTTCGATGAATATAGGGTAAACAAGTTCAACTGGCATAAGTTCTATAGGAGTACTATACACCTATTTTCCCACAATTTAGCCCTTCGTTAGCGTTATTTACGATATTTTTTTGAGATAGTTATTATCGTTCAGGAAAATGTGATAGGCGGAATCCTGACATTTCCGATAGCGAGAAAACCCGGCATAGATGCCTCCTTTACTAACCGTTGGTGCTAGTTGAAAAAAGGTCACGGACAGCATACAACCGATAGTCATCCAACTGTAGGGAGTATGCACCGTAACTACGGAAGAGCTTATCATCGCTGTGTTCTATGCGATAGATGAGCGGATGCCCAATGTGCCCAAACACGCGCGAGCTAAGCAGTATCGGAGTGAACTGGTCACGATTGGGGTGCTGGTTGCCCTCAAAGGAGGCTACTTTCGTGCCTTCTACCGCTGGCTGGCGCGCGATTTCGATGGGCTGTTCGGCGGGACTGCCCTATCGCATGCGCTTGCAGCGCCTGCTGCGTACACATCGGGATTGGTGTCAGGGTTTTCTGGCGGAACCGAGTCTCTTCACCGTCATCGATAGCTATGGCATCGAATGGATCCATCCCATCCGCGAAGGGTGTAGTGAGGGGCAAATCGGCAAGAAAGGCAAATCCAACGGGCGCTGGATGGTGGGCATGAAGTTGTGTTGGCTGATTAATGCGATGGGCAGGGTGTCAGTTGGGTATGGGATACAGCAAATGTCCATGACCGGAGGCTCTTGCCCCTGGTGAAGGCGTTGGAAGAGGTGAGCATCGTGCTGTCCGACACCGGCTTCAACGCCGCCGAGGGTATTCTGTCCAATCTCAAGCTTTGTCGGTGAGGGACTTGGAACGCACTCATGTTGGTGGAAACCGCACTCTCGCTGGTGACGACTGTTTGCAGCTTGAAAAAGGTCTTTCATCGCTCTCCTACCCATTTTGACGCTCGTCTAGTCTATGTGGCTGCTATGTTCAAGGTGCTGCTCGGACTCAATCGCACTTTACAACTGGAGGCTGATCCCATGGATCGCCTTTATCATCTTGCTCAGTTTGCTCTGTGAACTAGCACCAACGGTTACTAGAATGCGGCGAAGGTGCTGTGGCATCGAAACCCACCGAACCGACGCCAGAGCGTAATCAGTAAGCAGGGTAAGAATCAGGCATGGACAGAGATCAAAGAGGGAGGCATAGATCGCCGTTCACGGCGAATCCCATGTATCATTAACGATCATCAGAAACAAATCATCCCCTAGACGCCAACGCACACGTTATCGGGTGGGGAGCAGATTAGACATGGCAAGAGGGCAGCAGATTCGGCGGATGCGCGGCGGCTGGCGCTTAGGCGACCTCGGTGGGGTGGAGATTCGCGTTGATCCAAGCCTGCTGATCATTGCGGGAATTGTCGCCCTGACTCTGGCGACGCAGATTTTCCCCCGTGCGGTGGCAGACCATTCCCCGCTGGCGGCATGGCTTGCCGGAGGGATCGCCTCGGCGCTGCTGGTCGCCTCTGTCCTTTGGCACGAGATGGCGCATGTGCTGATGGCACAGCGCTACCACGTGCCGGTGGCGCGGGTCGTCTTAAACATCTTCGGTGGGCAGGCGCAGATCACCCGTGAGCCGGAGCGCCCCGAACACGAATTCTGGATCGCCCTTGCCGGACCGCTCTCCAGTTTGTTCCTCGCCGTTTTTTTTCAGGTTGCCGCGTGGCTGCCCGGAATAGCGGGGGTCGCCTGTGGGTGGCTTTCGGCGGTGAACATGACGCTGGCGATCTTCAACCTACTGCCCGGCTTTCCGCTCGATGGCGGGCGCGTGCTGCGGGCGCTGTTGTGGTGGCGGTGGGGCAGCTATCGCCGGGCGACGACTGCCGCCAGCCGCGCCGGTCAGTGGGTGGCGGGCGGGATCATGCTCTTTGGTTTTGCCATTTTCGTGCAGGGTGGGGTGATCAGTGCCGTGCTGATCGCTATGACAGGTTTTTACCTCTACACCCTCTCGCTGCTGAGCTACCGCACAGTGGGTGGGGGGATGCCCCTGACTAAACCCGCCGACCTGAGCGTTCAGCGGGTGATGCGTTCGCACATCCCGATCATCGATCCCGACATGCGCCTTGCCATTTTTGCCTGGCGTTACCTTGACCATGCCCACGATCAGGCGTTCCCGGTCATGGTCGGCGATGCCCTCCAGGGGATGATCACCCTTGCCCAGATTGAGCATCTGCCCCGCTTGGAGTGGGGCAAGCACCGCGTTGGCGAGTACATGATCCCTCGTGAGCAGTTGATCCTCGTCGGTGTGGAGGACGACCTAGAGACAACCCTGAAGGCATTGGACACGGGCAAGGTGAATCACGCCCCAGTGTATGCCGGGGAACAATTTGTGGGGATGTTGAACCGCCGCGATATTATTTACCGAACCTGACAAGATCGTTGAAGGGGGCAAAACAGGGCGTTTTCGGGGGGGGTTCGCAAATCCCTTCCTGATATACCGTTTTATAAAGCGATGATCATCGGGGAGACATACCCTTTCCTGAAGGTATTGCAGCCAGTTGCAACCACGTCCAGCCCGTTGAGGGTACTGAAACTCGTCAAAGGAAAGGATGAGGGCTGTTTGTGCATAGCATCTTGGCGGTGAGCGAACTTGGGGTGCCGTTGGGGGTGGTGGCGCAGCGAGTGTGGGTGGGAGCAGAGGCAGAACGGCGTGCGAACGTATTTGAAGACAAAGAGAGCGACAAATGGGGGGCGGGAGCGGGATAGTGCGTGTGGGCTACGGTCTGTGACTGAGAAGCCCACCTAGAGTTCATCGTGCGTGCCGCAAGCGTGCGGAACTTCACGGTGGAGGGCTGGGGAGAGGACATGTTTTCAAGTAAACCTTATGTCTGGGATAAAGGGTAATCCTAGACATAAGGTTTGGCGTTGAACAACTTGCACGAAGTAGCGCAAGCCTTCCCGAAACAAGCTCCAGAGCCGCCGGAACGACCCGTCGGGACGACGAACGAGCGGTTGGGCAATGCCAACAGCAACGGCTTGGCTGCCGAGGGCGACCACCCACGTGTAGACAATGGTCAACAGAACCAGCCGGTTGGCGATATGATGCTTCCAGCAGGGCGCGAATCATCTCCACTTGTCCTTCGGCGAAAAAGGCTGTCAGGTCGAGCGCTTTATTAGCGAGCCAGCGGCGAAAGCGCCGCGCCGTACTCTCTACCTGTTCCCCGCAACTCACCGCCCGCGCAATCGCTCCTTGCTGATAGCTCTCCGTTTGGATCACCCCATAGCTAAACAAGCTTACATTTTACGGCTGCCAACTATTGAAACACGGTAGATGGGCTGACAAGTGCTGCTCTAATTGGTACAGTAGTTTGTAGTTCATCGTTCCTCACTGGGTTTCTTGGTCGATTTCCAGTTTGAACGATGAACTCCCTATTTTTCAACCCGCCTTCCAAATATGTCCTCTCCTCAGCCATGAATGGAGAGGGGGCAAGGGGCAGGGTTTTGAAATGACTTGAATTCATTGGCAAAATATGCCTTAGAAGAAAAAACCCTTTCTCACACATGGGGAAAGGGGGCTAAGCAAAGTAGAGGTTTAGTGTTGAGGGGAAAAAGCGCTTAGTCGCCGCCGCCCTCTGATTTTGGCTTGCGTGGCGACCATGGCGTTCCCAAACGGGGGAGCAAGAACCGATCCAAGCCCCACCAGCCAGCAGTTTTCCATGCCAAGATGAGGAACAGCGCTCCCAGTGCCAAAAGCGCGTTGCTGCTTGCCGTCCCCGCCATGATAAAGTTCCAGTTCATGAATGCCCCAAAGAAGGCGGCAATACCGGTGAACGCACCGAGGATAAGTGCTGCGCCAATGGCAATTTCGCCAAAGGTAATCAGCTTGGCGAACCATGTGTACGCCCCGGCATTCAACAACCCTTGAATGAAATCCCGATACCAATCAAAGATAATTGGGGGACGCCCACCTTCGGGAATGGCGGCGGCACGCTCCCAGAACCCTTTCAAGGCATCACCTGTTTGCATCCATGCTGGGGTACTCAATTTTCCCCACCCAGATTGCAACCATTGAATCCCTAGTGCCACGCGGACAATTGCCCAAAACCATGCGAAGCGGGTGTCTTCAAAAAGGAAGCGAGCCAACGGTGGATTTTCGATCATTACGCCACCTTTGGTGGCAACCTGATGCTGTACCTGTGCCATGATTGAATCCTCCTGATACTGCGGTTCTATCCTTAAGGGGTGTTTACATCCTATCAGGCTTTTGCCTGACATTGGTCATGCCAAATGTGGACAATCCTCACCTAAACTGACACGAGGTTCAGGTTGGCAATGGGTGGGCGTTCAACATCCCGTATCTCGGCAACATCAAGGGCAAAGCGCTCTGGTTCATGAATGATTAACTTCATGCTGCGGTTTGCCCTGTCAAGCAGTTCTACCCCATAGCGCTGCTCAATACGGGCGATAAACACCTGATGAATGGCAAATGACATTTTGCTAAGGCCCATCAGCGGTTGGTTGTAATGGATGCGTTCCTCTAGGTCTACCTGTGCAATTCCCTCCAATCCAAAGCGCTCGTGAAGGTCGATGAGAAGCCCTGTCTCCACACCATAGCCGCTGAAAAACGGCATCTGCTGAAGGGCGCTGCGCCGTCCGGCATACTCCCCAGAGAGCGGCTGGATAATCCCTGATAGCTCTGGGTAAAACAGATTTAGCAAAGGTCGGGCGACCAACTCCGTGACGCGCCCCCCGCCAACCGCATGGAGGGTATCCCCAATCGTTAACGGGCGCTGATAAAACCCTTTCACATACTGAATTGCCTGTCGTTTGAGCAGCGGTCCTAACAAGCCATAGACAAAACGCGGGTGAATGTTCGTGATGTCGGTATCGATCCACGCAATCAGATCACCCTTCAACACCGAGAGGCTTTTCCAGAGCGCCTCGCCCTTGCCCACATACGATCCCATCTCCGGCAGCAGATCGGGATGTTTGTAAACAGGTATGCCCAATGATTCGGCTATGGCGACGGTCTGATCAGTCGATTGGCTGTCAATCAGGACGATCTCATCTAGGAGGGGAAAATCCTCCATGAGTGCCTTTTTCATCGTTGTGATGACATTGCCCACCGTCCCTTCCTCATTCAGGGCGGGCAGACACAAGCTGATTGTGAGGTTTTGCCGCTCTTTCAGGGCAACCAACGCGGCAACATCGACAAACTCACGGCTGTGAAAGGTATTCTCGGCAAACCAGCGATCCACACGCACGGAGAGCGTTTCAGCAGGCTTTGCCTTTGGCGCACGGCGCGGGACATGAAAGGCTTCTGCTTCTGGTTGGTAAGCGCGAACCATCGCCACAGGAATTGTTACCACCTCAAAAATCTTGCTAAAAATGGGGCTGGTTGTGCTGGTGGCAAACTGAGGCTGACGAAAGGTTGCCCCCATAACAATTGCCTTGTGGGTATGCGCCTCATGGAGAATCCCTCGTGCCACCTGGCTGATCAGCGTTACTGTGCGCGTAATCTGCGGGTCAGCACGCATGATCCCACTTAGGTTAGGGATCGTCTGAGCCGTATCCGCCGCATGAAAGACGGTGATTGTCGCCTGTTCTGCGAGCGCCTTTGCCACCCGCAGCCCAAGCCCAATATTCGGACCGCCGCGCAGAGAGAGCAGCACGGGAGCGCTTGATTCTTCGGGGACACGGTTCAACAAAACAAGATCGCAAGGGACGCGCCGCAAGACATCATCAACCGGCACGCCACCAACAAGCATATCCGGCGCAACCCAACGGACAATCACCAAATCAATCTGACGGGTGCTGATTTCGGGGATCAAGCGATCCATCGGGTGGTGATCCACCGTGACCAGTGCTTCATCATGCACCAGCGGCAAATCACGGGCAACCTGATCGAGCGCCTCACGGAAGTTCCGGGCGCGGGTTGCCCCTTCGCTTAGCGATGTCCCTTCGGGAATCGTGATCACTCCCCGTAGATGGATTTCGCCGCTAGAGGCGCAAAGGGCAGTGGCAAGGCGCACCCAAGCGCTCAGATCGGTTTCATCTTCCAAAACAAGCATCACGCGCTGAGCCTCTGAACGCGCATCATCGATACGCGCAAGGTTGGTTGGTGCGATCATCTATCCGTATCCTCCAAAAGAGACTGAATCAAGGGGTGTAGGTGGTTGCGGAGAATCGCCTCCCAGCAATAGTGCTGTCGCACGCGGACGCGCATTGTGTGCAGTGGATTAGTACGCAAAGCGTTCCAAATTGCTGCCGCAAGGTCTTGAGGAGCGGCGTTTACAGGATCAAAATAGGTGGCTGTCTCGCCGCCCGTTTCTCGTAGAGGGGGCAAATCGGCGCAGAAAATGGGCAAGCCAACAAGCCCCGCTTCCAACATGGGGATGCCGAACCCTTCTTGTGTAGAGGGGAAGAATAACGCATCGGCAAGCCCATATAGGTTGGCAAGGGTGGCATCGTCGGGGATGAAGGGGGTATCGCCTTCACCGAGAGCATAGAGGAAGTGGGCGGAGTCCTCTAAACCGAGCGCCGCCCGCTGATTGAGAAGTTCTCCCAAATAACCCGGGTTGGCGGGGTTGTGCGCCCCCGGCGGACCGGTCACCACCAACCGCACATCTGCCCCTGAAAGGCGGCGTAGATGGGCTAAGACGCTCAGCGCGAGGGCGATGTTTTTACGGCGGGTGAGGCGGGCAGGCAAGAGTAGAATAACGTCCGCAGCGGGGAGGTTCAGCATCTCTGCAAGGTGCTGCATGGCAGGCGTCCAGTGAAGGAACGCCACTAAGTCAACCCCTGGGGGAATGACCATTACCGATGGCGGGGGTAAGTCGAGCAGCCGAGCCACTTCTTGCCGACGCGCCTCTGAAACCGTTACATAACGTGTTCCCACCCAACTTCGGCGAATCACGTCCCATGCCTCACCGGGATGGAGCTCTGGGGCGTAGAGATCGTTTGTCCATGCCAGATCATGACACCACGCAATGAGGCGGATCGCCCCTTCTTGGCAAAGGGTTTCCAATGCGGCGCTAAGCGCCAAATTTTTGTGCAGCGTGGGGACGTTATGCGCAATACAAATTGGGCAGCCACGCAGCGCATCGCGTAGGGCATTCGTCACCTCCTTTTGAAACGCACTAAATCCCTCTGGGACAATACCGCGATCTAAATCGCGTTTGAGTGCCAAAACATGAGCATCACTTGAACTGAAGCGTGAGTCTACAAGAAGGGGAATGGATGTTTCGGAGGCGTCCCAACTGCTTGGCGCACCGGCAATAAGCCGCACACGATACCCCATGCGGCGGAGTCCCCGTGCATGGTGGGCGATGGTTGTCTCGACGCCACCCACCGTAGGAGGAGCAGCGTAATGCAAGATCGCTATTTCCGTCAAATCACCTCCGTGAATTGAAGATGAACGGGAGTGGGAGTATAGCGAATCTCTAAACGAAATTCAAACAATGTGTCGCAGCCGCCTTGCACCCGCCATGCGCCCTATGACGATACAGGCTATAATGATAAACCAATGACCCAATTGGCAGCCGTCCATTTCTCCCCTCGTTGTGGCACATTTGACAGGGCGGTATCCCGTAGGGAAAGGGGTGGGCAAGCGTCCAACACCTCTCTCCGCTTGAGACGGTCAATACAATACAAAGACACCTTCCAAAAGGAGACAGCGTTTCATGGCTAAATTACGTATCGTCCTATTGGTTGTGATCCTGACCGCCCTGATCGGCGGGACGGCACTGCCCACACCCATCCGTGCCACACAAGCCGGACAGACCCTCACCATAGGTGTCATTGGGGCAATTGATGGTCCTACGCTGCGCGGCGTCTCGCTCTTGACCGAACAAGCAAATGCCGCAGGGTTGACGCTCCCGAATGGGACGCCCTACAACTTGCGGGTTGTCGCTGTTGATGCTGGCGGTGCGGTGCAAGCTGCTGTCGATCAGTTGAAGCAACTCGGCGCGATTGCCATTTTCGGACCCGATGAAGATCAATTGGCAGCCGATTCCTCAATCATCTTATCCGTCTCTGGCGTCCCCGTCTTCACTGGTGCGACGAGCAGCATCGTCCGTGTGGGGGGATTTGTCCAACGCAGCCGGGCGAACGACAGCTTCCGTATGAATGCCCTTGCCGATGCCCTGATCAGTGAGGCACGGGCGACACGGATCGCCATTTATCAGGGCGGGGCTGGGGCTGCCTCGGCAACGGGGGCGCTCGTTGCCGCCTTTGCCTCCCGCAGTATCAGTGCGAACGTTGTCCTCCAAGACCCCGCCCGCCCTGTCAGCGAGGCCATCCCCGTCTTGCTGCAAAGCCAGCCAGATACGATTGCTGCCTTCGGCACACCAGAGCAATTGGTAGAACTCTACAACGCGCTGCGGGCAAGCGGGTTTATAGGGAATTTCGCCACAGATCGCGCCGATGATCGCGCCTTCCTACGGGGCGTCAAGCCCGATCTGCGCGGGGGTATTTATGGCGTCACCGGTTGGACGGTGGCGGCGCGAACCCTCGTCAGCAATGACTTTATCCAAGATTACGTCGCCGCCTTTGCCGATGTCCCCGATTCGCTCTCCGCCGCAGCCTATGACAGCGCATCACTGCTCTTACAGGCGATCAACTTTGCCGGCAGTGAGCCGGGGGCGCTTTTGGCGGGGTTGCTTCGTCAGCCGCCCTTTAGCGGGCTGCAAGGGACGCTGAACCCCAGTGCGGGGAATGGCGAACTGACCAGTGGGGCATATGTTATCCGCACGAATGTGAGCGGTGGTCCGATCCTCGTTGCCCGTTATGATAACAATCAACGGCAGTCCCTCGTTGCCGAGGTGATCCCTACCGCTACACCGTTCGTCCCGCTGGCTACGCCCACCCTCGCCCTCCCACCGACGGCAATCCCCACCGCCACGCCAGCGGGCGTTGTGGCGACGGTGATCAGTGATCGGCTCAACATTCGTTCCGGACCCGGCACAAACTACAACCCACCGATTGGAGCGCTGCAACGCGGGCAGCAAGTTCAATTGTTCGGCGCATCGCCGGATCGCTTGTGGTACACAATCAATTTTGGTGGGCAGCAGGGCTGGATTTCCAGCGATCCGAATCTAGTCAGCATCTTTGGCGATCTGTTCTCACTGCCCGTTGTTCCCGTCCCGCCAACGCCTACACCGGCAGCAACGGCAACGCCGACCCTCGCTCCCTTCGCAGACATCGTTTTGGTGAACGCCTCACTCTCGCCATACCCGCTCAAGAGTGGGCAGCCCTTCACCCTAACGGCGACGATCCGCAATGCAGGCGGGCGCGATGCTGGTCCCTTTGCCATTGCCGCCGCCTTTGATCCGGGTGGCGTTTTTGGGGCAACAAACCTTTCTGGGTTGGCTGCCGGGCAGCAAGTCACCGTGAACATCCCCTATGCAGGGGTCACTGGTGGGGGCGTCTTTAAGATCGCCATCGTCCTTGACCTCAATCTTCAGGTCGATGAAGGTCCTTCTGGGGAGGCAAACAACAAGCCGGAAATCACCTACGAGTTGCAGCCGTAACCATCACGAACATAGATTCAGTGGGCGTACAGGTTCGTGCGCCCGCTCTAGCGTGTAAAATCAAGGTATAGACATCACGGGCGACCTTTGGGGGTCGCCCGCCCTTTGTAACAAGGACAACACCAGATCATGATCGATTCGCTCGGTATCCACGTGGGTCCGATCTACATTCGCTTTTACGCTCTTTTTTTGATCGCCGGGATGCTTGCCGGATTGTGGCTCACCGCACAGCGGGCGGCGCGGCGCGGGTTGAACACGGAACACATCTGGAACGGCTTTTTCTGGGCGCTTCTGCCGGGACTGATTGGGGCGCGACTCTACCATGTGCTGACGCCCTCACCCGCCAGCGGCTTGACGACGGAACACTACCTCCAAAACCCACTGGAAATCCTTGCCATTTGGAAGGGCGGCTTGGGTATTTATGGGGCGATCCTCGGCGGCTTTTTGGGGATTGTAATCTACGGACTGCGCCAGAAAGAGCCGATCATCCGTTGGTTGGATGTCATTGCGCCCGGAATGGCGCTTGGGCAGGCAATCGGGCGGTGGGGCAATTTTGTCAATCAGGAACTTTACGGCGCACCAAGCGACCTTCCCTGGGCGATCAGCATTGATCGCACCAACCGCCTCCCTGGATACGAGTCGTTTGAGCGCTTCCACCCATTGTTCCTCTATGAGTCACTATGGATGGTGGCGACGTGCTTGATCCTGATCTATGTGGATCGCCGTTGGGGAAAGCGCTTGCGGAACGGCGCAGTTATTTTGCTCTACTTGATGTCCTACGCACTGATCCGCTTCTTGCTCGATTTTGTCCGTCTCGATAGCCACACGCTTGGCGGCGGGCTAACAACGGCACAAGTTATTTCCTTCCTTGTATTCATCCTCGCTGGCGGGGTGATTCTCATTCGCCAGCGCATAGGTGGGCGGGAATCCTCTACCGCAGAAGGGATTCCCGCTGAATAATCAGGTGCGTGTGAAGGGATCGTTCAGGCGTTCCCATTCTTGGAGTGCATAACGATCTGTCATGCCAGCAATGTAATCGCAGATCGTTCGGTACAGTCCTTTGCTCTCGATATGCCGCTGCGTTTCTGGGGGGAGTTGTTTTGGCTCAGCAGCGTAGGATGCAAACAACTCGCTGAGGAAACGCCTTGCTTTCACTGTCATCCGAATCACACGATAGTGATAGTAGAGATTCTCATAGAGAAACCGTTTCAGTTCGCGGTTTGCCTCGGCAAGCGCCGGACTATAGCCGATCACATTCGCGGACAGGCGTTGAATATCGAGCGGGGTGACCACCTTTGCCCCCTCAATTGCCGCCGCCGTCGTCGTCACCACATCCTCTAGTAAGGCACTAATCAACGCCCGATGAATTTGGTGACGTGCCACATCATCGAATCCGGTTGTTGTGATTGTTTGCCCTATCAGCGCCCAGATTGCCAGAGGTTGAATCTGCTCTACACGGAGCAAGCCTGCCCGCAAGCCGTCGTCCAAATCATGCGCATTATAGGCAAGCTCATCAGCAACATTGGCAATCTGTGCTTCTAGACTGCCACGCAAGTGGGCATCAAAATCGGCAACGGCGCTGACATCATAATCCGTCTCATGTTTGGCAATGCCTTCCAAAAGCTCATGGGTCAGATTTAAGCCCTGCCAGCCAGGGTAGCGCCGTTCTAGTTTGGTCACGATGCGGTAGCTCTGCACGTTGTGGTTAAACCCGCCGTGATCGCGCATAAGATGGTTTAGCACATCCTCCCCGGCGTGACCGAACGGGGAGTGTCCGAGATCGTGCGAGAGGCAAATCCCCTCCACCAGATCTTCGTTTGCGCCAAGCGCCCGTGCAATGGTTCGCCCAATCTGTGCCACTTCCAAAGAGTGGGTCAGGCGCGTGCGATAGTAATCCCCTTCATAGTTGACGAAAACTTGTGTTTTGTATTCCAAGCGCCGAAATGCTGTTGTGTGGAGGATGCGATCCCGATCCCGTTGAAATGCCGTGCGGTGAGGGTCTTCTGGCTCGGGGTGGCGACGTCCGGCGCTTCCCTGTGCGGTGAGTGCATAAGGGGCAAGGGTTGCCAATTCGCGCTCTTCCAATGAGGCGCGGGTTGTGATGCGAGGCATAAATCACCGTTCCTTTTCGGCAATCTTACACTGATTCCGATGATTCGTAGCAACATTACACGGTGTGGGAAGCGATCTTCATGAAACATGATCACTCTTTTCCAGAGGGTGTGGGATTAACCTGATTCTGTTGGCGGGAATCCAAAGGGATTTACGTGACAAAACAAAAAGGCGAGTCTCACGACTCGCCCTTTTTATTCACCATCTAAACTCAGTGGGTTTATTAGCGCCCTACACCAGAAGGCGTCGGACGACCACCGCCTGTTGGCGGGGGCGGGTTCAGAAGGTTGTTAGTGACCAACGCGCAGCTTTGATCCAGCCCGCCACCGATCCGGCAGTCATCGGGGCAGTTGATCGAAGACTCACCCAAGATACCGGGGCGGAAACGATCTGTCTCGCAGAAGCCGTTACCGCAGTAGGGCTTGAAATTGAAGTCGTTTTCGCAGTTGTCCTCGGTTTCGCCGGCGTCCTCTACGTTATTTCCGCAGGTTTCCAGCGCCATGGGGGTATCTTGAACCTGTGTCCAATAGGTTGACCAGAAATCGCGGTAAATCTCTAAGAACTTCGGCAGACGCTCGCCCTTCGCATCGAACTTATCGATCAACGGCACAAGGTCTTTCAACGCCGTGTCTTCATCCTCAAGAGTCATCGTGATGAAGTCTTCTTGGGGGATGTTCAATTGATCGTGCAGGAAGTTGCGGTACTGCGGATTCACATTGCGGATGAGGTCTTCCTTCAAGTGATCGCGCAAGCCGGTTACATCGGCTGCCCCGGCTTTCTTTTCGGAGATCAACCGTTCGCCAATGCCGCGACGGAGGAAATCTGCGGTACAAACAAGCGGGTTCGATTGCGCTGTGACGAAGACCCAATAGGCTTCTTCAGGGTCAATGACATAGCGCGAGCCGGTGACGCCGCGAATGGTTACCTGGTCTTCGGCGGGAACAACAAGCGCGTCCATCTTAGGGGTGACAAAGGTATACCACTTTGTCCCCTCAACCTTAACGCCTGCCAAAGGCAATGTTGTTTCAATGCGGTCACGAGCGGTCACTTCCATATCGACCTTCATGAACACCGCCCCAACAAGATGGAATAGATTGAACACCATCCCTTGGCGCGTGCTGTCTCCCAGACGCAAATCATGGAGTTCAACAACGGTCACAGGATAAATATCGACTTCGATACCGGAGACAACATTGATGTTTCCGATCCCTGTACTGCCTGTGCGCACCTGATCACCCTGATTTAAAAGGGTAGTTTTGGTAACGGTCTTCCATTCGGTTTGTCCCATGGGAAGAACCTGCACAAGCCCAGCAATAGGCGTCAATGTAGCCGAAAAGCTCTGCGCTCGCGGCGTGATCATTGACGGCAGCAAGGTCATCATCAACGCTGCCGTGATCAACATGACGCTGATCGGCTTGGCAAGACGGTTGATCTTCATAAAGCCACTCACCCTTTTTGCAAAGTTTGCCTGACGACGTGAGACCTGAATAATACCACATTTTCTAGCATATCAGATTTCTCACAAAAATGCACCCACCCCATAGCGAAGATAATACGCCTCAACGGATATAACTAGATGCGTTTTAGTCCATCATCGTATGGTATCATGAATGGGGCTTGTTTAGATCGGCAAATTGTACGAATCTCGTCAAGATTCAGTCTCTTTTGTGCCTTGCTTACGGTGATTGAGGTGGAGGGTAGCAACCTAAAATGATCTTACAACGCCTGATGGTGATAAGTGTTCTTTTCTGGGCGATGGTCGGGAGTAACCTCCCCACCCGCGCTCAAAATAGCGATTGTGATGGCTTGCCCGAATCGCGCCTTGCCGATGGCGGAATGGCATTAGTCGTTGGCTCAAACAGCCCCTTTATCCCCGGCGCTTACCTCAAACCAGACCCCGCTATTCAAGCCCCTGTGCTGCGCTATCTGCCGATGGGAACAGTACTCACCGTCAGCGGCGAGTTCACTTGCACTTTTGAAGGGGGGCGGTGGTGGCAAGGACAGCTTGGCGATTTGAAGGGGTGGATCGCTGAATCCGTTGGTGTGGATTACGTTCTTGAGCCATTCACGGGGGAGGTCCCTACTCCGTTGCCCAGTACGATCTTACCCCTCTTGCGCTGTATTCAGCCCAACGTTTCCCCGCTGCCAACGGCAATCCCAGAAGGGGAAACGGTTAGCGGGGGGACGTTTCGGGCTATTTTTGCCGGAGCGGATGGGTCGTTGTCCTATTCCGATAACTTCGGTCCGCCGCGCATCGTCGCCCAGTTCAACCCGCCCCCGCTCAGTGTTGACCTTGCCCCTGATGGCACGGCGGCACTGGTTACCACCTACAACGGGATTTATTGGGTGGAACTGCTCACTGGGCAAATGGCGCTTATGGCAGACGCCACAACCTTTGCCTTAGAACAAGACGCTTATCCCCGCCGTGTAACATGGATTCCGGGGACAAATATTGCAGGCGTAGAGATTGAAGACATTCGCGACGACGAGTACAGCTACCCTATCTTTAGTCTCCCCCTTGATGGCTTGACACAACCCTTCCGCGTGGATCGCGGCAACCAACCCCGTGACGGGGTTCGGCGCAACACCCAACGTACCAGCGTTGTCTTGCTAAGCGCCAACGACATGGTCAAATACCCTGCCACAGAGACGGATGAGCCACCCGCCCTTCTTGAATTCGTCCCCAAGTTGGGTATTGGCGACATTCGCGCCATGCTCCCTCCGGCAATTTCGTGGGCGACGGATGGGAAGGGCTTCTACACCTATATCCCCTATGCGGAAGAAACCCCGCCAAACGATCCTATTGCCGGGCGGTTGTGGTTTGTCCCGCTCATTGGGCAACCCCAAAATATGGGTGTGCCGCCGGAGATCAGCGCCGATGATTACGTGATTCCCTCGCCAGATGGCAAAATGCTCCTCGTTGGGGTGGGGTCGCGCTGGCGTATCCAAAACCCAGCAAGTGGGCAAGTGATTCAAACGCTGCCGCCTGTCCAGTATCTCTTTAATTGGACGCCGGACAGCAAGGGGATTGTCTACACCACACCGGACACCCGCGTAGCCTATTTGGGCATTAATGGGGATAGCCGCTCAGACTTTGTGCCGCCCGCTGCGGATAATCTCTATGAAATTCAGTGGCTGGCGGATGGCACGGTGTTGTATGCCGTGCGCGGGCGTGATGAGCAGCTTTCCTTCAGTGTGCAGCCGCCGGGGAAAGCGCCCATTTTTATGGGGCTTGTCTCAACGGTCACTGCCTTCAGCGCCGCCTATTTGCCCACCGCGCCGGGGCTTGGTAAAGTCCCTAAGGCGTGCCAATAGGTTGGCGTACCTCCCCCGCTGCCCCTAACAGCGGGGGGGATCAATGCCCCTGTGTTCACTCAGGTTTAGATACGTTCGCTAAAATTGCACTCCGCTGTGTTACCCTGAATTGACTATGGACTGAACGGCTGACTCTATGCCTATATTTGTCTTGTTTGTCTTTGCCTCGGTGATTTTTGGGGCGGGCGCAATGCTCTCCCCTGCCTTGCCAACCTATGGGCCTCGCGTGGGGCTTGCCGGAGCGCTCACCCTTGCCTTCATCACAACGGGCGGAATCTTCCTCGCCGCTCTTTTCGGTTGGGATACACTGCTCATCGATTACATGTGGTTTGCTGCCATTGTTGGCATTTTCTTCACGGGGACGCTCTCGGCGGGTATGTTCCGTACAGAGGCAGAAGGCGGCACGCGCACCTACAGTGGATGGGCGGGTCCCCGTGAACTCGCTTTTTTTGCCCTTGTCGCCTTTCTTTTTACCTTGCCCGCCCTCATCTTGCCTGTGCCGTTGGATACTGACGCACAAGGCTTTGGCGTCCTCAGTCTAACCCTACGTGACAGCGGCAGTCTGACGACCCTAGCCCCCTTCCATCCAGAGATCAGCTACTTGTATTCGCCCGGCTTTCCGGCAATTATCGCCTATCTAGGGGCGCGGTTGAACGCTGGCATCCACACCATTCAGTTTGCGGTGGGGGCTGTCCTCGCTATCTTATTTGTTTGGATTGCCTACGATTTTGGCAATGAACTCGATCCAGGGGAATCCCGCCGGATGGGCATTGTCTTTGGGATCGCCGCCTTGCTAAGCGGGGGACTCTTCAGCGCCTATCTCGATTCCCACTTTACCGCCTTGTTGGGGTTGGTCTTTAGCCTTGCCTTTCTCACCTTTGCCTTACGTTTTCACCGCGAAGGGCGGCGTGCCGATTTTTTTGCCGCAGTGCTTTGCTTAGGGGCTGTGCCGCTCTCCCAACCGGATATGACCATCATCCTCATGTTTGGCTATGTCCCCTGGTTAATCGGGTTGTGGTTTACCAAGCCGCGCCCTATTTTTCGGGAATTCTTTCCCCGTTGGCTTGGCTTGGCAGCCGGCATCCCCGGCTTGGCATTCATCGGGTTGCTGCCATGGCTGGCACAGCTTGCACCGCTCTTAACCTCGGATATTGCCTCCCCCTTCCATACCGATCTGGCACATCTCCTCGTCTTAACCGTTTATCAAGGGGTGGTGATCGTCCCCTTTGCCCTCGGCGGCATGTGGATCGCTCTGCGGCGGCGTAACACGGTTGATAACCTCATGTTGGTCTGGATTCTCTTGATTTTGGATAACAGCAGCATCGGGATCACGCGGGCAATCCTCGGTTGGCTGCCTATTTTCAAGTACGATTACCCCTTTAGTGTGGCGTGGCATGGGGCGATCATTCCCTACCTATATTTCGCCGCAATCGCCTTGTTGTGGATTACAGATCGACTTGGCGTAGAAAGAACCACCGCATGGGTGCGGCGCTTCAGCCTCCCGCTCATTGGGGGAATCATGCTGATTGGTATCCTCGTTGGTGCCAATGCGCAGGCGCTTACAACGTGGAGTAAAAGCACCGCCTTTCAGATGTTTGGGGCGTTCGCCAGCTATGCCGATGTTCGAGCGGCAACGTGGCTGCGAGAGAACACCCCCCGCGATACCCTGATTTTGAATCATCCCGGTCCCCATGAAGGGGATTGGATTCCGGTCATTACTGCCCGACAGACTGTGTATTTTCGTCCGCAACCCTTCTTTCGCGGGACGGAGATCGTAGAGGCACGGCAAGCCGCCCTCAAAGCCTTTTGGCGCGATCCCGCCGCGCCGGAAAACGCAGCCTTGCTGCACCAATACGGGGTTAACTATGTCATTGTCCCGCAAGTGTTTGGCAACCCGGTAGCACTTCGTGAGATGTACCGTTGGCGTCTGCCGCTCCCCGAAGCCGCCGCTTATGGTGTGCCAACCGATGATCTCCCCTATTTAAAATTGGTGTTTGAGTCAGATGGGGCGCGGGTCTATGAGGTACGTTAAGGTAGAATTCCATAGCCCTGTGGTGAGGGGCGTGGAATGGGGGTACTGGACGTAGACGAAGTAGGGTCAAGGCGCTTCAGCCCATTGTAGGCTATTATAGGGGTGTTTTGATCGGCGGCTCTTTGTTCTTTAGATCGCTACTTTCAGACTGGCAGCGGCGATTCCCATTGTTGATTTACGGTTAATGGCTATGACAAACACAGTTGCTCTCGATAAGCTCGAAAATATCGCCCATCAAGCACGCCAATCGGCAAAATTACGCAATGACCCCGAACGGTTTGTTATTGATGTAGCGAAACAGGCAAAACAGGCGAATCTCCATGAAGCGCTGCCCATGGAACACATTGAGGCGCTGGCAGCGGAACACTGGATTGCCCCCATTGCGCGGGGGGGGAAATTGGAATACCCCCTGAATATCCTTGAGATCGCTATCCAGCGCCGAAACCACAAGCTGATGCTAAAGCTGCTGCGCCACCCCAATCCGGTGATGCGCACCAACGCCGCCGAACAATTCCAAATTTTGTTTTCGATGCTCGATGGCTATTATGACGAAGCCTCGGCATTGGTGAATCAGATTCTGCTCATGCCCACCGAAATCCCCGAAGTAAAGTACGCCCTTCTGCGCGATGCCGGACGGTCTTCGCGGCGGGGGCTGCCGCGTGAGGTGGCAGATACCGCACGGCGCTTGATTCACGACCTTGATCAGGGTGTTTCTTACCATGCGTTGCGCCTCCTCTCCTACCTCCATGACAGCCGCGATTGGAAAGCCGTCTTAGATCGGATGCTCACCCTGATGGGGGATACCGACGATGCCGCTGAATATTTCCTGGCGGCGGGCGTCGATTATCTCGGTGAGATCATCATTCACGAGCCATCTGTGGTGGAGTGGATCAAAGGGCTGGAAGAGACCTATCCCCCTAACCACATGGCGAATCAGGCTGTCCAGCGCTACATCAAGGCAAACCCCGACGCTGCGCTGCAAGCGAACCTAATCACCCGCCGCGACTATAAGGATTTGACTGGAAATTAGCCGTCCCTTCAGGAGAACAGCCTTATGCCCACCCCCTATGATGGGAAAGTCGCCCTGTGGTATGTTCATGGGCGTACCGTTGGCGAAAACACCCTGGATGAGTTGATCGATACCATCCGCACCTATGCCCCGGCGGTGGATGCCCTGTTCGTCAAGATTGGCGAGGGCAGCCAGTGGATCGGCAATCTCGGTGCGGGCGACCCCAAGCCCGACCTCGCCATTCGTTCGCTGGCAGATATTGACCGTTGGGTGAGCAAGCTCGCCGCTGTTGGGCTGGATTTTCATGCATGGGCAATCCCCTACGGAAAGAACCCCACCGCTGAAGCGGATTTCTTGATTCAAGCCTGTAAGCGTCCCGGCGTGAAATCGCTCATTTTGGATGTTGAGCCGTTTGAGGGGTACTTCAGCGGTGGGCGTGCCGCCATCCGCCCTTTCATGCTCCGTTTGAAAAGCGGCGTGCCGGCTGATTTTCACATTGGGATGAGCGTTGACCCGCGCCCCTGGCACTACGACCCGATTTTCCCTGACGAATGGCGCCCTTTCTTAAACAGCGTCCATCCTCAAATCTATTGGGCAGAGTTCGGCTTGACGCCGGATTCCGGCTTTCAGCAGGCATATGGACGATGGGGCAGTTATGGCATTCCCCTCATTCCCGTTTTACAGGGGTTTCAGGGGCGCGGCGATAAGATCACTGCCGATGGGATGGATCGCGCCCGCGTGATCGCCCTCGAAACTTACAAAACGCCGGGACTCAGTTGGTTTCGCTTTGGCACACTGAACAAAGCGCTGTTTCCACCTGTCAATGTCAATATTGATGGCAGTGTCCCCGGCGGCGATCAGGGGACGCCCGTTGGGGTGGGGCGCTATGGCGCGGAAGTTGTAGTCAAGCCGAATGATGGTGGCTACCGCGAGGGAACCTATGACGGTGCGCCAAGCCCGCTGCGTAGTTTTACAAACGAGGAAGGCTGGACAAGCCGCTATTTCACCAGTTCGCCCTTCAGCAGCCGCGTTTGGGTGCGCTACGAACCGCGCCTCCCCGCCAGCGGGTTTTATGAGATCAGCGCCTTCATTCCCTCCCAGCATGGGACGACGAACAATGCTCGCTACAAAATAAACGGTATTGTTGGGCAGCCGGGGGATCTGGAAGTTGCCATTCCCCAGACAAAACTTGATTCAGCGTGGGCATCGTTGGGCGTATATCAATTTGACATTACAAAACCGAATACGGGTATCGTCTTTCTGAACGACCTCACTGGCGAAGCCGGACGGGAAGTTGTGTTTGATGCGATCCGCTGGCGGCAGGTGATCGGCTGGCAGCGTCCGCCCCGCTATGTTGCCGATGGGTTTGATGCGCCGGTGGGCTTAGACCCCGAACGGAATGCCATTTACAGCGGGACGCCATATCCGCCAACGTGGTTATTGACGCTAGGCTATGCGGTGCGCTATGCCCTTTTGGGGCGGGAATCGCTCCACACAGGCGATGATCTCGTCAGCAAACGGGGCAAGACGAAGGGACAGCAGATTTACGCTGTTGCCTCTGGGGAAGTGGTCTATGCGCAGCGGGCGGGCAAAGCGCCGAATTGGGGCAGTTGGGGCAATGTAGTCATTATCCGCCACGATCCGCAGATCACGACGGGGAAGATTGTCTACAGCCGCTATGGGCATGTGGAGAACATGCAAGTGAAAGCGGGAGATCGTGTCTCGCGGGGGCAGCATATCGCGGATATAGGCGATGCCTTTGGCGTTTTCCAAAACGCGCCTCATTTGCACTATGACATTAGCCCTACACGAATTTTCGAGACAGCGCCGGGCGATTGGCCTTGGCTAGATGCTGGACGCATCCAGCGTGATTACCTCAACCCCAAAGGGTTCATCACCGCCAACCGCCCCCCCAAACCCTAACCCGCCGTCGGAAAAAAGGCTTGTAGGGGCTTTCCCTACAAGCCGCTCCCTTCACGATTAGACACACATCATCCACCCTTAAGAACACAATTAGGGATATACTCACTGAGGTTAGAAAGTCTACCCTCAGGAAGACACATCATGTCTATCACACCCGAAGATGTCTTTGAATACCACACTCGTGGACGCGCCGGAAAAATTGAAGTTCGCCCCACAAAACCTCTCGCTACCCAACGTGATCTCTCTCTCGCCTATTCGCCCGGCGTGGCGGAGGTGGTCAAGGCGATCAAGGGAGACCCCGACAAAGCCTTTGATTACACCGCACGCGGCAATCTGGTTGCCGTTGTAAGCAATGGGACGGCAATTCTCGGTTTGGGCAATCTTGGCGCTCTTGCCAGCAAACCCGTTATGGAGGGAAAAGGCGTCCTCTTTAAGGTGTTTGCCGATGTCGATGTCTTTGATATTGAATTAGATACCCTTGATCCCGACGCGATCATTGAAATATGCCGCGCCCTCGCCCCTACGTTTGGGGGAATCAACCTTGAAGATATTCGCGCCCCAGAATGTTTCTATATCGAGCGCCGCCTACGGGAGATGCTGGATATTCCGGTCTTTCATGACGATCAGCATGGCACAGCAATCATCAGCAGCGCTGCCCTCTTGAATGCACTCCGCATTGTCGGGAAAAAGATTGAAGACTTGAAATTGGTCATTTCCGGCGCGGGCGCTTCGGCAATCTCTACGGCGCTTCTCTACATCAAACTGGGGATGGACCCCCAAAACATGCTGATGGTAGATTCCAAAGGGGTTATCTTCAGCGGGCGCTCCGAGAATATGAACGAGTACAAAGCGCCCTTTGCCAACGACACCGATGCCCGCACCCTTGAGGATGCGCTCAACGGGGCAGATATGTTCCTCGGCTTAAGTTCGGCAGATATTGTCACGCCGCATATGCTGGAGAGCATGGCAGAACGCCCCATTCTCTTTACATTGGCGAATCCCGATCCAGAGATCAAGTATGAATTGGCGCGGGAAGTACGCCCCGACGCACTGATCGCCACTGGACGCAGCGACCTTCCCAACCAAGTGAACAATGTCCTCGGCTTTCCGTTCATTTTCCGAGGGGCGCTGGATGTTCGCGCCCGAACGATCAACGAGGAAATGAAGCTCGCCGCTGCCTATGCCCTTGCTGAACTCACTCACGAGGATGTGCCGGATAGCGTCCTAAACGCTTACGGAAAAACCTCCCTCAAATTCAGCGATGAATACCTGATTCCGAAACCGCTTGATCCCCGTGTGTTGACCTATGTTGCGCCGGCGGTGGCGAAGGCGGCTATGGAGACAGGCGTCGCCCGTCGCCAGCTTGATTTGGATGAGTACCGCGAAATGCTCACCGCTCGGCGTGGACGTGGGCAGCGCTTCCGCATCGAAATGATGCAAAAAGCAAAAATGGGCGGGAAAAAGCGCGTTGTCTTTGGCGAGGGCGAGGAACTAAAAATCATCCGTGCGGCGGCGATTATTGCTGATGAAGGCATTGGGCAGCCGATCTTGATCGGACGACGAGATGTGATCCGCGAGGCAGTCCGCGAATTGGGCTTAGATGGCTTCCGCCCGCAGATTGTTGATCCAGCAACCTCGGAAACATTGAATGCCTACACAGAGGCATACTACACCCTTCGCCAGCGGCGCGGCGTCAGCCGTCAAATGGCGGAACAAGCCCTGCGGACGGCAAATGTGTATGGGGCAATGATGGTTCATCAAGGGGACGCCGATGTTTACATCAGCGGCTTGACCTATGAATACCCAGAGGTGATTCGCCCTGCCCTTCAAATTTTCCATACCCAACCGGGCGTCAAATTCGCCAGCGGTGTGTATGTCATGATCGCCAATGAGAAAATCTACTTATTCACTGACGCAACGGTGAATATCGAGCCAGATGCCGAACAACTTGCCGAAATTGCTATTTTGGCGGCAGATTTTGCCAAAGACCTTGATCTCACCCCACGTATCGCTATGCTCTCGTTCAGCAATTTTGGCAGCACTCATCACCCCCTGAGCAACAAAGTGCGCGATGCCGTCACGCTGGTGCGGAAAAAGCGCCCCGACCTTGTGATTGACGGTGAAGTGCAAGCCGATGTGGCCGTTTCGGCGGAGATGATGGTCGGGCGTTTCCCTTTCAGCCGTGTGATGGATGCCAACGTCCTTGTTTTTCCAGATTTGGAGAGCGCCAATACTGCTTATAAACTCCTCTCTAGTCTGGGTGGCGCACAGGCAATCGGACCCGTCCTTTTGGGGATAGGGGCGCCGGTTCATGTCCTGCAAAATGGCGATTCGGTGGATGATATTGTGGCGATTACCTCTGTTGCGGTCATGGATGCCCACAACCGGACGATCAAAAAAGGATTTATGGCATGATCTGGACAGGATGGGACAATGGCGATCCAACTCCATGAGGTGACGAAAGACAATTGGGCGGCGGTATGCCGCCTGCCCTTGAAAGCTGGTCAGGAACACTATGTTGCCCCCAATTGGCATTCGCTCTTGCTCATCGCCTATGAAGGGTGGGGAACAGCGCGGGCAATTTACGACGATGAGACACTTGTTGGGTTTGTCCTCTATGGCAGCGCCCCGGACGATCCCCGCTGGTGGGTTGTGCGGTTTATGATCGCCGCCGATCATCAGCGGCGTGGCTATGGGCGGACAGCCCTCCCGCTCATTATCCAAGAAATGCGCGAGCGCCACGCCACGCCCGCCATTCACATCAGTTTTGTGCCAGAGAACGAACCCGCCCGAACGCTGTATGCCAGTTTAGGGTTTGTCGATACTGGTACAATCGAAGATGGTGAAGCTGTGTATGTGTTGAATTTTGACACCCCTATGAAGGATAGTTAGCGCGTTATGCCCACTGCACTGATCAGTGTTTACGATAAAACGGGTTTAGCGGAATATGCCCCCCTCCTTGCCCAGATGGGATGGGATTTGGTCGCCAGCGGCGGCACGGCGAAGGCACTCACCGATGCTGGAATCGCCGTCACCCCGGTGGAAACGCTCACCGGAGTCCCCGAAATGTTTGGCGGGCGGGTAAAAACCCTTCATCCAGCAATTTATGCTGGAATCCTTGCCCGTGAAGGGGATTTGCCCGAATTGGCAACGCTTGGCTACCGCCCCATTGATCTTGTAATCTGCAATCTTTACCCCTTCAAAGAGACCATAGCGAAGGCAAATGTCACTCTTGCCGAGGCGATTGAGCAGATCGATATTGGCGGAGTCAGCCTGCTGCGGGCAGCGGCAAAAAACTTTGAGCGCGTCGTTGTCCTCAGCGACCCACACGACTATGAACACGCCTTCGCCATTTACAAGATGATGGGGGTTCTTGAGCCGACCATGCGGCGCGGGTTGGCGGCGAAGGCATTCGCTCTCACCCGCGAATATGACTCCTTGATCGCGGAGTATTTGGGCGACAGCGAACATGATCAACCAGCCCCCGGAGCGGATGCCGAACTACCTGATGTGATTCGCCTTGATCTGCGGAAAACGCATCCCTTACGTTATGGCGAAAACCCCCATCAAAAGGGCGCGTTTTATGCCTACCCCGCCAGCAAAGGGGCGCTTGGCGGGAAAGTCCTCGGCGGCAAAGCGCTTTCCTACAACAACCTGCTTGACCTTGACGCCGCATGGCGGGCTGTGGAGAGCTTTAGGACGCCAGCAGTCGTCATTGTCAAACACATGAATCCGGCGGGGATTGCGGTGAATACAAACCTTGCCGTCGCCCTCCAAGATGCCGTTGCCAGCGATCCCATGTCCGCCTTTGGGGGGGTGATCGCCGTCAACCAGATTGTCGATGATGACTTTGTGGCGGCGATGGGCGATCTCTTTGTGGAGGCAATCGCCGCCCCAGATTTCACCTCGTTGGCACAGGAACTACTCGCCACCAACCGCCGCAACTGCCGTCTTTTGCGTATGGAGGATCACCTCCCCCCCCGCGCTCTTGCCCATGTAGAACTGCGGGCAGTGCGCGGCGGTGTCCTTATCCAAACGATAGATCGCGGCGACCCACATGATGCCCAGTGGCGAGTCGTCACCAAACGCGCCCCATCCGATACCGAAATGAACGCCCTTCGTTTTGCGTGGAATGCCGTTCAAGCGGTGAAATCAAACGCGATTGTGATCGCCAACGCCCAAACGACGTTAGGGATCGGTGGTGGGCTGCCCAGCCGCGTTGATGCGGCTCGCCTTGCGGTGGGCAAAGCGGGTGAGAAAGCCCACGGGGCGGTAATGGCATCCGATGCCTTCTTTCCCTTTGCCGATGGATTACAGGTTGGCGCTGAGGCAGGGATCACCGCTGTGATTGCACCGGGTGGCTCTGTGCGGGATGCCGATGTGATCGCCGCCGCAGATGAGGCGGACATCGCCATGATTTTTACAGGGATCAGACACTTTCGGCATTAAGCCTTACTCAGTTGCCCTCATCCCCCTCAGCCCCATTTCCCACATGGGGAGAAGGGGGTGAGGGGGATGAGGGGGTTTCCCCCTCACGCCCCCTTTCGATGAATACAGCATAACGCCTAACAATAAATCGTGAGCAAAGGCAAATCTACTTGCTCATGTTGCCTCTTGTGCATCTTGCACAGTACGACTCGTGAAACTTTGAACACATTGCCCACACCCCCTCCCCATGAAGGGCTTTTAGAATGATGCTTAGGTTCAAGAAGCGATTCTTCTGTGGAAGTTGGGAGAAACCGTCTGTGGCTGACCAACACTATTTACCATCGTCAAATCCACGTCTGGCAGCGCCCCGCCCGGTGCGCAGCGATTGGTTGTCGCTCTGGTTGGGAGGTGAAAGCCTTGATACGACGACGTTGGAGAGCGCGGGCTTTCAGGCTGATCTCTACTATGCTGTTGTTCTCTATCGCCCAGAGCGAAAAGTTGCGGTGAATCCCACTCAATTTGTGACGACGCTCCAAACCGAAGCAGTCCGACGAAACATTTGCGGACCCGTTGCTCTCTATGGGCAAGGGACTGCCGTCTTGTTTCACCCAGTGGAAGACCCGCAGCAATCTGCCCGTTTGAAGTTGAAAACAGAAGTGATTCGTAAGCAGCTTTCCATCCGTTTTGGCGATGTGGACATTCATTGTGGCGTTGGGCGACCTGCCCAAGGGATGGATGGCTTGCGGCACTCCTTCCATGAAGCGGAAGATGCCCTTCAATTGAGCGGGGAATTGAACAGCGAATCGCGGACGACGTTTTTTGGCAACTCCAGTTTGTTCAACCTGCTGCGCTCAACACACAATCCCCTGTCTTTGCAGCGTTTTTGCGATAATTGGTTGGCGGAGTTGATTACCTATGACTCGCGTCAGCACAGCGATCTCTTGGCGACACTGCGGGCATATTTCGCCAACAATGGCAACACCGCACTCACCGCCAATGTCTTGGGTATCCATCGGAACACGCTTGCCTATCGGCTGAACCGCATTGCTGAGATCACCTGCCTCGATCTAGAGGATGCCGATGTACGCTTAAATCTACACCTCGCCCTAAAAGCACAGGAAATTCTCTGTGCCGGGGTTGCCTCCTAACCTTGAATGACGTTGTGAGGCGCAGTCCCTTGCGCCTCACAGGGAAAAAACGATCCTCAGCTAAACATCCGGTGAATCTTTTCCTGCTAACCGCCGCAAAATCGGTACAATCTTCTCCATGTCACTCACAGGGCTTGGTACGAAAGAACGCGGGGTACGGTTACCGTTTCTCCCCCTCCTCTCTGGCGGCTGCCTCATTGCCGCATTGATCGTCTTTGCTGTCCAACTGACGAATTTCTCCCTCAGCCGCGACAAGCTCCAAACGGATATTACCGTAGCGGGTGTTCCCGTTACGGGCTTAACACTTTCTGAGGCGGCGGCAACATGGCAAAATGTGTATGAGCAGCCTATTGCCCTAACCTATCAGGGACACCCCATCTTGCTTTACCCTTCGGATATTGGCTTTCGGGTGAACAGCGCCCAGATGCAAGAAGAAATTCGCTCGCGCTTAGTGAATAACTCGAATTATTGGACGGATTTTTGGAATTTCCTCTGGCAGCAGCCTACTGCCCCCGTGGAAGTTGCCTTAAGTGCTGATTATTCCGAGGCGCGTCTGCGAGAGTTTCTCACAAATGTTGCCGTTCGCTATGATCAGGTGGCAGGGCGGGCAGGGTTTGACCTCAATACATTCACCTTTAACACCGGGTCATCCGGGCTTCGTCTCGATATAGATAAGGCGATAGACCTCATCCGCGAGACACTCTACCGACCCACCGAACGCCAAGTTGCCCTTCCCATGCAAAATGAGGGAGGAAGGCGGGCGGACATGAAGACTCTTGAGGGGGCGCTTCATGCCTATATGCAGACAATGACCTTTGAGCCTGATGGTCCCAGCACACTAGGCAGTATCGGGGTGATCGACCTCCAAACTGGGGAGGAAATGTGGATCAATCCAGATATTGCTTACAGCGCGATGAGTACGATCAAAATTCCCATTCTGATCAATATCTTTAGCAAGCTGGCATTTGCCCCCGATAATGATGTGAAATGGTTGATGGGCGCCTCGATCTTGTGTAGCGCAAACAGCGCCTCCAATTTTCTCTTGCAGATTCCGGGGCAGGGCGGAAATGCGCGGGCAAAACTTGCCGATGGCTTGAAGCAAGTCACCGAGACGGTGACGGCACTAGGGGCAACCTATACCTTTATCAATGCCCCGCTTTATGTCGGTGATCCAAATTATGTTTGGTCGCTCACAAACACGCCGCCGCCCGTGCCTAACCCCCTCTATGACGCCAAACCGGATTTGTGGTCACGCACGACGCCGCAAGACATGGCGAGGATGCTCCAGATGATCTATGACTGCGCCGAATATGGGAGCGGCTTAGCCGCCGCCCAACCAGAGGCGTTCACTCAGTTGGAGTGCCAACAGATGGTTGAACTCCTCAGCGGGAATATCATCGGGCGGTTGATTGAACTGGGCGTGCCACGTGGGACGAAGGTTGCTCACAAAAATGGATGGGGTGGCACGGCAAACACTGGCGCGAATGTCTCTGACGCGGCAATTGTCTATTCGCCAGCGGGGAATTACATTCTGGTTGCTTATATGTGGGAATCGAAGGCGAGCGAATCAGGCATTGGGACGCTCCTTCCCTGGGAGGTTATGGAAGGCGTTTCGCGCATTGTCTATAACTTCTTCAATCCGGGGACACCGGAAGTAACCCCACGTATTCCTGATAACCCTCTAGGGGCGGTGGATTGTGTTATGCCCAATCCCAATCAATCCACTCTCCTTGACCTGAACAATATTCGCAGCGGGCGCTTTGATGAAAACGGATACATTCTCCCCGATGCCTGTTATGGCTATCCAGCCTGCGGTGTTGATCCCATTCCGCCGAGCTTCAAACCACGTTAAAGGATCACTCGATAACGGGAATAAAATTAGGGGCGACTGTTGAAGACCCGCCCCTATCTCACCCCGTTTTACCCCCCTGCTTACGATGCTCTAGGGAGCTTTAGTCGCTTCCGGTGTAGCGGCGGGGTCGGTGTATTCGCCCAACGCTTCAACAGCTTTTTCCACCAACGACGTATCGATGAATTGTGTTATATCTTGCGTCTCGGTATATTCCAATACATCACGAGTGAGGAAATAGCGCTGCAATTCCTCAATATCCTCGGCGGGAACAACCCCATTTGGATCGTAGTAGGGACGGTTTGCCCGCAGGGCAACCGCCGCCGGAACGTTCGTGTATTTTTCGATGATCGCCGCGCTCTCTGGGTTCAACCAGCCCTCACCCTGAAGGTCACGAAGTGCCTTCAAATAGGCTCGCACAAACCCCTCAGCCACCGCTGGACGGTCATTCAGAATGGGCAGTCCCATGTAGAGGTAGGTGACGGTAATGCCATCGACAAAATCCTCAGCGAGGACACTTACCACGCCTGCATCCTTTTGGAGTGTCACCAGCGGCTCACCCAAGATGGACGCATCAACGCTGCCGCTTTCCAATGCCGCCGGAACATCGCGGAAACCAACGGTTGTCAGCGTGATGTCGTTCATCGTCAAACCCGCTTTGGTCAGGGCAGAATAGACCCAGTATTCCGTCGCAGCGCCTGTCGCATTGATGGATACTTTTTTGCCTTTGAGGTCGGCAACGCTTTTGATTTCATCGACACGCTTGCTGGAGATGACTAGTGGGCTGGCAAGCGGCGGACGCTCGGTGTGCATTGGGGCGACGATCTTAAATTCCAACCCCTGATGGGCGGCATTCAACAGACCAGCCCCCACACCGCCAACGGCAACATCAAAATTTCCCGCCGCCAACTGGACGACGGAATCACTGCCCCCCTGAATGGGAAGCAGTTCAACCTCAATCCCTTCTGCGGTGAAGTAGCCGCGCTCTGCGGCGATGAAAAGAGGGGCGTAAATCATTACGGGGACATAGCCCAAGCGAACTTTTTCCATCCCGCTTTGTGCCGTTGTATTCCGCACGGCGCTCAGCAACACAAGCGCCGCCAACATAAGCAACCCTAGACGTTTGACCATCGTTCGTTCTCCAATGGTGAATGTGATTTTCCACAACGTTCAAAAAGTTTTGAATGTTCTAAATTGTATTGTACGCCTTTTCACAAAGCAAGGCAAGGGGAGAGAACAACAACGAAAACGCGGCGGAAAAAGGGGTTTCAAATGTGTAATAATTCGCCTGTGCTGGAGAGGGGTGAGGAATGAAGTTCGGTGCTAAAAAATACAAAGCATTTCAAAATCCCACCCCTTGTTGTCCCTCTCTGTGTTAGGGCTGAGGAGAGGACATGTTTTCAAGTAAACCTTATGTCTGGGATAAAGGGTAATCCTAAACACAAGGTTTGGCGTTGAACAACTTGCACGAAGTAGCGCAAGCCTTCCCGAAACAAGCTCCAGAGCCGCCGGAACGACCCGTCGGGACGACGAACGAGCGGTTGGGCGATGCCAGCAGCAACGGCTTGGCTGCCGAGGGCGACCACCCATGTGTAGGCAATGGTCAACAGAACCAGCCGGTTGGCGAGATGCTGCTTCCAGCAGGGCGCGAATCATCTCCACCTGTCCTTCGGCAAAAAAGGCTGTTAGGTCGAGCGCTTTATTAGCGAGCCAGCGGCGAAAGCGCCGCGCCGTACTCTCTACCTGCTCCCCGCAACTCACCGCCCGCGCAATCGCTCCTTGCTGACAGCTCTCCGCTTGAATCACCCCATAGCTAAACAGGCTTACATTTTGCGGCTGCCAACTATTGAAACACGGTAGATGGGCTGACAAGTGCTGCTCTAATTGGTACAGTAGTTTGTAGTTCATCGTTCCTCACTGGGTTTCTTGGTCGATTTCCAGTTTGAACGATGAACTCCCTATTTTTCAACCCGCCTTCCAAATATGTCCTCTCCTCAGCCATGAATGGGGAGGGGGCAAGGGGCGGGGTTTTGAAATGACTGGTAGTCTGTGGATACCGCTTAGGGTTAACTCCCCATCTGTTTCTTGATTTGCTCTGCCCAAATGGTATTCTTTGCCTTCCCCTTCACCTCAAGCGTAATCGTCGCCAGCGGTGCGCCAGAACGCAGCGTCAGGGTGATCATGTCTTTGCCGCCAAGCAGTCCCTTTCGCTCTGTGCTGACCGCCTCTACTTGAGAGAGCGGCACATCCCATTTCACTTCCTGCACCTTTTTCCCGCCAAACATCCCCAATGTTTTGCCGGTGGTTTCTTTCTGCTCAAAGATCAGGCGCTTATCGGTGAGAAAGAGAATGCCATCGGGATCATCCTTGCCTTTGCCCGTCGCCACCCATTCGGCAGTCGCCGCCATGACGAGGCTCTCGCCGCTGTTTAGGGTAAAGGTTGCCTCGGCAAGGTGATCGAGAAACCAGTGAATGTCCGTGAGTTGCTCAACAAGTTGGGTGATCTCGTTTTGGGTTGGCTCGTAATGATTGCGGATGCGGCGCTCTGACTCCTCAATCTTCCCCTCGGCATCAGCGATCTCTCGTTCCAACAGACTCCCCAGGCGGTCAAGCTCAGTGGGGTTGTTCTGAGCAAAGCCCGATTGGGCAATGATGATTTCGACCTGCCGTGCCTCATTGCGCAAGACGAACCCTTCCGTTTCGATCAGGCTGGTCGCCTCTCGGCTAAGGCGCTCCCACAACTGAACGAATTCACGGGCGCGTCCCTCTAATTCGGGCTGGACGGTATACCCGCGCCCCCGCGCCCGTTGAATTTCGGTAGGCAGACGCATGACGGCAGTCATCGTCTCTTTCAGGTCGTTCGTAATCCCCGATAGAGACACTCCATCGAGAATGTTTTTCGCCTTGCTGTGAAGGGTGTTGAAGCGGTTTAGCGCCTCTGTGCTATCAGTCATAGTGAAGGGACTCCTCTGCTCCAGTTGATTAGCGTTTTATACACTCTGTGTATTTATATGTACATTACAGGAATAGGTTAAGAGCCTATCCGTAAATTCGGTTGTGAGGTGTGAGCCTCCCCTCTTGGCAACTGCCTCCTCTCTAAGGGGTGGGGGAGGGCAGCGCCTCTCCCAAAAAACGTTATCTCCCCTCTCCCGCACAGCGGGAGAGGGGTTAGGGGGTGAAGGGTTTACTCCTATGCTTCACGTTTCGTTTACGAATAGATGCTAAGATACTAAGACAGTGCGGGCAAGGTCTGTGTTGCTACCGTCGTCACCGCACCCCATTCGGGCAAGGTTAATGTCTCTGCCCGTCGTGCCGGATCAATCCCCGCTGCGGTCAGGATCGCCGCCGCCTCTGGATGGGAAATGCCTAATCCGCTGCCGAGGGCGTTTTTCAATTGTTTGCGTTTTTGGGCAAAGCCCGCCCGTACAACGGTGAAAAAAGCCGCCTCGTCAATGGCGATGGCAGGCGTGGGATGAAGGTCAACCCGAAGGATTGCCGAATCAACCTCTGGGCGAGGAAAAAATGCTCCGGCGCTGATCCGTCCAACAATCTTGGGAACGCCGTAAAACTGGACGCTCACTGCCAGTAGGCTCATATCGCCGGGTTTGGCGGTGATCCGCTCGGCTACCTCTTGCTGAATGGTCAGGACAAGGCGGCGCGGTTTTCGGCTGGCACGTTCCAACAGCCCCCGTAAAATGAGACTCGTGATGTAATAGGGCAAATTTGCCACCACGACATAGGGCATCTCCCCCACCAAACGGGCTGGATCGTGATCCAAAATATCGGTATGAACAATGCGCACATTGGGAAAGTCGGCAAGCTGTTGGGCAAGGATGGGGATTAACCGTTCGTCAATCTCCACCGCAGTGATCGGCGCATTCGTCTGCGCTAGAGGCACAGTCAGCGCCCCTGTCCCCGCGCCAATCTCCAAAACGGCTTCGTCCGAGGTTAGTTCCGCAGCGGCAACGATCTTCCCTAACGCATGCGGGTCGTGAAGAAAGTTTTGCCCCAGACTTTTCTTCGGAGCAATGTCGTGGCTATCCAAGAGGTATTTCGCGTGCATTCTAAGCCTCCCACACATGGTAGCGAATCACCCTGATGAGGATTGGCAAACTTTCTAAAGCGCTGTTCCACACGATCCAAGCAAACGCTCTTACTCGTTTCGCGGTGGGGCGTTCGTGGTTTTTCGCCAGTGCCTCACGGTGTTGTTGGTGTGGGTGTTTCTGTGCTGTAAAGTGCAGGCGTTGCCCCGACCGCGATGATCGCCTCTCGTGGGGGACGGACAACCACCAACTGGGGCATAGAACGGTGAACTTCTACACCGTCTTCCTTCCGCACCCGAACGCGCCGTTCCTCAATGCCCTTTTCCCCGTTTTGGATGACGCGAGTCTCGTTTGGGGGGAGTGTCGTATCCGGCTGCATAACGGTGGGGAAGTCAATTTCCCGCGCCTCAACCTCATCGATCTCCGTCACCCGCACAATGCGCACGCGCATTCCCGCCGTAAGCGGTGTGTCCTCTTTAGGGATGGTATAGTCCAAGCCGATCAGCGCGATCCCTGTCTTTGCCAATCCTTCACCGATGGTATCGGCACGGGCGTAGGTCGTCAGCATCTCACCATCAACCTGCACACTGAAGGCAACCGCACGGACAATCTCCACCACCAACCCATCTGTGATCAACGTTTCAGGGATGGGGCGAATCTCATCTGCCAGTGTCAACGTTATGCCTGCTTCGGCAAGCGCCTCGCCAACGGTATCAGCAGCAGTGATGTGCGTCGTCAGGCGTTCCCCGTCACGAATGCTCAGTGGGCGGGCGCGAACGACTCGCAGCGATACTGGAACGGCTTCTGCGGGCAACTCGCGGCTATCTGCAATCAGCAAAGACCCATTGGCAAAGAGACGATCTGCCTTGCGGAGCATGACGCCCGCTTCGGTGAGGATATCTGGGATACGCCGCGCATGGGTCAGCAGGCGTTGGCTTGCCCCGTCAGCAGAAACAAGGATGGGGCGTGCTTTGCCTATGATGATCGTCATGTTCGGTGTGATTGGCTCAGCACCATCGGGCATCAGGCGATCCACAGGGTCTAGATAGATTCCCACTTCCCGCAAAAACGCCCCCACTGTTGTCTGATGGGTACGCAAACTCCGTGCTTCGCCGTCTATCACCAGCGTAAGCAGACGCGCACTCAACACATAAACACCAACACCAGCAAGAAGGAACAGTAGGATAAAAGCCGCTGCCAAGAGGAGAAATGGGCGTAAAGGCGGGCGCGGCGTGTAGTCTTTTTCGGATGGTTGACGATTCTCTTGACGGATGCCCTGACGGGTTTCGCTGCGGGGTGGGTGAGGCATTTCCATAGGTGTTTGGGTATCCAACCTACTCCTCACGGGTTGAAATTGATGAGGTCAGGCACCCCTGCGGCACCCGGAGTATACCCCTTAGCGCTGCTTCCGTCAGGACCTGACGCGGTTCGAGGACTCCGCCGCGCAGGACCCAACCTCATCACAAGTCATGATAACAGAGCGGGGAAGGGTTGTCAAACCGCACGCTAATCGGGTTTGGGTTTCTCCCCAGGCGGCAGGTCATCGTTCAATTTCCCCGTCCCACCACCCGGCGGGGTCAGTGTTCCCGTCCCCGAACGAACCACGCGAGGGGAATCGGCTTGGCTAGGGACAGGCGGTAACGAGGGCAGCCGTCCCGTTTTAGGAAGATTGGCGGGATCGTAGCGTGGTTTGGCGGGTTCACTGGGTAAGTCAGGCAGTTTGTCCGTCGTTTTCTTCTTGGTGGGCGGCGTGTCATTTACAACAGAGGGCATCCCCCCGCTGATCACTGCTGGCTGCCCAAGCTGCCCCGGTGGTCTCGGCTTTGTCTCGCGGTTTAAGGGGCTGGTGCCGGGGCGGGGAAGGGGTTGGGTGTCGCGCTTTTTGATCGCTGCCCCATCCTCGCTGCTTTTCTCTGCCGATTTTCCGCCATCACCCAGATTCCCTGTACCGGCGTCTTTTTCGGAGGCAAAATTTGCCCGCAAGTTGGTGATAATGTCAGAAAGTTTCTTGCGCTGTGATTCCGTTGCTGCTTGTGCGGCGGTGGGTGGTTTTGGCTCGGTGGAACGGGCTTCGCCGAGGGTGGCTTCGTCGCTTGTCTCGGCATCTACATCTTCGGGGAGCAGCGTCCGCTCATAACGCTCTACCGCTTCCAGCGCTTCCGATGTGCCAATGCGCCGAAGGGCGGCTGCCGCCGTGCGACGCACACTGGGGTGAACATCCTCCAAAGCCTTGATCAGCGGGTCAAGCGCCCAATTTGCGCCAAGCTGCCCTAAAACACCGGCTGCATTGCGGCGCACTTGCCAATCATCACGGCGCAGCGCCCCCAAAAGGGTGACAACCGCCGGTGGGTTCTTTAGCTTCAGCAGCGCTTCGGCTGATTCCAAACGAACACGGGCGGGGAGCATGGGGTTGCGAAAGACCATGACGAGCGGTTCTACGGCGAGCTTTTCGCCAATCGACCCTAAGGCACGGCAGGCGGTGATAATATCCTCAGCGCGGTTGCTGTTCAGCATCTTCGATAGCCCGCGTACATCTTTGTTCCGAATTAAGGTTTCGATATGAATATCGTAATCAAGGTAATCGATGGCAGCCGTAAGTGCCGCGTGAACTTGCCAATCGTTTTCCACGGCTAGGGCGGCTTGCAAGGCTGGCACAGCTTGCCACGCGCCAAGCGCCCGCAGTGCCGCTGCCGCCCCTCGCCGTGTGCCAGAGTCGGGGTGGCGAAGTGCCTCGCTCAGCGCGTCCACATCACCGCGTGTTTGTAACTGCCAAATATTCGGTACAGGGATGGGCATGGGATTCCCTATCTCAGCCGCTTAGGACACCATTTATCAGACACTTGTCAGATGCTTAATGTGCTTTTTGCCAGCGTTTCAGCCAATTTTTCCGGGTTTGCCTCGAGATCGTTCAAAATTGTGGGGGGGGCGTTCAGCGTTCTAACGGCACTGGGGGCATCCCAAAGGGCGGCTAATGCCTCGGCTTTTTTCACAGCGCTAGAACGAACACCGGCTGCTTCCAACGCCCCTTTTAGGGGGGCAACATCACGGTTATGCAGCGCCGAAGTGATTAAGATACCCGCCGCCAACCGTTCAGCATAGGGTAGCCCTTCTGATGACGGCTGCTTGCTGAGCAGATCTGCCAAAAGGTGTTCAGCCCCTTGCGATGCCCGCCGATGTCCCAAGTGGTTATCCAGTGTCGCTGTTAGGGCAAGGAGCGTGATTAATCCCTTGAGACTGTCTACCTCACCTTTGCCAATCCCAGGCGCTAACTTAAGCGCCTGCTGGACAATCCCGGCGGCAATACCCGCCCCCCATGCCGAAAATGGCTGCGTTGGCGGAAGCTGATTTTTCTGTGCCGCATAGCCCCAATCCATCAGAGCAGTGACGATAGACAAAACATCGACAATACCCGCTCCGCGTTGATCGCTAGGCGCTGCGCTGATCACCTCCAGATCAAGAATCACCGTGTCGCCCTCGCCGGCTCTTAGCACACGATCATCGTTAATCATCGTTGGGACGAGAACGAGCGGCTTTCCGCTCCGGTGGGCAACCTCGCGCCCAATATCGAGCATAGTCCCCTCACCAAGCGCGTAAATGACCGCCACCGCCGAGGGCAAATTCGCAGCTAGATAATCAAGGTAGGCGCTACCACCCGTCGTGGGTTCAGCTTGAACGACAAGTGGGAGGTTTAACGCTGCCCGGTAGTGTGTCCATTCAGGTTTGGTGATCAACGCTGTAAGGCGCATCTCGTTAACACTGCTGAGGGATTGATAAATGATCCGGGGCATGAAGTACGCTCCGTGCGTATAAAGCGCTTGGCAACCTACTGGACAGTGTAGATCAGGTTGCGCCGGATTGCCACATATTCGGGGGGGAGTCGTTTGGACAAACGTAACTGTGAAAGTCCATTGTGAAGGGCGTGCTAGCCTTTCACAAGTACAGACTTCTTTCAATCCTCAGGCTTGACATTTCGAGAAAAGTGAATATCATCTTGTGGTTACGATGCAAACGGCGGAATACGCTTATCATCTCCACACTGAGGGCGCTGGAAAACTAGACTCCATGTGCTGTTTTTGCATTTCATATGCCCATGCACACCGCTTTTTCAGTTAAGCGTCACCACCCCAGCGGTGAATCCGTTGGGCGTTTCCGGTTGCAAATAGAGAAATGTCCGAGCCACTAACCTATACCCGTATCCGTCGAGCGCAAGGAGGAAGCCACGTTGGAGGCGAAAGATTTTAGCGCACTGCGCATCAGTTTGGCTTCACCAGAAACCATTCAATCATGGTCTTATGGTGAAGTGCTGAAGCCAGAGACGATCAACTACCGACGGCTGCGCCCCGAAAAAGACGGTCTCTTTTGCGAGGCGATTTTTGGTCCGACGAAAGACTGGCAGTGTTACTGCGGCAAGTATAAGAATGTCCGCTATAAAGGCGTGATCTGTGATAAGTGCGGTGTCGAAGTGACCCGTGCTGCCGTCCGCCGTGAGCGCATGGGGCATATCAAACTTGCCGCCCCCGTTGCCCATGTCTGGTACACGCGCCGCGTCCCTAGCTATATGGGGCTGCTGCTGGATGTCAGCCGCCGCAACTTGGATCGCGTCTTGTATTTTGCCCAATATGTGATCACCTACATTGATGAGGAAGCCCGCGGCCGCGCCCTCAAGCGCATTGACGAGGAACTTTCCCGCCAAGAGACAGAGGCAAACGCCAACATCGGCGGGCAAATCGAGGCGATCAAAACCAACCGCGACGAGCGACTTGGCGAGATTCAAGGGCAGATTGACGCCATTAACGAACGTTTCAACGATGAGCAGAACAGCCTCATCGAAGATGTGATGAAAGAAGCCCAACTTCTCCAGCGCCGTGTGGAGAACATGCGCGGGCAGACGCTTTCTGACCCGATTCTCTTTGAGAGTGCCAGCGAGCTTGTCGTTGATTCTGGCGAGGTGATTACCAACGAAGTCCTCAGCCGTATTCAGCGCGTCGTCTCTGCCCGCCTCAGCGAAATCCAAGTCGAGATTGAGGAACGCCGCCAACAAGAGATGGCGCAGCTTGATGTTGTTGCCGATGAACGCTCTGCCGAAGCCGCCAGCCAGATTGAGGCGCTGCAAGGGCAGACGAACACAAAAATGACGCGGGCGCGTGGGTTGGCAATTGAGGCACGGCAAGAACTCGCCAATTTCCAAGTTCTCACCTTCCTCACCGATGGGCGTTACCGCGAACTGAAGGCGAAATATGGGAATGTGTTCAAGGCGGATATGGGCGCTGAGGCGTTCCATGAAATCTTGAAGAACATGAACCTTGAGAAACTCGCTGTTGAATTGTGGGACGATGTACGTTCCTCAAAATCGAAGCAGCGCAAAAAGAAGGCGACAAAGCGCCTGCGCGTGGTGGAAAGTTTGCGTAAGAGCCGGAATCGCCCCGAATGGATGATCATGACCATCCTGCCGGTCATCCCGCCCGATCTGCGCCCAATGGTGCAGTTGGATGGGGGGCGCTTTGCCACCAGCGATCTGAACGATCTCTACCGCCGTGTGATCAACCGCAACAACCGTCTGAAACGGCTCATGGAACTCGGCGCCCCGGATGTCATTGTTCGCAACGAAAAACGCATGTTGCAAGAAGCCGTCGATAGCTTGGTCGATAACAGCCAGCGCGGGAAGGCGCTCAGCCGTCGCGGACGCCGCGAACTGAAATCGCTCTCAGATATGCTGAAAGGCAAGAAGGGGCGTTTCCGCCGCAACCTGCTCGGAAAGCGTGTCGATTACTCTGGGCGTTCGGTGATCGTCATTGGTCCCAAGCTGAAGCTCCACCAATGTGGCTTGCCCAAGACGATGGCACTTGAACTGTATCGCCCCTTTGTGATCAGCAAACTCGTCAAGTATGGCTATATCAGCAATGTGAAGGGTGCCCGCCGCCTGATCGAAAAGGAACGCCCCGAAGTATGGGAAGTTCTTGAGGAAGTGATCAAAGAGCGTCCAGTGCTGCTCAACCGCGCCCCCACGCTCCATCGCCTCGGCATTCAGGCGTTTGAGCCGCAGCTTGTTGAGGGCAAGGCGATCCAAATTCACCCCCTCGTCTGCTCGGCGTTCAATGCTGACTTCGATGGTGACCAAATGGCTGTCCATGTGCCGCTTTCGACAAAGGCGGTTGAAGAAGCCCGTCGTCTCATGCTCAGCACGAAAAACCTGTTGAAGCCCGCCGACGGTCAGCCCGTCGTTGGTCCTTCAAAGGATATGGTACTGGGCGCGTATTACCTGACGATGGACCCCACTGCCGACTTGATCGCCTTGAAAGGGAAAACGAAACCCTTCCGCCACCTTGCCGATGTTCGTGGGAAGGGCTATAAAGTTGGCGCTGCCTACAACACCTCTGGGCATCGGTGGGTGGAACGCTATGAGCTTGATCTGGGCAACGAGATCATCATCTTCAGACCCAGTGCGCCGCCCCCCCCTGAACCGGGCAAAAAAGCCGGCAAGCCGATCTCTGGCGAGGTCAACCTGCTGAATGCCTTGTTGGAAGGCAAGATCGATGTTGCCGTCTTTAATGCCTACGACTTCCAAAAGATGCAGGCGAAAGACCCCACCTATGCCAAGTTAGACATCGCCAATCTCCATGAGCGGCAGATGGTTGCCGATATGGATGAGGCGGAATACCTCTATGGCTTGGGGGTGGTTGGTCTGCACACGCCAATCCTACTTGGCAACTACTATGACAAGGGGTTAGCCCAGCCAAAGCCAGAAATCACAACTATTGGGCGGGCAATTTTTAACCGAATTTTGCCTGACGAACTGCGCTTTGTCCAAGATACGATGGGCAAAAAGCAGCTGCAAACACTCGTAGCGAGGTGCTACCAGAAATTCGGTTCCGACGTGACCACCGATGTAGTAGACGCCATCAAAGACATTGGCTTCCACTATGCCACCATCTCTGGGACGACCATTGCCGTCTCAGACATTACCATTCCGGTAGAGCGCGACGAGATCATCAGCAGCGCCAACGCCGACATTGAATATGCAGATCGGGACTACAAGCGCGGTCTGATGACCGACGAAGAACGCTACCAAAAGGCTGTCAATACATGGAACGTCGCCCGTGACAAACTGGGTGACATCATCAAAGACACGATTGATCCCTTTGGTCCGGTGGCGATCATGGCAATTTCGGGGTCAACAAAAGGTGGCTTTGGTCCGATTACGCAGTTGGCGGGGATGCGCGGTCTCATGGCAGACCCCTCCGGGCGTATCATCGAACTCCCCATCCGCAGCCACTTCCGTATGGGGCTGACGGCGTTGGAATACTTCATCTCCACACACGGGGCGCGGAAGGGCTTGGCAGATACAGCCCTGCGTACTGCTGACGCTGGCTACCTGACTCGCCGCTTGGTCGATGTGGCGCAAGATGTGATCGTCAACCGCCTCGACTGCGGAACGGATCAATGTCTAACCATCCATAAATCCGAAAATGTCGCCGGGCAATCCCTCCAAGAGCGGATCATGGGACGCTGTGCGGCAAAGAGCCACTACCATCCAGAGACCGGCGAGTTGATCATCGAACGCAACGGGATGATCGATGAAGACAAAGCCGATGAGCTTGCCGCCTCCGGTCTCGAAGAAATTGATGTCCGCAGCCCGCTGACCTGCGCCCTGATTCATGGGATTTGTGCGCACTGCTATGGGCGGGATATGGGACGCGGCGAACTGGTCGAAATTGGCTCAGCCGTCGGCATCGTCGCGGCCCAATCCATTGGCGAGCCGGGAACGCAATTGACGCTCCGCACCTTCCACACAGGCGGGACGGCGCAAGCCTCCGGTGACATCACCAGCGGTCTCCCCCGCGTTGAGGAACTCTTTGAGGCGCGGAAGAAGCCGAAGGGCGAAGCCGTCATGACCGATATTGACGGCGTGCTGCGCATCGTCAAGGAAGATGGCGTCCGTAAGGCAATCGTCATCAACAGCGAGATGTTCAACGAGGAACACCATATTCCTATCGATTGGGAACTGGTGGTAGAAGATGAGCAAGAGATCAAGGAGGGGCAAGTCCTCGCCCACCAGATCGATAACGAGGGGAATGTTGTTGGCTCCCTTGTCGCCAAGATGACCGGCATAACCCACATCGAAGGGCATACGCTGTACATCCGCTATGAACGGCGTGAGGAAGTTTCTTACGAAATCCCCTCTAGCGCCCGTCTGACGGCAAAAGCCTTTGATGGCGCACAGCTTAAAGCGGGTGATCCGATCACTGAGGGGTCGAAAAACCCCCACCGCATCTTGCGTATTCAAGGGTCGGCTGCCTGTGAGTTGTACCTGCTCTCCGAGGTGCAAGATGTCTACCGCAATCAGGGTGTGAACATTGCCGATAAGCACTTTGAGATCATGATCCGTAAAATGCTCTCGCGGGTGCAGCTAACCAAGAGCGGCGGCAGCGATCTGCTCCCCGGTGAACTCATTGATCGGCTGATCCTCTTGGAGACAAACGACAAACTGATCAACGAGGGGAAAGAACCCGCAGCGGGTGTTCCCGTTTTGTTAGGAATCACGAAGTGCGCCCTCAGCACAGATAGTTTCCTGTCTGCATCCAGCTTCCAACACACGATCAAAGTGTTGGCGGGGGCGGCAATTGAAGGCAAGGAAGACCGTCTGTATGGCTTGAAGGAAAACGTGATCATTGGGAAGTTGATCCCTGCTGGGACGGGCTTCCACACCTATCAAGACCGCGAACGGATCGCCCCTAATGCCACCTTGGAAAGTCAGGGCGCGTTGGATAAAGATGCCGAGATCGATCTTGACCTGATCTCCGACTCGCCCGGTTTGGACGATGGCGAGATGGGCAGCTAACCCTTCACCCGCGCCTTAGTACACGGCTACCAACCTAACATAAAAAGACAGGGCATGAACGCCCTGTCTTTTTTATTTCCCTAAAACAGCAAACTCTTGCGGGGTAAGGTACACTAGAGATACTCGCCTGTAAGACATGAAAACAGGAAGGTTTTCGTCATGACCGAAAAGCCCGCTCCACCCTATACCGACGACACACCCGACATGCCGGACATACCAGAACTGCCCGAACTGCCGGAGGAGGAGGTTGCACCGGGGGGAAATCCCTATGTAACCCACCGAGTGATTCCCGAACGGTTCATGTGCGTTCGCTGTGGGTCAACCAATTTGGCGCGGGGGATCGTTGTCGATTACAGCGATAAATTTGAACAGGTGCGCTTTGCCCCCCGCAAGCTGAGCCTGAATTGGCTAAACTCTATCTTCAACCTCCGCCCATGGAAGGGACTTCTCAAATTGGATGCGGTAGCCTGCCGCGATTGCGGCGCTGTATTGCTGGAGATTAACCCATCTGATTTGCGCCGTGCCGAGCGCGTTCGGGATTAGGTAACGACGGGCGAGGAAGATAATCACCACGCTATGCTAAACAGCACAATTTACCTCAACCTAAAGGTGATGGTTCTCGTTTGGGATTTCTATGCCAGCCGCGCCATAAATAGTTATTTGGCGTGGGATCGCCGCACACGGGTGATCGCCATCCCAGAGACGGTGGAGGCGGCATTTGATTTCTTGAAATCGATCTCGCCCATTGAACATCCCAATATCCTCATCCTAGACATTCACCTTTTTGCCGATCCCGATGGGTTGGCGGAGACGATCCAACGGTTTCGGGGAATGGTGCGCGATCTGCTTGTATTGTGTATTGCCCACCACCCCGATTCCGCATGGGCAGCCGCGGCGCACCAAGCTGGCGCCATGGGCTTTTTGGTGCGTAATGACCTTCGCTTAAAACTGGTTGGGGCGGTGATTTATGCCGTAAAACACCGCCGTTTTATGATCACCGAGAGCGTCCAAGCAAACACCCCTCCCAACGAGGCATGGCTGCAAGAGGCGAAACTGCTCCCCCACGAACGTGAGTTCCCCGAAATGACGGAACGCATCCGGCAGGCGCTTTGGCTTTGTGTGGTGGAAGGTATGCCCGCACAGCTTGCCGCTGACGAAATGGGCATTAGCCCGCACACCATTCGCAGTTATATCAAAGAGGGCTATCGCATCATGGAACTTCATGATGATACCGATTTTCCCGAAGAAATGAGTCCGTTGGAGCGTGCGTTCATGCGCTTCACCGCACTTGATGATCCGCAAAGCGACGATTCTACACGCCCGTCGCGCCCGATGGAACATCATCCCCGCGATCAAAAATTGACCAAAAAAAGTGGAAAAAAACTAAACGACCAACCATAGCAACCATCAATCACCATCGACAGGGGGCTTTCGATGACAAACCGCGATGATTTATTAAGCAGTTTGCTGGGCAAGCGCCAGCCTGCGCCAGACCCAAACGCCGCCAACGCCGCTGAGACGCCCGCCCCATCTTCCGCACCTGCTTCGGCAGGGGGCATTACCCCCCTTGATCTGCTCGCTTTGCCCGCCCCCCAGCGCAAAATTGTGAATTGGCTCTCCCGCAAAAAGGGGGCAACCCTCGCCGAGTTGGCGGCGTCTTTTGGCAGTGATGAGGCATCCCTAGAGGCTCAGATCACCGAACTCCTCAGCGCCGACTACATTCAAGTTCTTGAGGGGGCGAACGGCAAGGAATACCATGTCCATATGCGGGGGACGGTGCGCCGTGGACCCGTCGGGCTTTCCAGCGAAATTTGGACGAAGGTTGATCTCGATCACATGACCTTTCTCAAGCAGACTTCCCTTTTCCGGGGCTTGAACGAAGATCATCTCCGCGAGGTTGCCCGCTTGCTAGGCGAACGCCGCTTCCAACCCGGTGAGATCATTCAAGAACAAGGCAAACCGAGCGAACACCTTTACCTGATCAAAAATGGCTTGGTCGGGATCACTCGGCGCTTGCCCGCCCGAACTACACAGCGGGCGCTTGCCTTCTTGCGCTCTGGGGAAATGTTCGGCACATATAGCTTGCTCCCTGACCAAGCAAGCATGGCGGGGGTCTCGGCAACGGCGCTTACGCCAGTGGAGACGGTCTTTTTGAAGCGGGCGGATGTTTTTGCCCTCATGGGGCGTTATCCGAATGTAGGCATTGAGTTGGTACGGATGATCGTCGGGCGGTACATTCACGACGATGCCCACTACAGCAAGGTGATGGGGACGCACCTTGTTTTAGTCATTGGCGTGGGGTTGGGGGTAGGGCTAACAACCCTTGCCGCGACGCTTGCCCGTGCCATTGCTGAGGGAACGGGTGAACCCACCGCCTATACAGAGCATCCTGATGCCCAACGCCTCGCTGGAGTCTATGGCATCCCCCCCATCACCGAACGGGTGCGGCACGCCAGCGGCTATGAGGCGATCATTAACCCCGGTTTTGCCGCTATGCCTGCGCCGATGCGGGCAACCCTTGTTTATGAAAGTTTGGTAAACCGCTACAAAAACTTGGTGATCGGTGTCCCCGGCTGGACAGAAGAGATCATCTGCTACCTGACACCCTATGCCGATCAGGTCGTTGTCGTGCGCACCCCCGACCCTGATAATGTCGGGCGCTTCGAGAAATTCATGGCTTTCTTTAGTAAAATTATGCCGATGGCACATCTCCACGTGCGCCATATCCTAAAACGGACAAAACCCGAACATCAGACGATGCCCGCTCCTGAGGGGATAGAGATCGATCTACCCTATGTGGAAACCATTCCACCCATTGGCGCACCCGCTCCCATCCCAGAATCCTTTACGCTCTTGACGGAGGCAGTCTTGGCGCAAGTCAAATCGAATGCGTTAAAATCGTGAGGACATGAGCAATCACCCTTACCCACCTTACCGTCCACGCCCTATCCTTGTGATCTTTCTGATCATGCCGATTTTGGCGATGTTCACGGCGATTTTAATCAGCGGCGGTAGTGGGGGGGCGACACTAACGCCCACCCCCCCTGCCGCCACCTTTGCCGTCTTCAGTCTGATAGACAAACCTGCCCCTCCCTTTCAGCTTGCCTCCCTAGAGGGGACAACGATTGATCTCGGCACTTATCGCGGGGGGTGGGTGATCGTCAACCTATGGGCAACATGGTGCTTGCCCTGCAAAGAGGAAATGCCCCTCTTACAGTCCTTTCAGGATGGCACGTTCGCGGCGGCGAATGATGTCCCGGGCGGCGTTCGCCTGATCACCATCAACCGCGCTGAGGATGCCCCCACCATTCGTGAGTTTATGACGGAACTTAACCTCTCCATGTCGGTGGCGATGGACACTGATGGGCGGGTGACAACAAATTACGGGGGCGTCAATCTCCCCATGACCTACTTCATTGATCCAGAAGGGGTTGTGCGCTACCGTCATATTGGTGGCTTGCGGGCGGATGACCTTGACGGTTATCTGAAGGCTATGGCGGAACGACGCTGATGCAGTTTGATATTGGACGCTCCGTAACCTACCCCTTTGAAGACCCCCAATGGGCGCAGAAATTACTGATTTTCCTTGTCGTTGGCTTTGTTCCGGGGCTGAATATCATTCTTTGGTCTGGCTATGCGGTGACCACCGCACGCAACATCGCTCGCGGGAGCGATTTACCCTTGCCCGGATGGGGGGATTGGGCAGATATTGCCGTGCGCGGCTTACTGAGCATTGCTGCCACAGCCTTTTATCTGATCCCTGCTTTGTTTCTGATTGGCTGTCTGACTGGAGTTTCGCTCGTCTTGGGGGGGCGCGTTGGCGGTGGGTTTGAGGCGCTGCGGTGTGTGGGCTTTGCCCTTGCTGCGCTTTACAGCCTGCTTATGTCTTATGTCCTCTGGACGGGGCATACACGCTTTGCCCAACGCGATCAGTTTGCCAGCTATGTGACCATTGGTGAGCGCCTGCGCGACGCACGGGGGGGGCGTGCTGTATTTGGAATGCTGTTTCTCTATGAGACGCTGCTGACGTTTCTACTCATCTTACTCTCGGTTGTTGCCGGGGCGCTGTTTCTATTCGCTCTCAGCGTTGTGGCAACAGCGTCAACCCTTGCCGTCCTCATCGCCCTGATCTTCTTGGCACTTGCCCTCTTAGGGTATATCGCCATGCTCACCCTGGCATTCTTGGCGAACGCCTACTTTTTGGGGATGGCGGCACTCGCCGCCTGAAGGGTATTCAACCCCTACTCCATCTAGGAGCAAGGGCTAGGGAATTGACCTACAGCATTTTTCAAGGAGATAGATCCCATAGTGGTTGACAGCCCCACTTATCACGATGTACTTACCGATGGACTAGGGGGTGGTGATCTAAGGGGTAAACGAACGACGCCCGCCCTTCTTGTAAGAAGGCTAGTTGCAGCCCAACCAGTGAGGATACTGCAATAGTATTTTGCGCTATTCCCGATAGCCCCGCCCTAGCGCCTCTCCCAGCAAGATGCCGAAGAAGCCTCCTATAACGGCAAAGTGCAGCAAAACAAAGCCGCAGATGGCAAGGAAAACGCTCCCGCTGATCACCCACAGAATATGGACGATCAAACTGAGAAAGATCACCCCCATTGCCACAAAGAGCATAAGCCCCCGGCGGGCGGGAAGGGTCGTCCGAAACCACTTCAGGATCGCAGCGAGGCGAGGGGATTTGTCGATCCCGCTGATAAGTCGTTTAATCATCGCACGGTGTCCCCTTCAAAGGCGCCCTGAATCATCTTGGCATAACACTCTAATTATGCCGTGATTTTGACCTCTGCCAAAATCGCTGCAAGGCGTGGGGGGACATGGGCATCAATGACGACACCCGTCTCCGTATGGCTTTCCTCGTTCACTACGCCTTGATCGTGAATCAAGGCAACCAGATCGCCGCGCTGATAGGGCAGCGTCACGTGTACAGCGATCAGCGCTTCTTGCAACACCTGAGCGATCTCCGTTAGCAGCCCCTCCGTCCCTGTTCCCGTCCGCGCCGAAAGCGGCACAACCGCCGCATAGCGGCTGTAGCGATCCGTCCCCCCAAAGCCGCTCAGATCGGGCGTTGGTTGCCCCTCAAGCGCGTCGATCTTGTTCAGCACCAGAATGAGCGGCAGGTTTGGTGTCTCGATCTGCGCCAACGTATCTTCCACCGTCTCAATCTGTTCGCGCATCATAGGGTGAGACGCATCGACCACATGAATGATCACATCTGCCGCCACCACTTCTTCTAAGGTGGCGCGGAAGGCGGCAATCAGCGTCGTGGGTAGTTTTTGGATGAACCCTACCGTATCGGAAAGCAGCACGTTCTTGCCACCGGGCAGGGCTAATTGGCGCGTTGTTGGGTCAAGCGTGGCAAAGAGTTGGTTTGCCGCATAAACATCCGCCCCTGTCAAGCGATTCAGCAGTGTAGACTTTCCGGCGTTCGTATAGCCCACAAGGGCAACCACCGGAACGCCTTGCCGCACTCGTTGGGCGCGGTGGCGCTGGCGGTGAGCGCGAACCTCTTCAAGGTCTTCTTTTAGCTTGCTGATGCGGCGGCTGATGTCCCGCCGGTCAACCTCAAGCTGCGTTTCACCGGGTCCGCGTAAGCCCACGCCGGCGTTCCCGCCGCGTCCACCGCCGCCGCCCGCCTGCCGTGCCAAGTGCGTCCACTGCCGTGTCAGCCGCGGAAGGCGGTATTCGTACTGGGCAAGTTCAACCTGAAGCGCCCCTTCCCGTGTGCGGGCGTGTTGGGCGAAGATGTCCAAAATCAACGCCGAGCGATCCAACACCTTGATCGATTCGCCAAAAACCGCCTCCAACTCGCGCTGGTGGCGGGGGGACAGCTCATCATCAAAAAGGACGATAGTGGCGTTCAAACGCTGGACATCCTCATAGATTTCTTGCACCTTCCCCGACCCAATATAGGTAGAGGGGTCGATCTGGCGCAGGTGTTGGACGGCTTGCCCAACGACAGTGATTCCAGCGGTCTTTGCCAGCAGTGCTAACTCGTCAAGGGAATCTTCCGCCCGGATGAGGGGGCGAGATTGTTTCACCTCCGCCGCCACAAGGTAGCCGCGTTCGGCGTTTTCGTTCGTAAGGTCATAAAGTGACATAAAGAATTCTCCATCCAAGCGATCTCTTGTATTGTAGGACGAGAGAGGGCGACCTGTAAACCGTCAAAACCGCAGATAGCACTAGCGCCGAAACGGGTGATAGGACAATGATCTCCTCCATCGTCTTTACGTGATAGGTTCTCAGGCTAGTGCCTCTCACAGTCATTTCTAGAAGAACCCCCTCCCCCTTGTCCTAGTACACAGGGACAGAGGGAGAGAGTCCCGCTCTCTGTTTACGGGGGTAGGGGTTCCAAGCCCCGAAGGGGTGGCTGCTTTCAGCCCGCTGCTTTAGCGGCGGGATCACTGTATGGCATTCACAATTTCCCGCCGACTCTGCTTGGCTAGACAACCACCCCTTTTGGGGGCTGGTATCAATGACTCTAGAATAGCCCATTCAGCATCGCTCAGGTCACTTAGGTAGGCTTTGTGTGCCATCTTGTTTCCCTTTATCTTTTCCTCTTTACCCATTACACCTCTTTCCGTATACCCTCTCAGACAAAACTGACCTGTATCTATTTCGTTGACACACGTTCAGTTATAGTCTAAACTTTTGCTATGTGACACACAGGAAAACTCTCTATGCCATCAACTGTACTGCGCGAAACCTTAGCCACTCTGCGCGAAACCTATGCACAACAGGCAAAATCTGCGACCACACTTCTCACTGCCCTCGAAACCACGTTCAAGTCATCGACTAAAGCCCAGAAAGCCTTTAATGATTACACAGCGTACACACCCGTCCTGAATTCTGAAACGGCTCTGAGCAAAGCCCAAAGCACAGCGCAGCGTCTAGCCGATATACAGTTAAAAGAAACAGTCATTGACCCCTTAGTGCCTGAACTTAAACGAGAGATCAAAACGCTCAGTACATTTGTTGCTTCCCTTCGTAATCTTGAAGTGGCATTACGTGGCGAATATCCTGATGTCGTCAAGCTCGGCAAAACTTATGAGTCGCTGAAAAAAATAAAAATTACCGATGCTGCCTTGCCCGATGTGTTTAGAGAGATCGAAGGCGAATTGGAAGAAGGGCAGCGGGCGCTCGGCACGATGTTTGGCGCTGCGCTGCGCGATGCCCTTGCCGAAAAAGGGTTAGAACTCGGTGGTAGACCGCCCACCATGACCATTGGGCGATTCGAGATTAGTGTTGATTTCATCAAACGCAAAGCAACCCTGAGCTATGGCAAAGAGGTTGTGGCAAAGGGGCTTCCGCTCAGCGTCGATGGCTTGATTAAAGCCTATGAGCGTGAACAAAAAGCCATTATCAATCGCCCTGAAGATGGCACAACATGGATACGTCACCTTTACGAGGCATGGAATACGGTGCGTGGTCGGCGCGAGGGGGCTGATCTACGGGCAAACATCGTGGAGTGCTATTTTGAGATGGTCTTGCTCCGTCAAGCGAAAACCTTTCGGGCTGTCCCCAGTAAACATAGCTTTGTGGACTACACCCGCGCCCAATTTGCCTATGATTTAGATCGTTATCTTGCCCACCAACCCTTAGCCTATAAGGGCTTCCAAGCCGTTATTCATGTGGCGATCAAAGCGAACACCGATAATGCTGAACGTAGTGTATGGGTAGTTAGCGGAAACGCTCCCCATGATGGACGTTATGTTGGCGATCTTGTCTTTCAGAAAGAGGGTAAATAAACCTCATGGTGATTGAAATGCCCGAAGCCCCCGAACCAAGACTTGCCCGCCAAATCATTGAGGTCTTAGGGCAATCCGGCACGCCACTAGGCAGGGGAGTAAGCTACTACAACGTAGGGAACGAATCCATTTTAGATGCCCTCGATAAACATTACCTCTCCTCCTATTTGGCGGATGGTGGGGCGGTTTTTAAACTTGTTGTGGGCGATTATGGAAGTGGCAAATCACACTTCTTATACTGTCTAAGGGATTTGGCATGGGCGCGAAATTTCGTTGTTAGCAAGGTTGACCTTAGCCCTAAAGAATGCCCCTACGACGATCAAAAACGAGTGTACGGGGCAGTCGCCTCCGCCATGATTCGTCATAACAGTGAGGGTGATGATGACGATGAGCGTGGCATAACCCGTTTCATTGAAGGGACACTACGGCGCATTGTCAGCCCGCATGGAATGAATCTGTACGACGAGGCGGTGCTGTCCTTACCGGATATTCAGGCACTTCGGCAAACCCTTCTCACCACGCCAAGCGATAGCCTCAGCTACCATAAAGCGATCATTGGCTATGTGGATGCTCTTTTGGGAAATGGGGAGGTAAAACTGGATGCCCTTCAGCGTTGGCTGCATGGCGAGGAGAGCAGCCCTGATGACATGAAGGAACTCCGGCAGATTGGGGTGACGGAAAAGATCACCAAAAACAATGCCTTTAAAATGCTCCGCTCTCTTTGCCAAATGGTGCGTGTCTTTGGTTGTAATGGCTTGGCGCTCCTCTTTGACGAAGGGGATCGTATGTTGAGCCTTAGTGGTAAAGCGGAAAAGGCTGCCACAGACAACCTGCGGGAAGTCATTGATCGCTGTCGGGATGATTTACCCGGAACGCTCTTTGTCTATGCTGTTCCCCCAGATTTCATCCATAATGTGATTCCTAAATACCCCGCCCTTCAGCAGCGTGTGCAAGCACCCGGCTATTTTTCCCGCTCCAACCCCTTCAGCCCCCAGATCAACCTTGACCATTTGGATATGGCTGATACCGATCTGCTTAATCAGATTGGGCAAAAATTACTTCCCATCTTCGAGGTTGCCTTTGGCACGTCCATGAATCACGAGATACAAACCCAAAACATCATGGTGCTTGCTGAAGCCTCCATGAAATCATTTTTAGCCATTAGCCATCGACGGTTATTCGTCAAGGCGTTGGTTGGGGAATGGTTTCGACAAAAAGAAGAAGGTGAACAAAGGCTGAATAGCAGCGACGCCCAAAAGATCATTCAGGGCGAGGGCGATGCATTGACTGAATATCCTGACGCCGATAATGCGTAGACGATGAAGCAGGAACGTCCATCATGACAACCGCACGTCGGGTGAAACACCCTACTCTTGGTGAAGGCATCCTTCTCAAAAGCATTATGGGTGGCTATATTTGGGAAGTGAAGTTCGCCTCAGGACAGCGCTATCGCCTCCATTCCCATGAATTCGAGGCGGAGTCCATTCACGCCCATATCCCAACCCACAACGGGTATCATCCTGTCCCTCCACCACCCCAAACCGATCAATTCCTGAATCGTCAGACGTTAGAGGCGCTGCGTGCGGGTGTCGTCCCGATAAAACAGGTCAAAGACCTCACCATTGGCTTGGAGGCAGAACAAACAAGCCTTGATCGTGCCATCGCACGGGCATTGGAACACGGCGGCGAGGCAATGGCAGTCATTGCTGACTATGGTTTTGGGAAAAGCCATTTTGTTGAGCTAACCGCCCAGAAAGCCCTTGAAAAAAATTTTTTGGTTGCCAATACCAGCCTTGATCTCGTTGAAGTGCCGCCGGGCAAGGCACGCGAGATTTATCGATCTCTGATCGCCTCGCTTCGCTACCCGGATCATGATGAAGGCGGCTTGAAACCCCTTTTGCAAAAGGCGCTAGAAAGTCCTCATCAACTCGGTGCCTTTGTGAACCGCAGTCCTATTGATGATTGCCCGCTATGTCTAGCCCTTGAATCCTTATCCCTGTGTGACAATGCCCAAGCTGCCGAAGACATCGCTTATTGGCTCAGCGCTCAAATCAAACCTACGGCTGCCATGCGGCAATTCTTCAAAAAACCGCCACCTCTCTATGTCAACGGCGAGGTGGCGCGTCAATATGCCTACCTCTTGACAGCCATAAGCGCTTTAGCTGCCTCTCTTGGCTATGCCGGATTGGTGGTCTTGATTGACGAGTCCGAACATTATTCACTTTTGAAAACAGCCCAGCGAGAGCGTGCCGATGCCTTCTTCAAAGCGCTTATTCACGCTGCGATGGGACCCTCTGCCAGCTTGATCGATCCTGAGACCATTCCCAATCACCTGCGGGCGGATTATCCGGTCAATTTCACCGACGACGCACACCTCCTCTTTTTGTTCGCCTCCACCGAAAGCGAAAGTCGGATGCCCGTTGAAGTATGGCTTACCCCCTCTCAGGTCGTTCGTTTAGACAATCGCTTTTTGAAAGAAGACATTGATAAATTTCTGAAGATGGTTCTACGCTATCATAGCGTTGCCTTTGACTATCGCAACCCGTCCAAAGAACGCTACCAAAATCTTCTCAGGGAAACCTCTGCGTTGCTCTCACGAAGCCTTAAAAATCGCCAAATCAATATCCGCGAATTGATCCGTTTGGCAGTAACCATTTGTGATCTCATGTACGTTCATCAAGATTACGATCCGAATCGCCTCCAACGGGAATTAGAGAAGGGGTTAGCGTAACCTCTTTGTTACAATTGAGAAGGTGTCCGTTCATCTTCTCATGAGGTCATCCTATTGCTCACCTTTGACCCACAGACGCTCCAACCAAACGTCGTTTACAACCTGATCACCACCACCATCACCCCACGCCCTGTGGCGTGGGTGTCTACCCTCAGCGCCGAGGGCATCCGCAACCTTGCCGCCTTCAGCTACTTCAACGCGATGAGTTCCCTCCCGCCGATGGTCGTCTTTTCCGTCGGCGTCTACCGCGATGGACGGGTGAAAGATACCCTCAACAACCTTCGTGCCGTCTCCGAATGTGTCATTCACATTGGCGATGAATCGCTCATCCCCCAAATAGAACTCAGCGGCTTAGAATTTCCCTCCGAGATCGATGAATTCAACGAAACTCGCCTGACAGCTCTCCCCTCAGAGGTCGTCCGCCCGCCCCGCATAGCCGAGGCAAAGATCGCCCTCGAATGTGCCGTGCGCGAGATTCACCCCATGCCCGCCCCTTCGCGCAATACTCTTGTCATTTGCGAAGTGCTGCGCTTTCATATCCACCCCGATGTGCTGCCCAATCCAGCCGAGGGGTATGTTGATGTTCTCAAGGTTAATCCGGTGGCGCGGGCGGGAAAGAAAGAATTCGTTCTGCTCAACCGCCTCGTGGATGGTCTGCCGCTCATGGAGGCGTTTCGTCACGAGACAAAACAAGAGCAACCATGACCTTCACCCTCGATGGCGTTCAGTTCGGAAGCGTTACCCTCCGCTGGTTCGGCTTGTTCCTCATCACAGCGGTGCTTGTTAGCACGGGGCTGGCGGGGCGCTTGGCAAAAGAGGCTGGCTTGCCGCGTGGGGTTGTCTGGCGGGCACTGGCATGGATCGTCCCCGGTGCCTTGTTGGGGGCGCGGGCGTGGTATGTTGTGTTCCCCCCGCAGTCCGCCGTCCTCATCGGGCGTGATGCGGGCTGGCAGATCACCCACTTCTTTGATCTGAATCAAGGTGCGGTAGCGGTGTGGGCGGGTGGTTTAGGTTTTTTGGGGGCGCTCCTCGGCGGCGCGTTCATGCTCTGGCGCTTTGCCCACTATCTGAAACAGCCCGCCGCCCGCTGGTTTGATCTCGCTGCGCCCGCGCTGGCACTTGGGCAGAGTATCGGCTACTGGGGCATTGGGGCGAATGGGGATTTACCCCGCCTCTGGGCATGGGAATCGGCGTTGGGGGCGGCTGTCTTTGTTGCCTTGATGATTCTCAGGCGGCGCATTGCCCCCACACCGGATGGGAAGGACAGCGGGCGTATTGCCGCGCTCTACCTCATCCTCTACGGCGGCGGACGGTTTATCCTTGAATTCTTCCGAGATAATGTGTCCCTTATTAGTGGGGTAAACATCTCCCAAGCGATGTGCGCCCTCTTTGCCCTCAGCGGGGCGTGGTGGTGGTATCGGCTTTCTCGGTCTTTGCCTCCGCCGGAATCGCCTCCATCGGCTGTTCATTCCGATAGGTGACCATCCCCGCCTTGCCGCCGCGCATCTTCCGCACATGGCGGCGTTCGGTCACATCGACCAACACGCGCCCCTCTGCCCTTGACGCGCTGTAATAGGCGGCAAGGTTCGCCGCCCGTTGTAACACCCCAAGCGGGACGCTGCGCCCTCCGCTCTTGATGATCACATGCGCACCCGGTACACCCCGTGCGTGCAGCCATATATCCTCTGGACGCCCTTTGCCAAAGGTCACCTCGTCATTCTGGCGGGAATTGCGCCCCACCCAAATGACAAACCCTTCTCCAGTAGCAATTTTCAACGGCGCTGATTTCCCCCCGCGTGGGTGAGCGTGCCGCGCTCCCCGCCAATAGCCATGCGCTTGGAGAATCTCTTGCACCTCGCCAATCTCTGGGTAATTCGCGGCAAGCGTCACATCCGTATCGAGTTGCCGCAGATAGTCCAATTCTGCCTGTGCCGCCTTCAAGAGGGCGGGAATCTCAGCAGCGGCACGCTTTGCCTTTTCGTAGCGCTCAAAATACGCCTTTGCGTTTTCGACGGACGTCAGGCGGGGATCGATGGCGATCTCCAACGGCGGTGCGTCAAAATCATACTGAGCGCTGAGCATCGTCTGCCCCTTCCCCACCTGATATTGGTAGGCGAGGATCAATTCCCCACTTTGGCGCAGCCGCTCCCGCTCCCGATCATCGCGGGTTTGCTGTTGGAGCGATTCAACGCGACGGGACACCTTTTCCAGCGCTTCGTTTAGTTGGGCGCGGACGGGCGCTTTGGCATTTTCATAGGCTTCCTCGCCAACGGGCGCACCGTAGTAATCTGCCAGCGCCGCGCTCATCGATTCGCGCTTCTCCCAACCGGGGAGGAAGGTCAATTCATAAGCGGCAAAGGCAGAGATTTCCCCGTTCTGGCGGCACACACCGGGGGTGAACTGCCCCGCCATAAGCGCGCCAACCAGCCCGTCGATCACGCCTAACAAAGCGCGGGTGCTTACATCTCCCGCCCGCACCCCATCCACACGCCCCGCTGCCCGATAGATCACCTCTTTTGCCAGTGTGGGGCTGAACCCTAAAAGGCTTTCGGTCAGCACGCGCCATGCCAGTTTGCCTGGGTCGGCGTCTAGTCTCTCGCTGAGGTCGGCAAGGGTCAGTGTGGTTGGGGCGCGTTTCAGGCTTTGCGGCGGCGGCGGATTGTAGGGGTGACCGGGCAAACTCACCCGAAAGCGGTTTTCATCAGCGCCCACCCGCCGGACGCAATCCATGATGATTCCATCCCGCAGCAGGAGGATATTCCCCCGTCGTTCCATCGGCTCGGCAATCAGCGTCAGTGCGCCCTCCGCCCCAACGAACTCAAGGCGCATAACACGTTCCCAATCCGGTTGAGAGGCGCTCACAAAACGCCCGCCTTCCACATAGCGGCGCAGCATAAGTCCAATGGGGGAGGGGTTTTCTACCCCCCGCCGGACACGCTCCCTCACTAGATGAACGCGGGCGGTTTGCTGATCGGCACTGACGATCAGGTATTGGCGTTGGTGCGCCGCGTAAATTTCCAGACCAAGTGCCTCACTGCCCAATTCAAGGGTATCTTGCACCTTTCCCCCAACGAGTATCTCGTTGAACTCGCGGACGAGTGCGGCAATGGTGAATACGTCAAAATGCATTTAGCTGCCCATCAGTTTTCGGTGTGTTATCTTCATACAGCGATCTTGGACGACCTTCAACCCGGCATCTTCGGCACGCTGCGCAGCGGCGTCATTTGTGATTCCCTCCTGCATCCAAACAACGTTTGCCCCCACACGGATTGCTGCCTCCACCACATCGGGGACATCCTCTGAACGGCGGAACACGTCCACCACATCAATCGGGACGGGAACCTCGGCAAGCGTCGCATAGACGGGCTGTTCCGGCGTCGAGGCGATCACCGGATTCACGTGATAGACACTGTAGCCAGCAGATGTTAGATAGGCAGCAACCTCGTTGCTAGGGCGGTTCGCTTTGTTCGACCAACCGACAACAGCGATTGTCTTTGTCTCGCTGAGGATTGTTTTCAAATCCTCATTCTGGGTGAGAGGCATCCTGATCTTATCCTTATTGAAGCCATCATTACCCTTTGGACGCCCCATCGGGGGGTAACTCTTACCAAACCGCATCTGTTATGCAATTGCTCTCACCCCCTGTCCCCCTTGCCCGCAGAATTTCTCCCCTTTCCCTGTCTACGGCTGAGGAGAGGATATGTTTGGAAGGCGGGTTGAAAAATAGAGAGTTCATCGTTCAAACTGGAAATCGACCAAGAAACCCAGTGAGGAACGATGAACTACAAACTACTGTACCAATTAGAGCAGCACTTGTCAGCCCATCTACCGTGTTTCAATGGTTGGCAGCAGCAAAATGTAAGCCTGTTTAGCTATGGGGTGATTCAAGCGGAGAACTGTCAGCAAGGAGCGATTGCGCGGGCGGCGAGTTGCGGAGAACAGGTAGAGAGTACGGCGCGGCGCTTTCGCCGCTGGCTCGCTAATAAAGCGCTCGACCTAACAGCCTTTTTTGCCGAAGGACAGGTGGAGATGATTCGCGCCCTGCTGGAAGCAGCATATCGCCAACCGGCTGGTTCTGTTGACCATTGCCTACACGTGGATGGTCGCCCTCGGCAGCCAAGCCGTTGCTGCTGGTATCGCCCAACCGCTCGTTCGTCGTCCCGACGGGTCGTTCCGGCGGCTCTGGAGCTTGTTTCGGGAAGGCTTGCGCTACTTCGTGCAAGTTGTTCAACGCCAAACCTTGTGTTTAGGATTACCCTTTATCCCAGACATAAGGTTCACTTGAAAACATGTCCTCTCCTCAGCCCTAACACAGAGAGGGGTTGTTTACCCCCTTTCCCCGCTTGCAGGGAAAGGAGGTAGGGGATAGTTTTTTTTGAAATACGTTCTTGGCAATTGCTTTGTTAACCCCAACAAACTATCTTGCCCCAGTGTTTTGGCGCTGAGGATACTTTTGCCGGCTTATCCTATAAATATCCCACACAATAAAAAACGGCGGGGCTATTGCCCGCCGTTTTTTATTCACCCATTCTCCCAAGCAATGGGAAGGGATACCCCCCTTTTGAAGGGTTAGTCGCGGCTGCCGAAGATGCGCAGCAAGTAGAGGAACAAGTTCACGAAGTCCAAGAAGAGGGTGAACGCCCCGATGAGCGCTACACGCTGCGCCATTGCGCCGTCATTCGTCACTGCCACCTCAGCCGCCGTTTGCTTGATCTTCTGGGTGTCCCATGCCGTCAATCCGGCAAAGATGATCACACCCGCATAGGTAATTAGCCAATAGAGGGCAGGGCTTTTTAGGAAGATGTTGATGATGCTGGCAATGACCAAGCCGATCAACGCCATGATCAACACCGAGCCAATTTTCGACAAGTCCATTTTCGTTGTGTAGCCCAGAATGGACATAACGCCGAACATACCCGCCGTTGCCGCGAACGCCGCGATGATCGCCCGATCCGAATAGAAGGTCAGCGTCACGGAGATCATCAAGCCAAAGACAACCGTCAGGGCAAGATAGAGAACCGAGCCAATGGCAGGCTTGGAACGCATTACCAGGGGCTGGAAGGCAATTGCCAACACAATGTAGGCAATGCCTGTAACGAGCATCACACCGGGGCTAAACAGGGCAAATTTCGTCGGATCGCCAGAGGCAATCGCCGCTTGTCCGGCGGTACGCATCATAAGGGCAATGCCGAACCCTACGCTCAAGCCAATCGCCAGCCATAGGTACACCGCACGCATGATTTTTGAGAAATCGAGGCTGCTGACCTCAGCACGCGATTCCGAATAGGTAGAGAATCCCATTGCAACCTCCACATTTGTTCATTACCACACATCATCCCCCAAAAGGGAGTTTACGTCACCTCATATTATAAAGGCATTTTCACAAACACCACCATCTGTAGTGCATAAGAATCCCCCAAGAAAAGGGGTGTTCTACACAACACCTAGAGAGATCATACAGCACGGTTGGCAACGTTACAGAAAGCAACAGGCTTAGCGGAGTGACTCTACCCAATAGACGCCATCGCCACTTTCCACCGTCCAGCCAATGGTCCCGCGATAGTTGACCCGCCACCACGCGAAGCCGCCTGCACAGGTGGGACCGTCCAAAACGCGCATCACCCCACCTGCCGGAATCGCCAGCAGCACCCGAAAGTTCCGCCCTGCACCGGAGCGAAGGTTGTTCGACTCGCCCGGAAGGACGTGCGCCTCACCCCCAACAATCAACCGCGAGGGGAGACTCCCCGGACAGTTTATCGCGGCTGGTTGTGCTGTAGGGGAGATGCTAGAGCTTTCCCCGCCGCGTTCGTCGGGATTCACGATTGGGGTGGCAGGCGGAACAAGGGCAGAACTTTCCCCACCTCGTTCGGCGGGCGAGCTAGGCGGTGTCTCCGATACCTGCCCCGTCTCAGCAGTCACTGTCTCCGCTGCCGAAAGTTTCAAGGTGTAGAGCTGCGCCGAGGCACTTTTGATGCCGATTTGGATAGTCGTATTTGTTTTGACAACGATCTTGTAGGGCGCTTCGGCAAACTTAAACCCAAAATGTTGCCCGATGTACTGCCCGCTTTGGGCGCGAAAATTCAGCGTTCCCACACCATTGAAGGCAACATAAAGCGTTTCCCCCGCCCGCGCCACATACTGCCATGAGTCTTCTTCATAAGCGCCGATGTATTTCGTCACGGGCTGTTCAAGGCTCAGCACGCCGCCCGTCGTCACCCCCTCATCGGGGATAAGCTGCGTCAGGCTGAGGGGGATTTTCACCTCCCTGCGCATGAAATTTTGGACTTTGATCAGGTACACGCCATCTTCGGGCAAAACAACAGAGGTATTTTGATAAGGGGCATAGGGAGCGCTGTCATCCAGAATACGCATCGATTCCCTATACAGCCCTAGACTCACAACGGCATCATCAACCTTTCCCCGTGCAAAGGCGACATCGCCCTTTTTTCCGCTGAAGCGGAGGTAGATACTCGTCTGGGCAGGGATCGTCACCGTCATTTCTTCGCCATAAGCAATCGGAGTCGATTCAACGCTTGCCCCACTGCTTGTACCCCCACCAGAGCCACTTTCCCCGCCCCCGCTTGCTGTTTCTGCGGCGGGGCGTACCGTCCGCGTCGATTCCACTGACGCAGCAATGCTGTAGATAATTTCCTGTTCCTTCGCCGTAAACGGTTTCGGCGGGACATCGCCGGAAAGCCAAACAACCAGCGAGTTCACATCATCATTGTCCGTTTTCACGGCGACACCCATCAGCGAGACGGTGAAGAATGTTCCTTCCTCCATGACCGCCGCCAAGCGCCCATTTAGGTTACGTTGAAGGACGGGACCTCGGTTATAGCCCAATCCGCCAGACATGTCCGCGAATGCTTGTACGAGGGAAAACCGCACCCCTACTGCTGGAGCGCTAGAGGGTATGACAAAGATGACAAGAGTGCTATTGGGGTAGCTGGATGGTCCAACATATGCCCCATACCCCAGTAAATTGCTCAGGCTTGCCATCTCGCCCATCTCCGACAAACTAGTGAGCGGCTTAAAGGTGGCGGGGAGGCGCATTTTCCAACCCGTCCCGCTCACCTCTTGGCTTAAAAGGGTCGCGTTAGGGGTAGGGCGGACATTGACGGTTTCTTTCAAAACCTCAGAGGCTCTAGCGGGTTTCACTGAGGCGGCGACGCGGATCGCGGTATCTTTATCGTTTGTGTATTGGGCAGGCGACCCGCTGAAGAAAATTGTCAAAAACGCACCCTCCCCATCGCCAATAAGGTAGACGGCTGAGGTGATGCCGCGCCCCCCGCTGAGGGGCGTCAGTTCAACAACAGCAACTGCCACCCCATCAATGGTTTCTGTGCGGCTGCGTCCGGCAAGGAAATTTGTTAGGCTGCGGGCGGCAGAGGTGGCGCTTGTCTGTAAATTGCGCTGCGGTTGTAAGCCAACAAAGGTGAGGAACGATTCGGCTGCCCCTACCCGCGTCTGTGTGATTTGCTCACCATTAGCGCGAACGGTGGTCGCGTTGGCAATGCCCACACTTTGCCCCCCCGCAAAAGAGATGTTCCAGCCCGACGGAAGCAAGACCTCCACTTCTGAGGCACTGATTGTTGCCGTGTTGCCTGTTTGGGCGTTGGTTGTTCGGGGTGGAATCGCTAAAGTAACCAGCAGGAAAACGAACAGGACTTGGCGGGCTAATCTCATAATGAGCGTATCCTTACGGGGCTGAATGTGCGATGGGTGAGGCAATTATAACAAAGACGGCGCTTACCGCCATTCGTACAAAATACAGGCTGCTGCCACAACGCCCGCTGTCTCTGCCCGCAAAATTTGCCCCCCAAGTGAGACAGATTGCCAACCTGCATCCCTTGCCGCACGCACTTCTTCTTCGGTGAAACCGCCTTCTGGTCCAATGATGATGGCGATTTTAGGGGTCGCCTGAGCGCGTTGGCGATGATACGCGGCGAGGACAGTTTTCAGCGTAATTTTTTCTTCGCTTTCGTAACAAAGCAGACGCACATTGTAGTGTTCCTCACCTTGCCCGCCCTGAATTGCCTTTTCAAAAGGGATTGTTTCGGAAAGCGTAGGGACAACCGAGCGTTCACACTGTTCCACTGCCTCAACGATCACCCGCCGCCAGCGCTCATGGCGATGTTCCTGCTGTTTTTCGCGCCGCCCCTCCTCGCTTCGTTCGTGGCGGATCGTTCGCTGGCTGATGATAGGGACGATCTTTGCCACGCCTACCTCGGTACACTTCGCCAACGCCCATTCAAAATTATCTCGTTTAAGCAAACTTTGATAGAGTGTGATGGCAACAGGTGGTTCGCTCCGTCCGGGGCGTTCGCCAATGATTTGCCCAAGTGCCTCCCCTCGTTCGACCACCGCCAGCCGCACCACATAGTCCACACCAGAGCCATCAAAGGCAATCACCGTCTCATGGGGACGCATCCGCAGGACACGATGGAGTTGGTGGGCAATCTCTGTGGGAAAGGTAATCACCTCACCCTGACGAAAGGTGGGGTGGATATAAAAACGGTGCATAGTTCGTGATCATTTCGTTTGAATCTTGTGGTAGCATCATCTCCGAACCTCAAGGAGTCCAGTCATGATTCAGATGATGCATACTGCAATTGTAACGAGGGCAAGCCAATTTCGGGTACAAACCCTTTTGAAATGGTTGCTGCTTGCGATGGTAGTGATCTCACCATTAGGGGTAACCCCTCTCCCGCGTGCTGATGCACAAAAGCCGGTTTATGAAACAGTTCGTTGCCCCATGGACGCTGCCTTTGGCGCACCAGTTGAATGTGGGTACTTAACCGTTCCCGAAAACCGGCGAAACCCCAACAGCCGAACAATCAAGATTTTTGTTGCCGTAATCAAAAGTGACCAACCCAACCCGCAACCCGTTGTTTACCTTGCCGGTGGACCAGGCGGGAGCGCAACGATGCAGTTGGGCGCGTGGCTTCAGAGCGAAATCACCGTTCCTTATGATTTTGTCATGATCGATCAACGCGGGACGGGCTTCAGCGAACCCAACCTGAACTGCCCCGAAATGGAAGGGAAGGGCTTTCCTGCCCCGCCGGAGGATGTCCGGGCGTGCCATGATCGCCTTATCAAGTCCGGCATTGATCTGGATGGCTATAACAGCCGCGAGAGTGCCGCCGATATTGCTGACCTACGCCTTGCCCTCGGCTATGAATCATGGGATGTGTTGGGAATTTCCTATGGAACGCGCCTCGCCCTTACGCTGATGCGCGACCACCCAGAAGGGATTCGCGCCGTCGTCCTCGATTCGATCTACCCCCCGAATGTGAATTCGATAGAATCGATTGGTGTATTGATGCTCTCTGCCTTCCAACGCCTTTGGGATGCCTGTGCCGCAGATGAGGCGTGCGGGAGTACCTTTCCGGGGTTGGATCAGATTTTCTACAAGGTCGTCACTGATCTGAACGCCGAACCACAGGAGGTGGAAGGGCAAAGTATCGAGACGGGTAAACCGCTCAAATTCATCGTCACTGGGGACGATATTATTGACCGCCTTTACCTCGGTCTGGGGGGGGAAGATATTATCCCCGCCATCCCCGGTTTGCTGGCGCTCTTTGCTATGGGCAACTACGACTTTCTCCCTCTGGTCATGGGGATCAACCCCCTGGCGGGGAACAACCACATTCCCGGACGTTCCATGCTCCAGCCAGCGCAGCCCTCCGAAGGGGATACTTCTGATGCCGAGGGCGCACGTCTTTCGGTGGAATGTAGTGAGGAATTTCCTTTCAACAGCAAAGAAAAAGGGATTGCCCTGATTAGTGATGCACCAGAGGCAATGAAAGCCAGCTTGGAGAAGATCATTGTTCGGGAGTTTAGCGATTGCGAAAACTGGGCGGTGACGCCGGGTGACCCCCTTGAAAATGAGGCAGTAAAGAGCGATATACCCGTCTTGATGTTGGTGGGTCATTTCGACCCGCTGACACCCCCAGAATGGGCGAAGAAGGCGGCGGAAACGCTCCCCAATGCAACCTACGTGGAGTTTCCGAATCTGACACACGGCATCTCCGACTACGACCCCTGCCCAGATTCGATCTTGGCAGCGTTCTTGGCGAATCCCACTGCCACACTGGATATGTCTTGTGTGGCGGAGATGGTCGTTTACTTCCAAACGCAGTGATCAAGACGATTCGCCTAGACCTTACGCGCTTGGTTTCGTTTACCCTGTGGTTTACAAAAGGGGTAGGTTGAGGGGGATTCCTCCTCAACCCTCTCATACCCCTTTCTCCCAATGAGAGAAAGGGGTTAGGGTATGGAGGGTAGCCGTGTTTAGGACACAGTTACCCCGAAAATTTCTGCCTTTACCCGCATCAGGTCGGGATGGCTTGTTCGTTCGGCAAGACGGGAAATAAGCGATTCGTGCATCGCCCGAATTCCTTTGGGCATCGTCGGAATAACCTTGCCATAGCGTTCGAGCGCATCCTCAACTTCACCGCCAATCACCATCTTGATAGCAGCCAAAAGCGCCTTCCACACGTCCAACATATAATACTGCGCACCTGCTGGATTGATGTTTGCCATCACAATATCAAACTGGCGGCGCACCGTTTCGCTATTTCCCAAGAAGGCGTGGATATAGAGGTAAAACGCTCCAATGATGGAGAAAAACACCCCCCTTGAGATGCTGTCATAGATCGCCATAAGCCGCTGTACGGTGGCTAAATCGCCCTCAAAAAGAAACGCCAAGGCTGAGGTCAGGCGAATGAAGTGGGCAGGGGCGGCATCCCGAAGATCGTATAAAAGGTCTTTGGAAATCTGCTGCACGATTGCCAATGCTTCTGCGGTGTTCCCGCGTGTTAATTCCGCCTGAATCATGTAGGACTGTGCCATGACAATCAGCACATCGCGCACGCCGCGCATGGGCGGGTATTTTTGGGCATCGCTCATCGCACGCTTCGCCAACGCAATCGCCTGATCGTAAAGCCCCATATAGACATAGGTTTGGCTCAGCACGCCCATCGCCCGGATGATGTTCATCGGGCTGCTGCCCTCTGCCACTTCTAAGGCTTCGCTGGCACAGGCATGGGCTTTTTTTAGATCACCGAGATCGGTATAGACATCGGCAAGCTCAATGAGCAGATACGAGATGTTTCCCGGATTGTTGTATTCCCGTTGAATGGCGAGGGCTTCTTCCAACGGCTGGACAGCATTCGAGGGATCGATAAAGGCAAGCGTTGAGCCAATCCCGCCGAGCGACTCCGCCTGCCCTAAGCGATTTCCTAGTTGGCGTTGAAGTTCATACGCCTTTTGGTGGGCGGCAACCCCTGCTGGCAATTGGGACACCAACCGCAGCGCCTGTCCGAGATCGTCATAGGCTTCTGCCTCGCTCTGGGTATCCCCGGCGGCGTGCGCTTCGGCAATCAGTTCACGGGTGAGCCGTTCATGTTCTGCTGGTTTCTCCCAGAAGTAGTAATACATGTTCATCCGCAAGCGCATCTGCCGAGACAAATGGGGGTCAATGACCTTTCCCACCAGTGGCGTGTAAAGTTTTTCGAGGGTATCAATTTGCCCCCACTCCCAAAGATGGTACTTGTCAATGGTTATCAACACGCGGTGCGCCTCGTCATATTCGCCCGCTTTTGTCAGGTGGTAAATTGCGTTGATCTGGGGGCTGATCGTTTCCACGTTACGCCACTGATCACGGGGCTTTACCAAACGGCGGTAGTACTCCGCCGCCCGCCCATGCAGCGCCACCCGTGAATAGGGAGGGGGATTAAGACGTGAGTCGCCCGATTCCCCTACGGTGATCGCGTTGTAACAATAGTCTCGATCAATCGGGTGCAGCGAGAAATGCCCTGTTGCGCGATTGAATCCCACGAAGTAGCCACGCACCAGCCGCGCCAAAATCGCCCGCATAGAGGTCGTATCCATATAGGGTGCAAGCATGTATTCCACCGCGCTTTGGGGGGCGGGAAATTCCAAGACCGCCAATGCCTCCATGACGCGCACTGCCTCTGGTGTCAACCGTGAAATCGCCTGTTTGACAATCAGGGGAACGACCTCCGAGGTGATCAAGGTCATGTCACTGACGAGCGAATCGACAGAGAGCAATGGGTCTTCCAAAAGCAGACCAGCGATTGCCTCCAACGCACGGGGAAAGCCCCCCGCTCGATCCACTAACTTTCCGAGGGCGTCCTCGCTTGCCTCTTGCAAGCCCGCTGCCCCATCGGGGTCAAAGGCGCGGAGCAAGGCAATAGCATCCGCCCGCGCTAAGCCCTCGTCAAGGGGGATCAGGCGTTCCCACGTTTTGAGAAGGCGGGGGAGTGCCAGTGGTTCACGGCTGGTGATGAGGATGGATAAACTGCCGCCCCGCTCTAGCGCTGTTTCCAGAAAAGCGTTTAAGCCAGCATCGGTTAGTTCGCCCGAGCCGGGGGTTTGCAGTGTTTCGAGGTTATCGAGCAGCAGAACATAGCGCCCGCCCTCTAACTTTTCGAGCAAGGCGTTTGCTTTTTGAGCCGGTGGAGTGCTGGCATCACGGCTGAGAAATTCCATCAGCAGTTGATCCGAGCCGCCAAGCAGCTTTCCAAAGCCGGTTAGGATGCGATCCAAGCTGATCCCTGTGCTGATTGCGCTCAGGGAGACAACCCCATCAGGGTGCAAGGATGAATCCATGAGATCGGTCAGGGCTTTGCAGGCGAGGGCGGTCTTGCCTACCCCGCCACGCCCATAGATACTGATCAGGCGGGCGCGTTCGCGGATCAGACTGATAATATCGCCAACCTCCCGCGAACGCCCTAGATACCGCCCGCTCACATCTTGGGGGAGCAGATTGATCGTTTGTGTAGAACGTGAGGGGGTTGGGTTTTGACGGGCGAGTTCGGCTTCAAGATCGGCAATTGCCCGTGCCTCTTGCTTCTTTGCCTGAGAGGGGCTGACAATGCGCGTCATCATATCAGCGCCTTTTTCGGCATAGTGTGGTAGCGTCACGCCGAGGAAGGCAAGTTTGTAGGCATCGTAGAGTTCCTGAACAGTCTGATAGCGCTCGTGGCGCTCTTTCGCCAGCGCCCGCCGTACAACAGCATCTACCCCAACAGGCAGATCGGGGCGATCCTTGCGCAAGGTCGGTGGGGGCATGTAGAGGTGTTTATGCATCAAATCGTAGGCATTTTCGCCTTTGAAGGCTTGCTCTCCGGTCAAAATCTCGTAAATGAGCAAGCCGAAGGCATAGACATCAGAGCGGACATCGGCGGCATCACCCACCCATTGTTCGGGGGGCATGTAAGCAGGCGTCCCAATTTGCGCTCCGGTCTGGGTGAGCGCCGTCTTTGCCGCCGCATCTTCATCAAGGAGGCGGGCTAAGCCAAAATCGGTCAGCACGGCATCGCCATTCCCCCGCAAGAGGATGTTATGCGGCTTTAGGTCGCGGTGAATCACCCCCAGCTCATGGGCATAGATCAGGGCAGAGGCAATTTGCCCAATGAGTCGATTTGCCTGATCGAGGGCGATCTTCCGCTCCCGAATCAAGCCTAGCAGCCCTGTACCGGGGAGAAGTTCTTCGGCAAGATAAAGCATTGCATCAACTGTGCCGTGTTCGTAGACGGTCAGGATGTGGGGGTGCTTAAGCGCCAACATCGTCTGCGCTTCGCGATCAAAGCGTGCGGCAATGCCTTTTTCCGCCGCCATCTCGCCACGAATGACCTTGAGGGCAATCTCTGTGGTATCCGCATCCCGTTTGGCACGATAGACGGTTGCCATGCCGCCCAAGCCAATGATGTCGATGAGTGTGTATGCCCCAATGCGCTCCATAGTGCAATCCCCCCACAGCCTAAGCGGTATTTAATCGGTGAAAATATCGTAGAAGGTTGGCAAGGGCAGCGTTGCTTGGTCGCTGTAAACAAGGGTGTTGTGCAGCATCTGCTTCGCCCGTGCGAGTTTGGTTGTGTCGTTGGCGTGAATGGTGAAGGTTGGCTCTCCCACCATAATCGTCTCGCCCACTTTCTTATGGACGATGATTCCCACCGCATGATCGATAGAATCATCTTTACGCGCTCGCCCCGCCCCAAGTTCCACCGCCGCCATTCCCACATGAAGGGCGTTAATCTGGCGCACATAACCATCGCGGGTGGCGGTGAGGGTTTCTGTATAACGGGCTTTGGATAACAGAGAGGGATCGTTAATCACCTTCGGATCGCCCCCTTGTGCCTTGATCAAGGTGACAAATTTCTCGAACGCAGCCCCGCTGCGGAGCTTATCCGAGGCTTGGCGGGTATAGGTTTGAATATCATCATCGGGCTTGCCACCATTCGCCAGCCACAGCATATAGGCGGCGACGGTCAGGCAGTGGTCGCGGAGGTCTTGCGCCCCCTTGTTGTGAAGGCACTCTACAGCTTCGGCAACCTCTAGGGCGTTCCCTACGGCGCTTCCTAGGGGTTGGTTCATATCGGAGAGCATGGCAACCGTTTGCCGTCCCACACCACGCCCAATGCCAACCATCATCTTTGCCAACACCCGCGCTTCTTCAATAGTGGGCATAAATGCGCCCATGCCCACCTTGACATCAAGGACAATTGCCTGAGCGCCTGCCGCGATCTTTTTGCTCATGATGCTGCTGGCGATGAGGGGCAGGCTTGGGACAGTGGCGGTTACATCCCGTAGGGCATACAATTTCCCATCGGCGGGGGCAAGATTTGCGCTTTGGCTGGTGAGGACGATTCCGATTTTTTTCACTTGCTGGATAAATTCATCTTCGGAAAGAATCACTCGATAGCCGGGGATGGCTTCCAATTTATCGATTGTCCCCCCCGAATAGCCCAAGCCGCGCCCGCTCATCTTTGCCACTGGCACCCCACAAGCGGCTACAATAGGGAGGACAATCAAGGTCGTTTTATCCCCAACCCCACCGGAGGAATGTTTATCAACGACGATGGGGAGGATGTTCGTAAAATCAAGGACATCGCCACTGTGTGCCATAGCGTTCGTCAGATCAACGATCTCGCGTTCGGTCATTCCCCGCCAATAGACTGCCATGAGCCATGCCGATGCCTGATAATCGGTAATTGTTCCTCTGGTGTACCCCTCAATGAAGAAGGCGATTTCTTCGCTGCTGAGTTCTCCCCCATCCCGTTTGTGGGCAATAATATCGACGGCACGCATGATGGCTAAATAACTCCTAAGAACGTCTGGCGCACATCCTATTATAGCTTGACGGTAGTTGGCAATACGTTAGATTCGTAGATGAGAAATTCAACGAAAGACACAAACCATGTTCACGCCCATCAATCCGCCTGAGTCATCCACCCCACCCCCTGCTGAACCAGTGATCGCGCCGCTGAACCCCAAACGAACCGAGCGCCCCTATGATCCGCGCCTTGTCTTGGTTGTCTTGGGGACAGTGGGCGTGCTTTTTGCTGGATTGCTGGCGGCCGTTGTCGTTTTTGCGCAGCAATCGCCCACAACCGCAGGGCTTCCAGAGGCGAATGCCACCGTCCCCCCCTCCCGCGTGATGTCCAACTTGGTCACTGGCTTACCCGTCATTGGGAGTCCAGAGGCAAAGGTGCTGCTGGTGGAATTTATGAACTTTGGCTGTTCCCACTGCAAAAACTATGCCCCGGTGATCAATACGATTATCAAAGAGCAGGTTGATACGGGGAAGGCACGGCTGGCAATGGTCACGCTTTTTTTTGATGTCGAAGATGCCTCTTTTTTCGCAGCGAATGTGGCGATTTGTGCCGATCAGCAAGGGGGGTATTGGAAGATGCACGATGCCCTTTACGAGTTGCAGGGACGACAGGGGTTATCGTGGGCGGTGATTGAGGAGATAGTGACGGCAAGAGACTTGGACTTCCCCAAACTCCAAAGTTGTGTCACCGAACAAAAAGCCTTCCCCGTTTTGGAAAGTGGGCTGTCAATGGCGAAAAGCGCCAAAATTTCCGGCACGCCAACGCTCATGTATTCGTTGGATGGCGGGGTGACGTTGCACTATTTCAAAGTGAACGGGCAAGATTTTCCGTCGGGGGTTACGGCGCAGATGGTTGCTGAACTCATCGCCCAAAACCCTTAACGTCCGTCCAGTTGAGTGGGGTGCAGATGGCTTGTTGCACCCCATTCTAACGGCTTACGGTCACTGCTGCGGAATATTGCACGGGGGCAGATCGGCATTCGCCCCAAGCCGCCCGCGCTCTGTTTTAAGGCGAAAGTAGCAGTCGATCACATTTTTGACGATGGGCAGCGAGTTTTTCGATCCCTCCCCTGCATTGTAGACAAAGGCAATCACCGCAATTTCGGGGTTCTCAAAGGGCGCATAGCCAACATACCACGCATGAGAGGGCCACTCTCCTTGTTTGCATAACCCTAAGGCAAAGGCAATATCGTCGCAATATTCTGCTGTGCCAGTTTTGCCACCCACTTGGATGTAACCCAGGGCGGCTGTTTTTGCCGTCCCTTCGGGATTCATGACGGCTTCGTACATTCCCTGTTCAATGATCCGAATGTATTCCTGGGCAACGAACGGTGGCTGATAGTTGCTGTAGAGACTGTCATTAATCTGCCGTTGATTACAGACCCCTCCGAAAATATAGCCATAGGGGATGTTCACTTGGTAATCGATCACGCCGAATTCGTGGTGATTGACTTGCCCGCGATAATTTTTTACGAAGTCATCAGTACACTGCTGTAGGTTGGGATCGTAATCTGGGTTTTCCGGGTTGCGGTAGGGGCTGCGGGGTTCGCAGGTGCAGGCAAGGCTGTTTTTCCCTCGAATCAGCATGTCCTCTTTTAGGTTCAGGATAATAGGCTGTCCCACCGGAGGGAGGGTTACGGTGCGGTGAACACGCGGCGTGAAGGGAATAATGACATTCCCTTCGGCATCAAGCCATTCGCGGATGATCGTCGGTTGGTAGAGCGTTCCGCCGTTCATCAGAGCGGAGGTTGCCGAAAGAAGTTGAATCGGGGAGGTGACGACATACCCCTGCCCGAAGGCGGCATTGTAGGTATCCCCCGTAGACCAACTTTCGCCATAGACACGGCGTTTCCATGTTTCATCGGGCATTTGTCCCGGGTTTTCGTAGGGCAGTTCAATGCCTGTCTCCACGCCAATATTGAGCGCTGTAGCATAGCGGTATAAATCGCGGATACCAAGCCCGCCTGGGCGCAGCGCCACCAAATTTGGATCGGGGTTGCCGCCCCCAACTTGGTAAAAATAGACATCGCAACTCCAGGCAATACCGTGTACCATATCTACCCGTTGATGCCCCGTGCGCAGCCAACAGACAAAGCGCTGCCGTTGCCCAATATCCCCCACCGCAAACTTGTTTTCGATGAACAAGTCCCCCCCATCATAGAGTTGGTAATCGGCGGCGATCACCTTCTCCTGAAGGATTCCAGCGGCGGAAATCAACTTCCAAACCGATCCCGGCGGGTAGAGCGACTGAATGGCATGGTTTACCAGCGGCGTTTGCGGCTCTTTGGCAATACGCAGGTAGTATTCGCCGTCAATCGAACGGGCAAAGCGCGTGTTGTCATAGGTAGGTAAGCTGACCATCGCCAAGATTTCGCCCGTTTGTGGATTCATGGCAATCACAACGCCGGAGAGGGTTTGAAGTTTCTGCGCTTCGGCATTGATGATGTTGATCCGATCTTGAAGCTGCTGTTCGGCAAATTTTTGCAGGGTGAGATCGAGTGTCAGGCGGATATTGCGCCCGGCGACGGGCGGATCGCGCTGGATAACGGTGATTGGCAAGCCTGCCACGTCTACCGTCTGCGTTAACAACCCGCGTTTTCCAGAGAGTTCTTCATCAAGGTAAGCCTCCACACCGGCGTACCCCACCCGCTCAAACGAGGGGTTATAGCCCTGTTCGCGGAGTTTGTCTGCTTCTTCTGCGCCGATGGGTCCAAGATACCCCACAATTTGCGCAGTGGTAGACCCACTGGGATACTGCCGCACGGAGATCGCCTCCACCCGGACGCCGGGAAGGTTGGCAATATCTTCAAGAATCGTCTGGGCAATCCCTTGCGGGACATCACTGGCGACGATCACGGGGCGATAGGGGGCGATCCCTTGCCCAACAATGACCATTTCCTGTAAGCTGACGACAAACCGCTTTCCAGCAGCATCCGCCGCCGCACGGGTCGCTGGCACTTCAATCAAGGCAGCAAGACGGTTCAAGACACGCAGTGTCTCGTTTTCATCATCAGGCAAGGCGGCGGGGGTAATCGAGACATTGAACGCCGGAGCATTCAGCGCCAACGCTTTGCCATAGCGGTCATAAATGACGCCGCGTGGCGCGGGGAGTGGGACACTCTGAACGCTGTTTTCTCGCGCCGCCGCCAGCGAGCTATCGTATTCAACAAATTGAAGGTGGTAGGTGCGCAGGATCAGCAAGGCAAAGATGACGATGATTACGCCAGTGAAGATCACCAAACGGGGACCTTGAAAGGGAAGTAGCCGCTTTTGCATCCTGAATCCGCCCACAGTAACCATCCGAATAGGGCAATCTTAGCGCGGTATGGTGAAGTGGCAAGGAAGATTCGGCAAGGACTCATGAATGAGAGCGTCTAAGTACAAACACAATGAAAAGGCGGGATAACGCATGATCCCGCTGCTTTAGCAGCGGGCTGAAAACAGCCACCCCTTCGGGGCTTAAAAGGCATCGCTGCACCGATTGTTCTACCTTCTTTACCCCAAAGGACTTTTGTGACGGTACTTAGTAGTTCGTCAAAAAATTTCCTAAAGAATCCCTATCCCCCTCCCCGTTTGCGCGGCGGTGAGGGGAGCTATAACGATTTGTGTCGTCGGGTACTAGGTAACGGACTGAGCAAGGGCGTGAGCAAAGCGATCACCGCCGTCGCCCAATAAGAATGAGCAGCACAGTCAGGGAGAGAATCCCCACACTGATGCCGCCGACGATCAGCAGCCGCGCCCCAATATTCACTTCCACCTCGCGGCGGGTGACACGCCCCTTATCGTCGCCAACAGGGGTGGTGAGATCGGCGGGGGCGGCGGCTTCGGTGGCTTCCCTCTCTATCCCTAAGGTTGCCGTCTCTTGTGCCATGAGGTCAGCCGCTGGTGTCGTTCGATCCCCTTGAAGGGAGGGCGAGGGCGGTGTTTCGCTTTCATCCGTACTATCTTCGGCAGCCCCGCCCGCTGCGCCCATCATCGGCGCGGCAGGTGACTCTAGGGAGGGGTCAGCGAAGGCGGCTCCGCCCGGATTTATGGTAGGGGTGGCAGTATGCATAAGGCGGGCGGGGCTGGTGATGGTTAAGGGTGGCGTGTTGGTGATGGCGGAAAGATTTCCCCCCGACGGCGGGGCAGCAGTCTTGGTAAAGGTGGCTGCTGGCGTGGGACTCTTAAAGGAAAAGTCTATTCCCTCGTATGTCTCGGTGGGATAGGCATAGCCCATAGTTGTGGCGGAATAACCCGGAGCGGGCGGCAGGCTTTCCTCGCTTGCCTTGAGAAGCATCGTTGTCGTTGGCAGAGGAAAGGGTGACGCCGTACCATCGAAAATACCGGAACGCCCCACATTCGATTGCCCTGTAGGGCTAGGGAAGGGGGGCATGGTGGCTAGGGGGGGCATTGAGGGCAGCACCGTAGGCATCGAAGGGGGAATTCCGACGATATTTCCGGCGGGGGTGGCTGCTGTGCTTTCAAGAAGCATTTCCCCAACGCCTTCTGCCGTTTCTACGCTTTCTGCCCTTGTGGTGGTCACCGTTTCTAGAGGGGTTTCCGTAGCCAGAAGTGCCACGCCCGCCGAGGAAGGCATGGGAGACGGCGCGGAAGGCGTTCCAGAGAGCAAGACCCCAACGGTGATCAACAGGACGGCTGCTGCCGCCCCTACTGTACTCATCAAGCGGAGCGCCTCATACCGCGCCCACCATGGCGTGACACGGCGAAACTCTGCCGGATTCAGAAGGAACGAACGCGGGAGTGCCACCTCTGGGGCAGCCCGCAAAATCGCCCGAGTCTCGTGGTAGGCATCATAGAGCGCCCGTAAGTTTGCCTCGGCTGCAAGGCGCTGTTCAAAGGCAGCCCGATCCGCCGTCCGCAAGGCGTCGTCAAGGTATGCCGAGATGAGTTCCTCATCAGCGGGCGGCTGCGGCTCAAAAGGGGATCGGGTGGGCGGGGTCGTCATGGTGTTCGTGGTTTACCCTGATTTTGGGTTAGTCCGTTGTGTTCTGATCCCGTAGACGAAAGCGGGCGGGCAAAAGTTCCCCCGCCCCTTGCAGACACGTCCGCAGACGTTCACGGGCGCGGCTCAGGCGCGATTTGACCGTCCCTAGTGAGGTGTTCACAATCGCGGCAATCTCGCTGTAATCATAGCCTTGCACATCAGCAAGAACGGCAACCATGCGAAACTCCACACTAAGCCCATCCAAACAGGCTTGAATCACATCGTTTAAAGCGTGGCGGAGCGCTACTTCCTCGGGTTCATCGTCAGGGTCGGCAAGGAAGGTGATGTCCGATGCCCGTTCGGGGTCGTCGGGGTCAATTTGGTCGGTGGAAAGGGTAGGACGGCGCTTGCGGCGGCGGAGTTCATCATAGCTGGTATTCGTCACAATGCGCATCAGCCAGCCGCGAAAACTACCGCCCCGATAACTGCCTAAATTGTTATAGGCGGCAATGACCGCCTCTTGGGTGGCATCCGCTGCCGCGTCGGGATCACCAATCAGACGATAGGCAAGATTATAGGCGCGGCGCTGATGGCGTTCGATCAAGGCGTTGAATGCCTCCACCGTCCCCCGCCGCGCCGCTGCAATGAGCGCCTGTTCGTCGTGTTCGTCGTCCATGCCCCATCCCGTCGGAAGGTCTGACCGAGAGGGGATTATAGCACCGGATTGCGTCTTGAAAGGGGAGACGCACCAACCCTCACCCCTGAGGGCTGCGGATCGGTGCGTGAGTGGACGTTAGAGAATGTCCAAAAATTGCTCGTCTACGTTCAGATCACCATCCGCCTCAGTGTGGGGTGGCAGGGCGATCCCGCCAATCACCTGATCAAGGAAGGTCTGCACAGCGCTGACCGGAATTGCCAAGCCGATGGTCGGTCCGGTGATCATGGTATTGATCCCCACGACATGCCCTTCGGCATCGACAAGCGCCCCGCCCGAATGACCCGGGCGCATCCGCAAACTGGCGATCACCCAATCCTTCGCCATCGGCATCATGTCGGGGAATTCGCGCCCCGTGCCGATCACAATCCCGCTGGTAGACGCGCCCAACACCCCCCAGGGGTGTCCCACTGCCGTCACCCATTGTCCGGGCAGGGCAGGCGCGGTGGCGGCACGGGCTGTCGCCAGATCGTGGGCATCAATGTGCAAGGCGGCAAGATCGCGCTCTGGGTCAGCGGCGATCAGCCGAGCGCTGACGGTTTCCCCATCGGGAAGGGTCACTTGCACATTCCCGCGCCCAACGACGTGGGCATTGGTGACGATCACCCCATCTTTGTGCCAGATCATCCCCGCCCCCGCCCCCTGACGCATTCCCTGCCCGCTGCTGATCTGCACCAAGCTGCGGCGGGCTGCTCCCGAAATGGCGGCGAGGCTCTCGTTGAGCGCCCGCCCAATCTCAAAACCATCCATTATTTGCGCTCTCCAATCGTCACACTGACATCCTGAAGCTGCCCACCGCGCAAGACGCGGAGCGTTATTGCCCGCCCGACCATCTCGCTGCTGAGCATCCCCCGCAGCGTTTCCGGGGTGTGGAGCGCCTTTCCTTCCAGCGAGACGAGCGTATCACCGAGGAACAAGCCGCCCTTTTCAGCGGGACTGTCGCTCTCGACGGTCATCACCATCAAGCCCGTCTCTTGCTTGAGCGCCTCTGCCACCAGCGCGGGGAGCTTGACGGGTTGTGTCCCCACACCGAGGAAGCCGCGACTCATCTTGCCGTGCTTTAGAAGGTGTTCGGCAACGCGGACGATGGTCGCCGTCGTGATCGTCAGACTCACGCCATCCATAAGGGCGGAGGTGTTGATCCCGTAGACATGTCCGCTGGCGCTGAGCAGCGCCCCGCCGGAAAAGCCCGGATACATGGTCACATCCGTTTGCAGGTAGTAATCCAACTGCGCCCCGATGCGCATCTTCTCTGCGGATTCAAAGGCGCTGACGACGCCCAGTGTTGCCGTTACTTCCCGTCCGGGGCGTCCGAGGGCAAGGACGAGGTGTCCTACTTTAATGTCCTTGACATCTGCCCATGCCGGTGGGGTGAGCGTCACGCCCTCCACTTTCAGCAGGGCGAGGTCAGTAGAGGGGTCACGCCCGATGAGCTTCGCTTCAACGGTATCGCCATTGGGCAAGCCAACACGAAGGTTATCGTCGCGGTCTACGACGTGGTTAGAGGTCACGATCACGCCATCGGCGCGGTAGGCGACGCCCGTAGCAGGCATCCGGCGGCGGGTTTCCATACGAAGGATGCTTTGCCCGGTGGTGGCAACGCTGGCGGCGAGGGCATCAGAGAGTGATTTCACCATATCAGACATGGGGGGTATCCCTTGTTTCGTTTGTACATTAGGCAAAGGATACGCTAAGCGGCGGGTGGTAGGTATCCCCCGTTCGCAGAGGGACACCCTACCCGTTTGGGTGGGGGGAGAGCGATAGGCTACAATCTCTGTTACAACGATTATGCGCCACCGATACTTAAACGTTCAGCACAGGTACTCATGTCCGATTCGCGCCTTCGCCAGATACAAGCGCTCCAATTCACCGATAAACCCGCTGCCGAGGCGCTTCTGCTCGCCTTTGTGCGGGAGACCTTTCCCGATCTCATGGCGTTTCACGTGGAGCTACGCCCGCTTGCCGTCTCGCTGAATTCCTTCAATGGCTTTCTGACGCTCAGCGATGGGCGGCGGCTGTTCTTCAAATCCCATGTGGAGCCAGGGAGCGTCGTCAGCGAATATTACAACAGCGATCTGCTTGCCGAGGCGGGTTATCCCATCCTCAAACCGATCCGTGCCTCCACCGACTATGGACGGCAAGTTCTGATCTACGACGTGATCGAGTCGCCCTCTGTCTTTGATGTAGCACGTGCTTTGGAGCGCGGTGAGCGGGACGATCTGCACGCCCTTGCCGCCGCGCAGCACGCCGCCGATGATACCCTTCTTCAGATTTACCTGAACACGCTCCAATGGCAGGTTGATAGCGACGCGGCAAACGCGCCCATTCATCAGTTGTTCCATCACCGCCTTGCCGGAAGCCGTTATCAGGAATTTTACGCGGGGAAACCCTTCACCCTTCCCAACGGGGAAACCCTTCTATGGGAGGACATTCTAGAGCGGCGGTGGGTGATCAACGGGACGGCATTTGAGAGGACACTTGGCGAGGCGCTGGGCGACGCCCGACGCCTGCTAACTCCCGCCAAGCATGGCTGGTCGGTGGTGGGACATGGCGATGCCCACAATGGAAATGTGTTTTTCACCGCTGAGGGGCTGCTCTACTTCGATCCAGCCTTTGGCGGACGCCATTCGCCCCTGTTGGATTTAGCAAAGCCGCTTTTTCACAACACGGCGGCAACCTGGATGTACCATCCGGCAGAGGTGGGGGCAGCCCTCACGATAACCCTCCACGACGATGGGCAGACGCTCACCATCGAACATGACTACCGCCCCTCGTTGATTCGGGGGATGTTCAAGCAAAGCAAGATCGAGCGAGTCTACCTCCCGCTGGTTGACCATCTCACCCAGATTGACAAGACGCCCCGCGCCTACTATGACGACCTGCTGAGCGCCGCTCTGCTGTGCTGCCCTTTGCTGACGATGAACTTGGCTGATCGGGCTAAATTTTCGCCAGAGGTGGCGTTGTTGGGGTTGAGTTATGTTGTCCAAGTGGGCATGAGAGCGGAATGATGGCAGCTTAACCAAGCATGAGATAACCCTCAACCTAAAAGCGTTGAGGGTTTTTAGAAAGGGGATGCTCTTTGTTATTTTGCCAAGCGGAACATCAATGTCGATTCCCCCACCTTCACCACATCGCCATCCTTCAGGGGGATGGGCTGCGCCCCAACAGTATTCCCGTTCAGCACCGTCCCGTTGGCGCTTCCCAAATCCATCAGAACCCACATCTCCCCTTTTTTCGTCAGGCGGCAGTGCGGGCGGCTCACGGCACGGTCTGAGAGCGAAATATCCCATGCTGCGTCCACTGTTGAGCGCCCAATGGTGATAATGTCTTCGGCAAGCGTGAACTCTGAGCCTTCGTGGGGACCATTCGTGGCGATCAGTTTGGGTCGCCCTGTGCCGATAGCCGGAACAATGATCGTCCCCGTCTTGCGGGCGAATTCTTGCTCCTCCTCAGTGACAATCGCGCTAAATGACATTTGGGGGACGTAGAGCCGAATTTGGTCGCCATGCGCAAGGGGGAATGGCGCACTAAGGCGTTGGTCGTTGACAAATGTCCCGTTGGCGCTGCCTAAATCGGTGATGGTGAACACGCCATCCCGAAAGGCGACAACAGCGTGTTGGCGGCTGACATGCCGTTCGGGAATACTGATGTCATTTTCTGGGGCGCGTCCGATGCTGGCGGTGGCGCCCTCAACGAGGACGAATTCACGCTTCTCTTGGGTCTGCGGGTCGTCCCATGAAATTTTAGCGAGACCTTCAGGCATGGACGGTGCTGCTCCCTTGTTTCTTTGTGGCGTGTTTCTCTGTGGCGCTTTCATTGTACACGATTTCAGAGCAAGTGCGGGCGTCTCGCATTATAATCTACAGTATCTTTGTGATTGTTTGCACAGATGGAGCGTACTAAGCGTGATTCATTCCAGCGGTGTGCTGCTGCTGACCGCCTTGTTTACCTTGTTGGTCTTTCTCATCCAACGGGCGGAGAAAAACCGCCGGTTTGCCACGTTCATCATCCTGATTCTGTTCGCCGCGCCGATTGTCTCTGGCTATGGCATCTACCGCATCACAAACGAATGTACGCTCCCCTTTCCGATCATGTGTTTGGGACTCAATTTTCGGGCGCGGCAGGAGATGATCGCCTATGCGACGGTGAATACGGCAGTGGTCTGGGCGTTGGTCTTGAATTTTATCTTTTGGGCGCTCATCGGACGTTATAATCCTCCCGGTTCAAGCGATGAGATCAAGGTGATCGGGTTGAAAGATTAACGAAGGTTACGGTGCCGTTGGCAGCCTATCCCCATGGCAATCGATGAACGGCTATTCGTACTACGACTTACCCCGTTGAACGTGTTACATGGCGCTGAGAAGATCGTCGGTGGGCTACTGGCGTGGCGATCCCTTCCGATCCCCTCATTGCCAATTGACGCCGCCCTTCTGTGTGTGCTACATTGCGCTTTCATTCACAAATATGGCTGACAAAACAGATATATGGGGGCTTGTCGCGCATGACGTTGGAACGAACCTATACAGCGGAAATTGGGCAGCACGTTGGGGAAACCGTGCGCATCGTCGGCTGGCTGCACCGGCTGCGGGCGTTGGGTGGCGTCAATTTCGTGATCATCCGAGACCGGACGGGCGTTGCCCAAGCCGTCGCCTCGGCAGAGGCGCTCACTCCCTTAGATGGTCTTCATGTGGAGACGATCCTTGCTGTGACGGGACGTGTGGTAGAGAATGCGCAAGCGCCGGGCGGCTATGAACTCTTTGATCCCGTCTTAGAGGTGATCACTCCGGTGCGGGAGGCTGCCCCCTTTGCCTTGTACAAAGATCGTGTCCGGGCATCGCTACCTGTTTTCCTTGATCATGCTGTGTTTGGACACCGGGCATTGGAGCGGCGGGCGGTGGTACGCCTGCTTGCGGGTGTTATGCGCGGGTTCCGCGAGACTCTGCAAGGGAAAGGCTTTACGGAGATTCAAACCCCGAAACTCGTTGCCTCGGCAACAGAGAGCGGGGCAAACGTGTTTCCGGTGGAGTATTTCGGACGGACGGCATACCTTGCCCAAAGCCCGCAGTTCTATAAGCAAATTATGGTCGGTGTTTTTGAGCGCGTTTATGAGGTTGGACCGGTGTTCCGCGCCGAACCGCACGCCACCAGCCGCCACCTGAACGAGTATGTCAGCCTCGATGTGGAGTTCGGATTCATCCGCGATCATTTTGATGTGATGGCAATGCTTGCTGAAACAGTGCGGGGGATTCTGATCTACCTCCAAACCCATTGCGCGGCGGAACTCTCCCTCCTTGAGGTGGACATGCCAATGCTGCCTGAAAACGTCCCGCATATTTACTTTCCCGACGCACAGCAGATGCTTCATGATCAATTTGGGGTGAAAGATGCCCTCGGTGAGCCTGACCTTGCTCCCGAACATGAGCGCATCTTAGGCAAATGGGCAAAGGAAACCTATGGCAGCGATTTTCTTTTCGTCACCGGTTACCCGATGGTGAAACGCCCTTTCTATACACACCCCAACCCCGCCGATCCGCGTTACTCAAACAGCTTTGACCTCCTTTTTCGAGGGGTGGAACTGGTCACGGGTGGGCAGCGCCTCCATAAGCATGAGGATTATCTTGAGGCGGCGGGGCGCTTCAAATATGCGCTGGACGCTTTTCAGCATTACTTTGAGGCGTTCAAATTTGGAATGCCCCCACATGGCGGCTTTGCCATTGGCTCAGAGCGCTTTGTAACACAGCTTTTGGGCTTGGAAAATGTCCGCAGCGCGGTGCTGTTCCCGCGTGACATTAACCGCCTAACGCCGTAACCTACGCAATCCTGACGTTTGCCCACCGTGTGAGCATCTGATGAATTCACACTCGACACAGGAGGCGTTTCTAGGGTATCCTTTACCGCCGAAAACCCCTCCACTTTGCTCTTGAAGTGTAGGTTGTATTGGAGGAAACGTTGAAACTGGCACGTATTTTCGCAGTTGTTGGAATGTTCTGCGCGGTGGTCATGCTCATGATCGCGCCGTCGGTAGGGCATGTTGGCGCACAGGGAAATTCGACCCCTGCTATTGTTATCATCACGGCAACCCCGGTAGGGGGTGGCGCTCAACCCGTTGAGCCGCCCGTCGCCGCGCCGCCCGCTGGGGCAACGGCAGCCCCTCCAGAGTGGCAGGCATTTAATGCCGCCCGCGCCTACCTGACAAAGAAGATCAACAAAAACCTGAAGTATGTCACCAACTGGACATGGGACTTGCTCATGTTCCCCGACACGACGTTGGGCTGTCAGGTTTCCGGCGAAACCTCCATCAAGGGGGATACGCCGGGCTATAAAATCACCATTCAGCCCCTCGGTGATAGCAATATCTACGACATCCGCGTGAAGATTGACCTCTCGAAGGTCTACGATTGCGGCATCGCCGGAACTGGCGCATCGGGCAGCCCGATTTCGGGTGGCACGGGGTCGGTTGTCTCTGGCGATTTTGAATTGGGCGGTCACGCTCAGGAATTGAACGCGAACACCGTCCAACGCATGAAGGAAGCCAAGATGCGTTGGGTGAAGAAGCAGGTTCGCGGCGGTGAGGGTCCGTCCTACATCAGCCAAGCCAAGGCGAATGGGTTCAAGATTATGCTTGGCGTGGTAGGCGATAAGAGTCGCGCTATGGACCCGAACTACCACACGGAATATGCCGCGTGGGTGGGCAGCCTTGCCGCAGCCGGCGCTGATGCGATTGAGGTGTGGAACGAGCAGAACCTTGACCGCGAGTGGCCCAATGGGCAGATTAGCCCGCAAGTCTACACGCAACTTTTGGCGAAGGCATATGCCGCCATCAAAGCCGCTAACCCGAATACCATCGTGATCAGCGGTGCGCCCGCCCCCACCGGCGGCGCGGCGGGTGGCAAATCTGCTGCCTTCTGGAACGACGATGTGTACATGGCGGAAATGGCGGCGGCGGGTGCTGGTCAGTATGCGGATTGCATCGGCTTGCACTATAACGAAGGCATCGTCAGCCCTGGTCAATCCAGCGGCGACCCCCGTGATAACTACCCAACCCGTTACTTCGGGACGATGTTGGCGCGTGGCTTGGCGTCCTTCCCGGGCGAACGTGCCTGCTTTACGGAGCTTGGCTACCTGACGCCGGAAGGCTACGGGGCGCTGCCCGGTGGTTTTGCTTGGGCGCAAAACGTGACGATTGCTAACCAGCGCGATTGGTTAGCTGAGGCAGCCGTGCTGTCTGCGGCAAACCGCGTCCGCTTGATGATCGTCTGGAACGTGGACTTCCCCGTCTTCGATGGTGGCGACCCCATGGCGGGCTACGCGATCATCCGTCGGGATCGGTCTTGCCCCGCCTGCGCAAAGTTGGCGAGCGTTATCCCCTAACCTGCGCTTAGGGACAATCAGAACGGGCGATCCAACTGGATCGCCTGCTGCATAGTGACATCAAGGACGCATACGTCTATCGACCTACGCGCCCTTCCCCAATTACCGCTTAAATACTCCCCAAGAAACTCAGCACCATTTCAGCAAATTTCTCCGGGTATTCCATATTCGGCAAGTGCGCTGCATTGGGGAGTATCACCTTCCGCGCTCCGGCGATCCCCGCCACGAGTGCTTCACAGTTTGCTGCGACCTCGCTGACATCTTTATCGCCCCAAATGACAAGGGTTGGGCAAGCAATCTCCGCAAGCCGCCCAACAGCCGGAGGAGTTAGGGTGATTGGCGTGAGCGTCTCACTCTCGTGAAGGGCGTAACTCCCTCGAATCATCCGTCGGGCATGGTCTAATACAGCCGAATCGACCTCATTTGGGCGGCGGTAAGGTCCTTGCACCCAAATTTGGACTTCCAGATCGGTCAGTTCGTCCCATGCCTTTCTTTCTCCAGCAGCTTCAGCGGCGGCAAAAAGAGCTTCTTCGGCAGGCGTTACGGGGGCTTCAAATCCGCCTAAACCTGCCGCCACAGGGATGAGCGCTGAAACCCGTTCGGGGAATTCAAGGGTGAAATCGGTGGCAATTTGCCCCCCACGAGAGACGCCCATCACGGCTGCCTTCGCTACCCCTAGATGATCGAGCAGCGCCCGCAAATCATCCCGATTGGAGAAGGTAACATCCGTGCTGGTCGTTTTTCCCCATCCCCGTGTGTCATAGCGAATCGTTCTGTGACGCGCTGTGAACGCTGTCCACTGGTAATCCCACATCGTCTGATCGGCAACGCCAGCATGAATGAGAACAAGCGGCGACCCTTCACCGGCAACCTCATAATAAATCTCTCCGCCATTGTGTGCTAAGGTAGGCATCGATTCGCTCTCGCCAATAGAAAATTCGTTCTAGAAAGTATACCATGTTTCAGCAACACATCCTAAGTATCTATCCGTCTGAACCATGTGAACGGTAGGCACACCCCCTCGCCCACACAGGAGGCGAGGGGGGATTATTCCTCTGAGGGGCGCTGCCCCTCACCACCCCTGTGGTGATAACAGCACTCACACACCAACTCCGAAATAGGCTCTAAGAATCATGGTTACCTACTAACGGCGGGTGTAAGCGATCACCTTGTTGTAACCTTGATCAATCAGCAGGTGATCGCCTTCGCCGTTTTTGAATGCGGTGATCACCCCTGTGACCAATACATCTATCTCAGGACTTGCGCCTGCCTCACTAAAGTCTTGTGCTTGCTCAAAGGCTGCCGCAGCGCCACGCATATCCCTCTGATGAAGGAGCGCATCACCGCGATTGACGGTGATCACGAAGGCGAGAGAGGGGGTTTTCTCCATCACACAGTAGGATGCCGCACGGTCAAAATAAATAAGAGCCGCTGCATAATGCCCTTGGCTGCTTTGGGCTATACCGCGATTCACCCAGAGAGGCACGGCGGCGGGGAGCAATGCCGGATAACGCTCAACATAGGCACTGGCTTGCTCGAAATAGTTTTCAGCACGGGCAAGATCATGACAACGGGCAAAAAGATCACCCAGGTTATTCAAGGCGATCAGTCCATAGCGTTCACCTTCGGGGCTTGCCACCCCCTCTGCCAACACCTGTAATGCCGTATAATACTGTTCTGCATCCCCATAGTGCCTGCGGTAGGCTGCCCACATGCCAAGCGCGTTCAGCCCGCGTAGGCGTACCGGTTCATCTTCCAGATCAGGGTAGAGTCTCTCTAACATGCCCGCGTAGGAATCCCCTTCGGCTGCCGCAAAATCGCTCTGAGCTAACGTCCATAATATCATGGGGAGTGCCTGAGCAACGATTTCGCCCAGTGGATAGCCGGATGCACAGTGTAGGGTAGCGGCAAATGCTTGATAGGCATCCCTGTAGCGTCCTAAAGCATACAGGCACATCCCTAATTCCAGTCGCAAGCGCGTATTGAACTCAGTCCGTCCCAGAACTTCGGCAAGGTAAAGGGTATGTTCTAAGATATAAACTGCTTTGGTGGGGGGAAGGTCTCCCAACAAACGCCCTTCGCTCTCACCTAAGATGGCGATCACCCATCCACCTAATTCACCCTCCAACGCCTGCACTGTGCGCTCTTTTAGAAGGGGGTGGTGAGGGGAATGACGGCGCAAATGGACTAGGGAGGGAAAGCCGGCACAATGGAGCAGATCATCTGTTTGGGCTGTGGTTAGGGCAAGGCTGCGTGCAATCTTGAGAACATCTTCCCAATAGCGGGGGCGGCGGGCTTCGCCGTTGAGCCAGTTTGCTACGGTGCGGCGGGGCAGCCCGGCTTGGCGGGCAAGCTCACTGGCGTTTACCCCGGCGTTGGCTATATATGCCTTTAATTGGGAGGCAAAGGCGCTCGCAATCGTATCACCTCGGTGTGCCACTCTGTGCCACTTTCTTGCCGGATGGCGATCAGAATTACCGGTCAGGATAGTATTTCCTGAACGGTACGGACAAGCAAGGAGAGAATATGAACCGCCGACAGGTCAGTTTGGGAATATTAGTGACGATAATGAGCATTATCGTGATCACAGGAGGCCGGCGAGTAATGGGGGATACACCAAGCGCGGGAGACAGCCGCACCGATGATAAAGGCATTGCCCAAGTCTTTGTTCCGCCGGGCTGTTTTATCATGGGGACAGATTACAAAGAGGCACAGGCGTTGATCAAAACACTGAATGCGCCGTCATGGGTGGCAAGTGCGCTCCAATATGAATCCCCCGCCCGTGAAACATGCTTGACGAAGGGCTATTGGATCGATACGTATGAAGTGACGAACAAGGCATATGGGGCATTTGTGGAGGATGGCGGGTACACAACAGAGGCTCACTGGTCACCAGACGGATTGAAGTGGCTAAAGCGACAGAACGTCTCGAAACTCCCCCTCCCCTGTGAATTTAGCGAGGATGATTTCCCCCGTCTGTGCGTTACATGGTACGAGGCGGAAGCCTATGCTCATTGGCGGGGTGGACGATTGCCTACAGAGGCGGAATGGGAATTTGCTGCACGGGGGACGGAATCCCTGATGTACCCCTGGGGGAACGAGTTTGACCCTCTAAAAGCGAATGTGGTGGGGACAAAAGCGCCAATGCCGGTAGGGAGCTATCCAGAGGGTATTAGTTGGGTTGGCGCTCATGATATGGCGGGCAATGCGATGGAATGGGTGGCAGACTGGCTAAGCGCGGATTACCCTCGGTTGAAGATCAAAGAGGATCCAACAGGCCCCGAAAGCGGACTGAGGAAGATGGAAAAAGGTGGCTGGTGGGGGAGCAATGGCTTTGTTGCCCGTTCCGCGTACAAACACTTTGAAGACCCGCCCAACTATCAAGATCACCATATTGGCTTCCGCATCGTGACGCCTTTGGAGGAAAGCATCGCGGAGAAACAACCATGAGATTCAGGCTTGGCGGATAGTGGGGGATGGGACGCATTCCAAGCCCCGAAGGGGTGGCTGCTTTCAGCCCGCTGCTCTTTAGCGGCGGGATCATGTGCTATTATGCTGCCTGTTCATTGTGGTTGTACTAGGAAAATCCTTCACAGCTTTCACCCCTTGCCCCCTCTCCCTGCTGCGCAGCGCTAATAGGAGAAGGGGTAAGGACAACCCTGTATGATTTCCCATCTTGATTTTTGTATTGGGGGGGGTAATATTATAGGCAGTTTCTCTGTATCAGTGAAAGCTGTGCGCCGCCCTATGTCTTCACCCAATCCTGTCTTTGCCGTTTTCATTGATGGGGACAACATATCCACGACACGATTTATAGAGGTATGGAAAAAGCTAAAAAAGAATCTAAACCCTCGTATGGCGAAGGTCTTTTTTGGTAAAAACTCACTGGATCAGTGGGAGAAAACTGCTGGACAGCACGGAATACATCCCGTTTGGGTGCCAAGCAATACCGGATCAGGTAAAAATAGTGTTGATATCTCCCTTGTGATTGATGTCATGGAGATGCACTACACCCAAAAAGATATTACACACTTTTGCATCATCGCTAGTGACTCCGATTATACGGCATTGGCAACGCGACTCAAAAATGAGGGCAAGTATGTGTTAGGGATTGGCGAAAAGAATACACCGCCAACCCTTCGCAGCGCTTGTTCACGCTTTCTCGAGTTCGATGAGATAGTGCCGCCGGACCCAGATGTTACCCAAAACAAACCGGTAGAAACAATACCTTCGGTACAGACCAAGCCCGCACCGTCCACAGCCAATGGCGACAATAAGAAGCCAACCGCCGCCTCGCCTTCGGTACAGACTAAGCCCACACCTAGTGGGAACGAAAAAAAACTAGCACCCTCGCCAGCCGTAAATACGCAGCCAAACACCGAACCGCCTCCCAAAAGCCCTTTTGATTCTCTGTTTCTGAGAGCGTTGATTAACGCACATCAAAGCATTCCCGCGTCTTCACAAACAAATGATGGATGGATTCAACTGCCCGCCTTGATGGCTGAGGTCAAAAAACAACCTACGAACGCTCAATTGAGTTCAAAAGAAGTGGCAATGATGGTGACATCTTTCGCCACTGTGTTCCCCAAATGGTTTGAAATTGAGGAGCAATCGGATACAAAGCCAGTGTCTCATCGCCTGCGATTGCCTCAAGAGATTGGGCTTTACATGGTTTTGGCGGCATATGTCAGTGTCGTTAAAAACCCGAACGTAGAAAGCACAGGGGGGTGGGTAAAACCAACGTCTATCGGTCAGGCATTGAAGGATTTGTTTCCAGTTACCCCTATTCGCTATAAAGGGTCATCGAAACTTCAAAAAGTGCTTGAAGAAATAAGCAAGGATAATCCCGGACTGATTCCACATAGAGTGAAAGGCAGCATTTTTGAAATCCTGATTAATCGCATTACCTAACCAGCGGCTGAGTAAAATGAAGGCTGGGCGTTACGCAGTTGCCCTCATAAAGGCTTCCGCCAAAGGCGTTCGTAAACGCGCACTGTCGCCTCGGCAATGCGTTGATGGGTGAAGTACGCCTCTACCCGCGCCCGCCCCTTCTGGGCAAGATCAGCGTGTCGCGCTGGATCGGAGAGTAGCCCCCGCAGCGCTTCAGCTAGGGCGTGCGGGTTTTCCTCTGGGACAATAACGCCTGCATCCCCAATCACATCGGGAATTGCCCCACTGTCTGAGCCAATGACCGGGACACCCGATGCCATTGCCTCTAGGATCACCCGCCCGAACTGCTCTTTCCATGTTGGCAGCGTCCGTGAGGGCAAACAGAGGACATCCAATTGGGGGTAAAGGGTGGGCATTTGCAGCGACGGCACATGCCCGAAAAAGGTCACTTGTTCAGCAATGCCAAGTGTCGCCGCCAAGCGTTCTAGGGCTTCCCGTTCGCTCCCTTGCCCAACGATCATAAGACGAATTGCTTGCCCTCCCGCGATCACCTCCTGCGCCGCCCGCAGCAAGAGATCAACGCCCTTTTCGGGAACAAGCCTTCCAATAAAGCCGACGACTCGTTCCGCGCCGTCCCTTTCCCCCTGTGGGTCAATGGTGTGCGGACGGAAAGGAAAATCTGCCAAATCAACGCCAAACTGCGGGATCACCGTCAACCCGCCGCGATGCCCTTTTGCTCGAAAGACCTCTGCGGCACTTTCTGTTCCCATAATGCCCTGATCAGCACGATACAAGACCCATCGCTCCCCCCACGAAAAAGGCGGCGGGTAACGGCGGCAGATGTTCTGCCAACTAAAATAAAGCGTTTTTGCCCCGATTCGTCGGGCGTGCCAGAGCGCTTGCCATGTGGCGAGATTGTAAGGTTCTTCATCACTATGAACGATGTCTGGTTGCCACTCTTGGATCAGGCGACCCAACCCAGGGTAGACATGAAGATGGTAGTTTCCATTGAAACGCGGAGGAATCACCGCCACCTGATACCCCTTCATATGAGCGCGTTCAAGCGGAATCGCCCCACTTTTATCCGCCCAAACGGGTGGCACAACAAGCATCAGGTCAACGCCAAGTGCGGCGATCTGCTCCAATTTTCGTTGGTAAATACCCACCACACAGGCTTTGGAAATCATCAGAACGCGCATGGGTAGTCCTCTCGTAGGGTGGACGTGGGGAAGGGAAAGCCCGCCCGTGCTATAATCCCTTGCCAAGTTTGAGGGTGTGGATGTGATGATGAAGCGTGCATGTGTTTGTTTGGGGCTGTTCCTTGCCGTTGGATTGCTGCTGCCGCGCCCCATCGCCGCACAAGGCGGGGAAATGGGGACAATCTGCGTCGTTGCTTACGGTGATACGAACGAGAACGGCGTTCGGGATGCGGGCGAAGAAGCGCTCATGGCGATGAATGTCACCTTGCGAAACATCGCCAACGTGGTCGTAGCAAACCATGTGACCATTGCTCCCGCTCCATTTTGTTTTGAGGGCGTTCCTCCCGCTCAATACACCTTGCATGTGAGTCACCCAGAGTATAGCGCGTCAGAGGCGGTTGTCTTGCAGCTTGGGGCGGCGGAACGACTGACGCGGGAACTTGGTGCAGTACGTCTAGCCGCGCCAGCAGTACAGGAATCTATTCTTTATATTCCGCTCACGCTCCCTGTCCGTCTGGGGGTAGCGGCGTTAGGGGCGTTGCTGGCGATAGTCATTGTCGGGGGAATAGGGATGGTCATCTTTGGCGCCTTTATCCACCGCCGGACAGATGATGCCCTTCCCCCCCTAAGTGATGATCATGATCACCCCCATGCGGAGGAATTCGGCGTCCCGCTCCAAGAAGATGATATTCCCATTTTGACGCGGGTAAACGTCCGCCGAACAGCACCCCTTCCCTATGTTGATGAGGAAGAACCATCTGTTGGCAGTCAGTATGATCTGCCCCAATAGATTTTTTCTAGGAGAGAGTCAATATGCCAATGATTGTTGATCGAATTGTGGATCGGATTGGGCAGTTGTGTGTCATGCCTGCTCATGAGGGGAAACCCCAGCGTGGGGAATATTTGGGCGATTTAGGGTTGATTCAAAACGCCGCTGTTGCCATGCTTCATGGGCGAATTGTTGCCGTTGGCGAACGCGAGGCAGTTCTTGCCGCCTACTCCCCCAACGCGATCACCGATGCCGAAGGGCGCTTGGTCACACCGGGGTTGGTCGATCCCCACACCCATATGGTGTGGGCAGGGGATCGCGCTGCCGAACTGGAACAGCGCATCAACGGGGCAACCTATATGGAAATTAATGCGGCAGGGGGGGGAATTAACCGGACTGTCCGCGAAACCCGCGCCGCCACCTTAGAATCGTTGATCAACCAAACCGCGCCGCGCCTTCTTCGCGCCCTTCAGCATGGGACAACCACCCTTGAATGTAAGACCGGTTACGGCTTAAACACGGCGACTGAGATCACGCTACTGAACGCTATTGCTTTGCTAGATATGGAGCAGCGCATCGATCTTGTCCCCACCTTTATGGGGGCGCACGATATTCCTCCAGAGTTTGCCGAGGATAGTGATGGCTATGTCGATCTGATTGTGAATGAGATGATCCCGAAGGTAGCCGTTTGGAAGGCAGAACTCTATCCGGGCATTCTTTATTGCGATGTTTTTTGCGAGCAAGGCGCTTTCAGCGTTGCCCAAACAGAACGTATTTTTGAGATGGCGCGAATGGCGGGGATGACCCCCCGGTTACACGCTGATGAGTTTGCCGCTCTCGGCGGTGTTCCTCTCGCCGTAGCAGCCGGCGCACGGAGTGTGGATCATCTCTTGGTAACGCCAGTGGATCAGGTGCGTTTACTCGCGGCATCGGAGACAATCGCTACCTTGCTGCCCGCCACGCCGTTTGGCTTGGGAATCACCAACACCGCCCCCGCCCGCGCTTTGATCGAAGCCGGGGCGGTGGTTGCCTTAGGAACGGATTGCAACCCCGGCACCGCCTGGTGTGAGAACATGCAGTTTGTCTTGGCGTTGGCAGCACGAAATTTGGGGATGACGCCCGCACAATCCCTTGCCGCTGCCACAATCAACGCCGCCTTTGCCGTAGATCGCGGTGATCAAGTGGGTAGTATCGAGGTTGGCAAGAAAGCCGATCTCGTCCTTTGGGATGCCGAAGATTACCGCTTTTTGGCGTATCGTTTTGGTGGAAATTTAGCCCACACGGTCATAAAAGACGGCGAGATCGCCTACCAGAGTTAAGCACCAACCTAGCCCAGCCGGCATAATTTCCCTGTGTTCTTCAAAGGCGCGGGGGTAACTGCGTAACATATAATCCCGATTTTGCCTTGATTGGATTGAATTCGCCTTTGAATCGAGTTCATTATAGCCTTTAGCGCACAAAAAATGATTCTTTGGTGTTAGACTCTCCATAAAGACTCAACAGGACCCTCATCCATGCGTTTAGCCTATTTTTATGATGATCGCCTCGCCCAAGCATCCTACCTTGTAGGCTGTGCGGCGACGGGCGAGGCACTCGTGATCGACCCCGCACGAGATATCACGCCCTACCTTGCCCTTGCCGACCAAGAGGGGCTGCGGATCACCCATGTCACCGAAACGCACATCCACGCCGATTTCGTCAGCGGCGTGCGTGAGCTTGCCGCTATCACCGGAGCAACGCTCTACCTCAGCGATATGGGCGACGCCGATTGGAAATATGCTGATGCCCACGCCCCAAATGTACGGCTTCTCTATGATGGCGATACCTTCATGGTTGGTAATGTGCGCATCGAAGTGCTGCACACTCCCGGACACACCCCTGAGCACCTCAGTTTTCAGTTCACCGATACCGCCGCCGCCGATAAGCCAATGGGTATCTTCACCGGCGACTTTCTCTTTGTGGGTGATGTGGGTCGCCCCGATTTGCTCGAAGTGGCAGCGGGCATCAGCGGAACAAAAGACCCCGGCGCACGCCAGCAGTTCCATACTGTCCAGCGGTTTAAGAGTCTCCCTGATTACCTTCAAATTTTGCCCGGACACGGCGCGGGAAGCGCTTGTGGCAAGGCGCTAGGCGCAATTCCCTCAACAACGCTTGGCTACGAAAAGCTGTTTAACCCTGCCTTCCAATTCACCGATGAGGATGCGTTCGTCCGCTGGCTTTTAGATGGGCAGCCAGAAGCCCCGCGCTACTTTGCCCAAATGAAGAGCGTGAACAAAGCGGGGGCAGCCCTGCTGCGCACGCTCCCTCACCCCGCACCAATGGACAAAACCGCCCTGCGTGCGGCGATCCAGAACGGCGATCTGGTGATTGACCTCCGCGCACGGAATGATTTTGCCGAAGCCCACCTACCGGGGACGATCAGTATTCCGGCAGCCAGCCGCAACTTCACCACCTATGTCGGTTGGTTTGTGGATTACACCCGCCCCACCTACCTGATTCTTGATCGGGGTGCTGTCCTTCCCGACATGCTCACCGCTTTGCGGGGAATCGGCGTTGATCAGGTGAGCGGGTACGCCCTTGCCGATAGAATTCTTGATGAGGGTGAAACACTCCCAACGATTACTGTCCCAGAGCTTGCCGCACGCCTGCCCTCAGAAGTAATCACCATCCTTGATGTGCGTGGGCAAAGTGAATTCTGCGAAGGGCATATCGCTGGAGCGCAGCACCTCCCGCTTGGCGATCTCCCCCTTCGCCTAGACGCCCTTCCCAAAGATCACCTCATTGTCGCCCAATGCAGCAGCGGCTACCGTTCGCAGATCGCCGCCAGTTGGCTGCGGGCGAAGGGTTTCACGAATGTTGTCACGCTTGGCGAGGGGAAACGGGTTTGGGAACACGCTTTTCGGACGGCAGTATGCCCGGCATAATTGCATTCGTTCTGCATAGCAGTTTGGGCGTTGTGATCGGCACAATCTTAGGCTTTCTTGGTGGGGGCGGCGCGATTCTCACTGTTCCCGCCCTTGTCTATATTGTTGGGCTGCCGCTTCAAGCAGCGACAACCACATCCTTGATTATCGTTGGGACAACCAGCGCAGCGGGGGTGCTTCTCCACCGCGCACAAGGGACGGTCAATTGGCGCATCGCTATTTTGTTTGGCGGGGCGGGGATGGTTGCTGCCTATTGGGGGGCAAGTTTTTCTAAAGCGCTCCCACCTGCTCTGCGAATGGTCATGTTTGCGGTGCTGATGATCCTCATCGGCGGGTTGATGTTGCGCCGCCGTCCAATGGCTCACCCTGAACCGGGCGTTGGCATCCTGACCGGGGCAGTGCTTAAATCCGCTCCGCCCCCCCCCGATAGCCCGTTGGATGTTCGTGTCGTTCTTGGAAGTGGGATGGGTGTTGGCTTGCTGACAGGGTTGTTAGGTGTTGGGGGAGGCTTTCTGATCGTTCCCACCCTTGTGATGATCCTTCACCTACCGATGAATTATGCCGTTAGCACATCGATGATGATCATTACAATGAACAGCCTTGCCGGATTTTTAGGGCAGTTGAACAATGTGGCGATTGATCTGCACATTGTTGGGGTTTTTGCCGTCGCTGGAATTGTGGGGGCGGTGTTTGGGGCAAAACTAGGACAACACACCGACCCCGAACGCCTTCGTGCCCTTTTTGCCCTCTTTGTGACAGGGTTGGGGCTGGTCTTGTTTGTGGGAAATATCGGTGCGCTCTTGAGGTAGCCTTCCTCAAAACAAGGGATATGCCCTAACAATCTATCGACAACTTCGGATTTGGCTTGTAATCAGAGCAGTGCTGAGAAACATACCGTTAGTAAGCATGGCATGTTTCTCCAAATATCATCAATAGGGGTTGCGCTCTTGCCCTCATCCCCTACCCCCATCTCCCTCAGGGAGATGGGGGAAAAGAGGTTTTGAGGGGGCTTCCCCCTTAATCTACCTCTTTCGATGAATACGGGGTAAACATGTTCAACTGTGTAAGTCCTAATCAAGAAAGGGCTTGCGAGGGGCAGCCCCCCTCACAAGATAATCCCTCCTCAGCCCATGAGGGGAGAGGGGGCTAGGGGGTGAGGGTTTGCCCTAAACGTTACCTATAATTTACCGCTAGACACTGAACGGACAGATCACGATAACCCTTATGACACGCCAACTGCCACCTGCTTTTCACTTTAGTCAATCAAGCCTTCAAGATTTTGTGGATTGCGCCCGTCGTTTTCAACTCCGCTACCTCATGGAGCAGGATTATCCTGCCCCCGCTGCCGAACCACTCATGGCGACAGAAGATGCCGCCGAATTGGGCAAGCGCTTTCATTTACGAATGGAGCGCTATTGGCGTGGAGCGCCCCTTCCGCCCCTTGATTGGGCATCTCCGTTAGGGCGTTGGTGGGCGGCATTTGAGGCAAACCCGCCCCCCAATATTCCAAGCACTCACCGTCGTCCAGAGATCACACTGTCCGCCCGCTTGGGGGATCAGCGCTTCACAGCAACCTTCGATCTGCTTGCCTATGATGCCGATGGCACAGTGGTGATCCTCGATTGGAAAACCTCCAAGCGAACACCGCTCAAACTGTTGAATCGCCGTCTACAGACGATTCTTTACCCACTTCTCTTCGTTGAGGCGTCAGCCGGACTCATCGGACGACACGTTGCCCCTGAACAGGTGCAGTTGGTCTATTGGTTTGCCGAAGATGGTGGGGCAACAGAAACTTTCTCCTACAACGCAGAGCGTATGGACGAGGACAGGCGCTATCTTGACGCGGTAATTACACGCCTTTTGACCCTCGATGTGACGGTGTTTCCTCTGACCGAAAATGAGCGTTTGTGCCGTCTATGCCAATACCGTTCCCTGTGTGGGCGCGGGGTGAAGGCAGGCGGCATTGATGAGATTGCCGAAACCTATCCCGATGTGGACGAACTGCGCGGGGTTTTAGCCGTTGATGCAGACAGCCAGGATTTTGTCTTGTGATGCGCCGCTTGCTCAGGGTTCGCTGAGAAACGCTCGAAACAACCCCGAACTGTGATAAAGTGTCGGCACGTGCGGACATGTGGCGTAGGATGCTATGCGGGAAACACAGGGACATTCGTTTTGGTGGGGAGTGCTGATTCTGCTGCTGTTGGGTGGAGGGTTTGCCTTCTTGCTGCGCGGCGTCGTCGATTTTGTCGAGACGGGCGGTGATTTCCCCACCCTAACCCCCGAACTGCCAGCGATCACCCTAACAGAAGCGCCTACCCTTCGCTCCTTGAATTACATCTTCACCACCCCCACCCCGCAGCCTGCTTGCCTGGAATTTTATGTGACAGTGGTTCGGGCGCGGGTGCGCAAATGCCCTAGCGAGGAATGTGAGACGCTGGAACGTCCTTATCAATACGCCAAATTCTGCGTGTGGGGGCGCTCTCTCACAGCGCCGGAATGGTACGAGATCAACCTTGATCCCGGTGAGCCAATCCCCCGCGTTGGGTACATGCACGAGAGTGTGATTTACCCAAGCCAGCCGACAAAAACCCCCACCCGAACGCCCCGCCCCGCCCCGCTCTCAACGGTGACCCGCATCCCGTAGGGACGCCCCTATCGCCCGCCGGTAAAGCAGCGGGCTGAGGATAACCACCCCTTTGGGGCTTGAAAGGCAACTGTGTTTACCTGCGCTGCGCATCGCCGGACTTCTGCCAGCAAGATGTGTCGTTTGCCCGCCCCAAATTGCTGTTGATTTTGGGTTGTTTGAGGTTGAGGATAATTTTCCTTACCTTTGTCGGGATCAGGTTGGGGAAGGGCAGTTCAGTTTTGCCGCGCTGGAACGGCTGACCGGAATTCCCTTCCGCACGCGGGAGGAGATGGACACCGAACTTCGAGCGGCGCTGACGATCACGAAAAAAGTGTTCCCCATACGGGCGGAGGGGTGGCAATGAGAATCCCACGCCCCGATCCCCATGATTACCATGATTACGACGACGAGGATGCTGATCCAGTGACGGATTACCTTGCCGAAGCAACCCGCCGCGAGACACTGGCAGAGGCAATCCACGAGGCGCGGGAAAGTCTGGCGGCAGCCATTCAGCAGTTAGAGACAACCATGTTCGATCTGAGGGCTATTCAAAGAGGCTTTGCCTGTGCCGATGTCAAGATTGCCCAAGCCGAGGTACAGATCAAGGCATTTAACGGCGGGGTGGAGAGCTATAATCACCTGATCAAGGTATTACGCTGGCAGCGTGATTCGGCGCTCCGCAGCCGCGACGCGCTCTGGTACATGGTCACCCGCAAGGGAAGAGGGTGAGTGGTTTGGCGGGGCAACCTTCTTTGTTGCCCCTTTTAGCCCGCGCCTTCGTTTTTCTTCACTTTCGCCATCAGCTTGCGGTAAGGGTCTGTCCCTTGCTTCAGGGTCACTTCCCGCGTTCGCCCATCCTCTTTAATTCCCCCCAAAATCCCCAACTGGTTGAGCAAATCCATAATCTGCGCCGCACGAACGTAAGGGATGTTCAGTTGGCGTTGGATCAAGGATGTAGACGCCTCCCCCACGCGGACGACAACCGAAATGGCTTCCTCCAACATGGATTCCGTTTCAGAGAGGGCTTCCCGCCGCGTCATGCCCCGTTCCCATGGGGCTTGTTCGGGCGGCGGTGCGCCAGCGGCTTGCTGTTGCGCTGCCCAGTCTTTCCAATAGGCAACCAAGCCATCGATCTCCGCATCGGAGAGAAACGCCCCTTGCACGCGCCGCGCCACCGCCGCATCGGGGGCAAGGTAGAGCATGTCGCCCCGTCCGATGAGCGTTTCCGCGCCGGGGGCATCCAAGATAACCCGCGAATCGGTATTTGAGACAACGCTGAAGGAAATTCGCGCTGGGAAATTTGCCTTGATCAACCCCGTGATAATGTCCACACTAGGGCGTTGGGTGGCAACCATCAGATGCATCCCAACAGCGCGTGCCATCTGCGCAAGGCGGGTCACCGTCCGTTCCATTTCCTCTGGGCGCGAGAGCATCAGATCACCGATCTCATCCACAAGGATCACAATGTAGGGAAGGTGTTCCTCTATCCGCGCCGCGCCCAACGCTCGGTTATAGGCTTCAATGTTGCGTGCCGCCTCTGTTTCTAAGAGTTTGTAACGCCGATCCATCTCTCGTGTTGCCCAACGCAAAACACCAATAATCCGCTCATGATCCGTCTCAACGGGACCCAAAAGGTGGGGCAATCCATTGAAACGGGTCAGTTCAACCATCTTGGGATCAAGCAAGATGAGTTTCAAGCGTTCGGGCGTGTTGTTCATGATCAATGCGGCAATCGTCGCCGTGATACAGACGGATTTTCCCGATCCTGTCGTTCCGGCAATGAGCAAATGGGGCATCAGCGCCAAATCCATGATCACTGGCTCACCAGAGACATCTCGCCCTAGCGGGACAACCAACGGCGCTTGGCGAACGCCTCCCGGTGCATCGGGATCGGGTTTCAGGTAGGCGCGGGCGAAGGCTTCCGTCTCCATCAAAGGACGGAGCGCCACAATAGAGGGACTGCGGTTGGGAACTTCAATACCCATATAAGAGAAACCGGGAACGTAAGGTTGAATCCGCAGCCGTTTTGCCGCCAACGCCAAACCCAAATCGCTGGCAAGTGAGACGATCTTGTTGACCCGAACGCGCTGCGTGACGACCTCCCCGGACGTGTTTGTCACCTCTCGGAAGGGCTGCACCGCATATTGGGTGACGGTGGGTCCGATTTTTGCGTCAACGACTTCCACATCCAGATCGAAATCAAGGAGGGTGTTCTCGATAATGCGGGCGTTCCCGTTGATCTCCTCCTCGCTTGGCGGCGAGAGTTCTGTATCATTGAGGAGTGTCAGGGGCGGCAGCCCAACGGGACGTGTGTAGGGGTATTTGACTTCCTTAAAATCTTCCACCGTAAAATGCCGGATTCGACGCGGCAGCGGTTCGGGGCGCGGAGAGGTTTTCCCTATGGCGCGGCTGATTGCAGCAGGGGCAACCGGCGTTGATTTTGGCGGGATAGGTGAGGGCGGGATGAGCGTATCGTCCGCATCGTCCGTTGGAACAGCCGTTGGCATCAGGCTTGGTGTCGGCAGCGGCGAAAGTTTGCGCGGCGTCATGGGTTCGGCTATCGGTTCAGCAACGGGCTTTGAGGCGGGGGAACGCCCATACGTCGGCGCGATAGCAGCCGGACGAGGGACGATTGTTCCATCTTGCTCCACAGCCCGTTCTTCGGGTGGAGGCGTATAGACAGGGGCGGCGGGAGTCCCGGTTGGTATGTAGGGAGAGCGATACCCTTCCTCATCTGTACTTGTAATGGAAGGCTTCAATGGCGGAGGGGGAGAGGGAGGCGGTGTCATCGTTGGCATGGGTGTGGCTTGCGCTGGACGACGCCTTAAGTCGCTTAAGCGTGTTCTCAAGTTCCCCACTGCACTGGGCAAGCGCGGACGGGGCAAATTTGAACGCGACGCATTGGCAACCGCCTGCGCAACCATGCTAACACGTTCTAAACTCGTACTTAGGCGCTTTGCCCCGCTGCGGATGTGTTTCCGCCGAATCCCAATGACCATGCTGATGCCGAGAATCGTCAGGGCGAGAAACAGGAAGGTTGCCAACGCCGATCCCAGAAAACGGTTGGCAATCTCACCAAGCGCCCACCCCACATGCCCTCCGCCCAACCCGCTGCGGGCAAGGGCGCGGGGTTCGTTATCGCGGGCAAGCAGGTGAATCGTCGCCAACAAGCCAGCAAAGGCGAGTTCTGTCCCCAAGATGCGCCGCCATGTCAGGTCAAAAACAATCCCCAAACGGGGCAGGACAATCAAGATGCCGCCACCAACAAGAAAACCAGAAAAAAGAATTGCTCCAAAACGCCCAAACAACTGACTCAAAAAATCGCCCCAGTAATCGGACAGGGAGGAGCGTTCAATTGGCTGCAAGTTGATCAACGCCAGGGCAGAGACCGTCCCAACTAAAATCAAGCCAATGGCAGCCAGATCGTCGACCCACGCCGCCCGATTCAGGATCATTTCCCGTATGGTGGTGCGTGGGGTGCGCACAAGGCGGCGTAAGAAGGGATCGGGCTGTCCGGCTTTGTGCGTCTGGGCAACCAGTTTTAGCGGGTGTCCTTGCTGTCGTTTGGGGATCAGCAAATCAGGCGGGGGGACATTCCGCCGCTTGCGTGGTGTTTTTGGTGTTCCGCTCTTGGGGGGCGCTTTAGAAGCCCCTACCGGCGTCGGTTTCCTGGTTGGGGGAGCGGCGGGTTGTTTTGCCATGCGCAAAGCCTTTACTCTAGCCGCACGTCAATTTCGCCAATACGGTTCTGGCGGGGTGGAATCGCCACATCTTCATGAATCAGGGCGGCAAAACATTTTTGGGGGTTGCGGGTGGGGATCAGGCGCGTCATGCGCACCGCACCCCAAACAAGCGCCTTTTGCCCTGGCAGAAGGTAATAAAGCGTTTCACCATCACGCTCAACCGTTGTCAGGGCGTCTGGCGACCCTAACGCCCACCGCCAGGGGTAAGATGATTCCGAGCGTTCACACTGGACACCCACCCGCCACGCACCGCTGAACGCCTCTCGCCTTTCGGGGGCGGTCATTGCCGCATCCGTCTGATCATAGCTGTAAGCTGTGCCGGGGAACGGTCCAATGGTGCGAATGGGCGTCGTGCCATAATTAGAAACGGTCATGGCAAAGACCAGCAAGTCTCCTTGTGGAAGGCTAATCTGTGCTTGGGTGGATTGCACCGTGAGCGGCGGCTCAACTAAAGCGCCCCGCGTCTGGCGATCATGGAAAAAACGATCTTCCCATGTGCTGGCTGCCCATGTCACTGTGCGCCCACTGCTCTGGGCGACAATCTCGGCATTGGGCAAGCCCCCATCCCGCAGTTGAATCGTCGTCTCCCGACGAACGCGCTGCCCTTCGGCATCTTGGGCAACGGCGATCAGGCGATACTCGCCATCAGGGGGCGGGGTCATGTTGTTATCAACGCCGCCATCGTAATCAAATTCCCGTGCGCCCGCCCCGTCCGCCGTTGCTGCTGCAATCACCCGCTCAGCGATGTAATACGGACCATTCGTATCGTTTTCCAACCAGACAGTGAGCGTCGCTGGCTTTTCCAGTGTCAGATTGATACTTACCCGATCATCATAGCCATCTTGGTTTGGGGTGAATTCTTTGGGGGACACTTCAAAGGTTGTTAAAGCGGGTAGGCGCGAATCGACGCCGCTGATCGTCAAGTCACCCTCAACACTGGACATCTCGCCCGTCTCTGTGGTTGTCGTCAGCGTCCAACGGTAGAGTCCATTGGGGATCAGCCGCCGCTCAATAACCCCCTCTATGCGTTCATCTGGTAAGGTGTAACCCTCTACAACACCGCTAAACAACACTTCATAGGTATTTGGGGCGCGGGTTGCCTCGTCACGGAAGCGGAAAGTTTCCCCGGTTGTCGTCTCGGTAAAAACAACGCTCACCCGCGCCGTTTTGTTCACGGTGTAGCGAATCTTCGTCAGGTCAGAATCGCCATCAGCATTGGGGCTAATGATATTCACGCTGAAGGCAACGTTTTCCAACAAGGGTCGATTCGGCGCAATGAGAGGCGCCCCAACAAGCCCAAAGAGAACAACAGCAGCGAGGGCAGACAATACGGTAAGCACAGGCGAAAGGCGCATCAGCGGTTCTCGCCCCCACCGCGCAGCCGTTGTAGTTCGTTCAACAGTGCTGCATCCATCGGACTGATGCCGGAGGGCGGGGCAACGGTCACTTGCGATGCCGGAGTCCGCTGCGCCGTTTTATCATCACCGAGGAAGGTTTTGAGGAAGCGGTTTAGCAAGCGAAAGACGAGATTTTGCTGCCAGCCCACCGCAAACGCCAAAAGCCAGATCACCAGCGGCGCAGATTGGCTGTAATCAGGCGTTTGCGTGTTGAAGGTGTTGCTGGTTACGGCGAAGAAAATCAAGACGACAATGCCCATAATCGCCCCCATAAAGGGGTTCAGAATATACCAACTGACGTGAATCGGGTCGAAATTATGCTCAATGGTGGTGTGTTCGTGAATCGCCATCATCCCGTTGAAGATTGCCCCAAGCGCCCCAAACATGATCGGCAGCCATGCCATTTTCAAAATACCGAGGGTGTCAGGCACCAAGGCGCGGTAGTTGGCATCCAAACTGAAGGCAAGGAGGACGATTAGAGCGCAGATCAGGTAATAGGCAAGGAGACGGGGGCGATATTTGATAATGTTCGCCCTGATGTGATCTTCCCGTGCCAAATCGGACTCGATCCGATAGGCTATCTGCCGTGCTTCCTCGTAATTGGCGCTTGATTGCAAGAGGAGTGAACTGGCAAAAAGAAGGTCAAGCTGATAAGCGTCTGTGTTGGTGCGGTCTGCGGTGACATGCTTCACCACCTCGCGTTGAAGGTCTTCGATTTTCTTCCAAAGGGCGTTCAGCCGCTCTTGGGTGACAAACTGCCGCAGCATGGTTGTATTCCGAATGGCGTCGGGGCGAATGATCTCACTCGCTGGAGGGCGTGCCTGTCCAGAACGCCGAAAGGGATCAGTCAGCGTTCGCAAACGGGCTTCATCTATCACGGTGTCGGGAGCAATGAAGACCTCCACCCCCTCTGTTCGCGCTGCACCCAAGATCGAGGTATCGCCCCGGCGTGGTTTGGGATCAACGATGATCTCAGGGATGGTCACTTCCGAGGGTAGTTCGGAACTCCCCACTGAGTCGGTGGAGATGGGGGTTTCTTCGGGTTTGGGGGTGGGCGTTCGGGCGGTCACGGGCAACCTCTCCAGCGGACTAGATGATTCTTTCTAGTATGCCACAAACCGCCGCCGTGATCTACTAAGCGCACACAACAGCGGTGCGCCCATGCAAAGCGAAGGCAGTCCTCGAACGGGAACGGTGTTAGAGCCTATCCGTAAATCTCGGCGGTGAGGTGTAAGCGTCCCTCTTGGCAAAATGCCTGCCTCCTCCATGAGGGGTACGGGAGGGGCGCAGCCCCTCCCGAAAAAGATATTACTCCCCCTCTCCCGCACAGCGGGAGAGGGGCTAGGGGGTGAGGGATTGCCCCTACGGTTCACCTTTTAAGTTACGAATAGATACTTACCCACCCACCGGAGCGGGGACTTCTGATGCCTCTCCAACACGATGAATTTTTAGGAAATTTGCCTGCCCAACCAAGCCAAACGGCACACCAGCGATCAAGACAAGCGTATCACCCCACTGCACCATATCGGCATCGTGTGCTGTCCCGACGATCTTAGCGATCATCTCGTCAATTGACGTGAACTGCGGCACAAGCATAGGGTATACCCCCCACACAAGGGCGAGCCGGCGGCAAGTGAGTTCGTTTGTCGTGGCACACAGAATCGACGTTCGGGGGCGCGTGCGGGCGATGAGCCGTGCCGTTGTCCCAGTATAACTTGCCGTCACAATCAGGCGGGCATTCAACGAATCCGCGATCAGGCTGGCGGCGCGGCTGGTGGCGATGGAGATATTTTCCGGGTCGTCCACAAGGTTCAGCGGCGTCACCACGGTTTGCTGCGGGCGCTGGTACTCATGCGAGAGTTCCGCATAGTGCTTTTCGGTCATCAGCGCGATGGTCGCCATCGTTTTGACCGCTTCCACTGGGAAATCGCCTGCGGCGGTCTCGTTGGAGAGCATGACCGCATCCGTCCCGTCAAGGATAGCGTTCGCCACGTCACTTGCCTCGGCGCGGGTGGGGCGAGGGTTTTCCGTCATCGATTGGAGCATCTGCGTCGCGGTGATCACCGGTTTACCCGCCGCATTGCACCTGCGGATGATCTCTTTTTGATGGATCGGAACGGCTTCGGCGGGCGTCTCTACTCCCAAATCACCCCGCGCCACCATGATTCCATCCGACTCAGCGAGGATTTCCTCAAAATTTTGAAGGGCATCCTGTTTTTCAATCTTGGCGATCAGGGCAATATCGTCCTCGCCACTGTGTTTGCACAGCCAGCGAAGCTCGCGCATGTCATTGGCGCTGCGGACAAAGGACATGGCGACATAATCGACGCCTACCCCCATGGCAAATTTCACATCTTCAATATCTTTTGGCGTCAGGGCGGACATCTTCAGTTTCGATTCCGGGGCGCTGACACCCTTCCGACTGCGGATTTCTCCACCAACAATCACTTTACAGAGAACATCATCACCCTGCCGTGCCAAAACTTGGAATTGGAAGTTTCCATCATCCAGCAGAAGGCGCTGCCCCTCTTTGACATCTTGCAGAAATTCGGGGTGAGGCAAGGGAAAAACCATGTTCGTGCCGTCGGCATCGGGGTTTGTGGTCAGCGTCAACTGATCGCCGTGCTTGATCAAGATAGGTTCGTTGGCAAGCATCCCCAAGCGGATTTTCGGTCCCTGCAAGTCTGCCATGACCGCCACCACCGCGCCTTCTTCGGCGGCGATGCGGCGGATGGTCTCAATATTCCGTTGGTGGGTGGCATAATCCCCATGACTAAAGTTGATCCGCGCCACGTCCATCCCTAAGCGGATCATCTCCCGCAGGGTTGCCTCGTCCGAGGATTTCGGTCCAATCGTACAGACGATCTTCGTTCGTTTAACGTCAAATTTCCTGACCACGCGCTTACGCTCCCTCTCGCCCGCTCAGGTGGGCAAAGGCGCCCCACCCGGCATAGGCGGCGGCTGTATCAAGGTGTTCTTCAAGGCGCAGAAGTTGGTTGTATTTCGCCACCCGGTCTGAACGGGCGGGCGCACCGGTCTTGATCTGCCCAGCGTTGAGGGCAACGACCAGATCAGCGATGGTTGCATCTTCGCTCTCGCCGCTGCGGTGGCTGACGACCACCGACCAATTTGCCCGTTGGCTCATCTGGCTGGCGGCAATAGACTCAGTGAGTGTGCCGATCTGATTCACTTTGCACAGCAGGGAATTACAGGCTTTCTCCCGAATGGCACGGGCGACCCGTTCTGTATTTGTGACGAGCAAATCGTCCCCCACGATCTGAACGCGATCCCCAATGGCGGCGGTCAGTTTCGCCCATGTTTCCCAGTCGTTCTCCGCCAAGCCATCCTCAAGGGAGATGATCGGGTATTTGTTCACCCAATCCACCCAATATCCCGCCATCTCATCGGGGGAAAGGACAACGCCATCCCGTGTTAGGTGGTACATCCCACCCTGATAAATTTCACTGGCAGCTGGGTCAAGCGCCAACATAATTTGATCACCGAGGCTGTAGCCTGCTTTTTCAACGGCGGTGAGAATGAACTCAATAGCGCTGGCGTTGCTCTTAATGTCGCTCGGGGCAAAACCACCCTCATCGCCCACCGTTGTGGAAACGCCCTTATCATGCAGCACCTTCTTCAGGCTGTGATAAATCTCCACCCCCCAGCGCAAGCCTTCGCCATAGGTGGGGGCGCCAACGGGCATGATCATAAATTCTTGAAAATCGGTGCTGTTGGAGGCGTGCTTGCCCCCATTCATGATGTTCATCATCGGGACGGGCAGCACATGGGCATACACACCGCCAAGGTAGCGATAAAGGGGCAGCCCTAAGCCGTTTGCCGCCGCCTTCGCCACCGCCAACGACACAGCAAGAATAGCGTTCGCGCCAAGGTTGCCTTTGTTTGGCGTGCCGTCAAGGTCAATTAGCATCTGGTCGATAGACATCTGATCCATCGCATCCAGCCCTTCCAATTCCTCGGCAATCTGAAGGTTGATGGCATCCACTGCCTTCAGAACGCCCTTACCCCCATAGCGACCTTTATCCCCATCCCGTAGTTCAACGGCTTCGTGTTCACCTGTGCTGGCACCGCTTGGCACAATCGCGTGACCGCTCGTGCCATCCTCTAAATACACTTCAACTTCTACCGTTGGATTCCCACGCGAGTCGAGGACTTCGCGTGCCAAGATCGTTTCAATTGTCAACATTGGTGTTCGCCCCCTATTAGGTGTTCGGGTTCTTTGCTACGCGGGGATTATAGACCATGTGAGGAAAACGGGGTTAGGGCGGTCTGTCCAAAAGGGCGCTGGGGGAGTTTTCTCTGCGACCTACGGTGGTTTTGCCCACTTACGTGGCTGTGCTATCCAGCACGCCTAAATACCACCACAAAAATCCTTTGTGGTGAAGAACGTAGAAAAACCTGCGCGATTAATGCCTTTCAAGCCTCGAAGGGGCGGCTGCTTTCAGCCCGACGCATTAGCGTCGGGATCATGCGCCATGCTGCCTTTTCACTGTGGCTGTACTTAGCCCTTCTTTAATTCCCCCGTTGCGCCGTGCGCTGCCAGCCACACCCACACATCGCCCATGACGCGATTCCGCTCTGGCTCATTGAATATCTCGTGATACAACCCCTCGTAAAGTTTCATTTGCTTATTGGGGCTGCTGATTCCAGCGTGAAGGATTGACGCACACTTGGGGCTGACAACCTTATCCTCCCCACCATGCAAAATGAGCATGGGTAAGGTAATTTTGGCAAGATTTTCCTTTACGTAAGCACACCCTCGAAACAACTCTGCCGCAACACGCGCAAAAACCTTCCCATGAAAGACGAGGGGATCGGTCTTATATCCTTCCACCGTTGCCACATCGCGGGAGACATACTCTGGCGGGATTGCCTGCACCCCAAACTTTGGGAAAAGTGGGCTAATGATGTTCAAGAGGAGTGATTTTTGCAGGATGGGCGTTCCATCCCCCACATCAAGCGCCGCGCCGGAGGTCACCACGCCGCGTATCAGGCTTGGCGGCGGATGGTGGCGAATCAGGTAATAAAGCGTTACCAACCCTCCCATGCTATGCCCAATCATGAACACGGGGCGGTTGGCGGGGCGTGCTTTGTTTACCTCGCCAACAAACTCATGAAGATCATCAACGACTTCGGCAAGGCTTGGGAAATATCCCATCGCCAACCCCGGTGCAGCAGTGGCATTCCGCCCGTGTCCTCGGTGATCCAGTGCATAACAAGCATACCCCTGCTCGATAAAATACTCGGCAACATGCCCATAGCGCCCCCCGTGTTCACCCACCCCATGGACAAGAATCAATGTCCCCCGCACCGCACCCTCTGGCTGCCACACCTGATACGCCATGCGTACCCCATCCCGCAAAGTTATCGTCTTAACCTGATGTCGCATAAGAAACCACCTTCTTGACTCAATGAGGATTATATATAATCTACCTGATGGCTCGTCGAAAAGAATTGATATGACGAGTATAGCATTGGCATTTTATATGTCGCGCTGGTAGTTCGTTTGAAGGAACTTTCCTCATGGTGATCACGCTGATTGGCTTGGATTTGTAGGAATCCTCATCCTTACCACCGTCTCGGTGATTGTGTTCCAACTACTGACCGATATTGCCTACACATGGTTCGATCCGCGTATTTGCTATTCCTAAAAGAGGGCGCTATGACCACCTCACCCTTAACACTCTATGTCAGCTTTTTGGGCTTGGGGGTGGATAGCAAAACACCAACATGGGGAAACATGATGCAGATTGGCTACGATTACCTTGCCACCACCCCCTGGATGTGGATATATGCTGGTATTCTGATCGTGATCGCCGTCCTCAGCATCAATTTTGTAGGCGATGGATTGGGGGATGCCCTTGATCCACGCAGATTAAAGGGCTAATCCGGGTAATTCCGCAGGGCAATCTCTCAATAACCCGCTCCCTTCTCCCCTCTTGCTCTAACAAACAGGGCGGAGGGGGACTCAAGGGGGAGTATGGTATCATCTGCGGGGTCGTTCACAAAGGAGATAGCCAATCGTTATGCACGCTCGAATCGTTGTTGTTCTCGCCCTCATGCTCATTCTCGCCGCCTGTAACAACGCAAACAGCACCTCACCCACCGAGGCTTCACCCGCCGCCGCCATTGAAAACTTCCTCCGCACCCGCACGGGCGGTGACGAAAATGCGATTCTCCCCCTTGTCTGCAAGGCGCGGGAACAAGAAGGGCGCGATACTGCCGCCAGTTTCAAACCCATGCAAGCAGAGATCACGGGCTTGTCTTGCACCACCGGCGCAGTCGATGGCGAATTCACCCTTGTTAGCTGCACGGGGTCTATGACGACCACTTACGCGGGCGAATCACGTACACTGGACTTGGGCGCACGCCAATACAAAGCCCTTCAGGAAAACGGCGTGTGGACGTATTGCGGGATGAAATGAGGTGATCAACAGCGGGTAAATTCGATCCAATAATGATCGCCTAGCGTCCGAAAAACGGGGAGCGGCGCGAGAATACTTTCCATGCGTCGCAGCCATGCCCCCAATCGGGGGCGTTTTGCCAACCCCACATACAGATCGCTCGGCGGCAAACAGACGCCTAACCCAAGCAAGTGGCGCTGACGAAAACCAGCCTCTCTAAACGCCCTCGAAAGGCGCTTCGGGGAGGGGTAATAAACGGGAAACGTCACCCCGCCGATGGTCGCTGTAGATCGCCCGCTCCAACGGCGCTGTGCCTGATCAAACTGACGGTGGCGGATGCTCCAGACGGTTTCAATCAAACAAAAACGTCCCATCACCGCAAAGCCCATTCGCCCGCCCGGGCGTACTGCCCTTGTCAAGCATTTAGCAAGGGGTGACCATTCCCCAATGCAGTTGAGGACGCCATAATTCGAGTGAACGCCGTCAAAGCCCCCTGTGGGGAGCGCCCACACCGCCGCATCAGTCAAATCAAGCTGGCGTGTTTCGATCAGATGATTAAGACCGGCATCTTGTGCTTTTTGTGCGGTTTGTTCTAGCATCATCGGCGCAGCGTCGGTAGCCACCACATGAACACCCTGTCTTGCCAAAAACAAGGCATCCTCACCTGTCCCACAGCCAATCTCTAAGACAGTGCTTCCCGGTGGGAAAAGCCGCCCCAAACGCTCCCAAACAATTTCCCGAATCCACCGCGAGACAAGATGATTCACCGCCTCAACGTCGTAATTGGCGGCAAGGGCATCAAAGGCTGCTCCAGAATTGCTAAGAGGGGGATGCCTCATCGTGTTTATCGGATACCTGTGTTCCCCATTCATAATCGATGGTATCACTCAAAGATAATCAATCCCTCCCACTGTGCCAAACGTCCCGCCCCTATGCCCGGCACAGCGTCTAAATCCGCCATCGCTTTGAATGCTCCGTGCTGCTCCCGATAGGTCAAAATTGCTTTGGCAAGGGTCTCTCCCACACCAGGCAAGCGCGTCAATTCCTGAAGATCAGCCGTGTTGATATAGACCGGATCATCGATAGAGGCTGTCCCACGTGGGGTCGCGGTGGGAAGGTTCGCCCCGATCTTGGGGACATCAATCTGTTCGCCATCACGCAAAAGACGCACCGGATTTAGCGCTCTTGGGTCAGCATCTGTTGTATAGCCCCCCGCTGCTTGAATGGCATCTTGCACACGGCTGCCTTTCGGGAGGGCGTATGTTTCGTTGGAGCGCTGCACTGCCCCCGTAACGTAAATCAACAACGGTGCGGGGGTGTTTGTGGGTGGAGGAATATCCGTTGGCGGTGGGGTTGCCGAGGGTGCGGGCGGGTAAATGGTGATGGCGACGGCGGGCGGCTCATAGGTGAGCAGCGCCACCACGCCAATAGCGATCATCACCCCAACCCCAAGCAAGATTGGGTATTTAAAGCGCTCCAAGATGGGCATTACTGGCACACACCCCCTACTTCGCGGACGCGGCTTGCCTGCACCCAACCGCTCACACTGCTATCTTGAATTCGGTAATCGACAAAATACCACGCAAAACCATCCACCGCCCGAATTCCGATCACGTTCAACTGCTGCCCAACCGGAATCGTCCCAACACGGGTACCAGCAAGGGTTGGTTCGGCATAAATCAGGGTGGGCGCAGTTGTCGTGACCACACAGCGGATGCGCGGGGTTGGTGTAATCGACGGCGTAAAGGTCGCCGAGGGCGTCAGGGTGATCGATGGCGTGAACGTCGGGGTTGGCGTGTCGGTGGGTGTGAAGGTTGCCGTTGGTGTACTCGTATCTGTCGGCGTGAAGGTCGCTGTCGGCGTGTGTGAAGGCGTGTGGGTATTCGTCGCTGTGGGTGTATCGGTGGGGGTGAAGGTTGCCGTGGGCGTACTGGTATCTGTCGGCGTATGCGATGCCGTCGGGGTATCGCTAGGGGTGGGGGAGGCAGATGGCGTATAGGTCACTGTCGGGGTGATCGTCTCGGTGGGGGCGGTGACCAATGGTAGCCACACGCCTCGCGTTAGGAAGGCGATAAACCCTAACAAGATGACGATGCTCAACACCATCACCCCATTGCGAACGGCGCGGCGGCGCTGCAACCCCCGAATTTCATCGTCCAGTTGGAGCAGTTCAGAACGCCGTCCCAATGTTCGGAAGGGTTCATCTTTCGCCAGTGCCAGCCAGCGCTCCGCCGTCGGAATATCCCCCCGGTCAATCGCCGCCTCGACGCGATCCACGAAATGCATCAACAAATCGCCCACCACCGCCCGATATTTGGGGTCTTGGGCATGGTTTCGTAAGCCCGCCAACATATTCCGCGCTTGGAATAGTTCGTTGTCAAAATTTTGGAGGATCAACGCCGCTGCCCGCTCAATAATCCCCCGCGCTTCGGCAGTCTGTGCCTCGGCTTGGCGTGCCGCTTGAACATCCTGACTAAGCGCTGTATCGCCCGGATCAATCGTCGTCGCCGTCTCAAAGGCGCGGACGGCTTCCCCCACAAGGCGGTATTTTTCATCTAGCGTGGTCGCGCTGTCAGCACGGGTGAGCGCTCCCTTGCCCTGATCGATCAACTGCGCTTTCACCGTCTGAATACGCCGCGCCGCTTCCTCTGCCATAACGCGCAACCGGGCGCTCCCGGGCAAAACCTGCCGGAGCGCGGCAAGGGTATTTAAAAGGTTTTGAAGGTTCGTCACCCGATCTGGCAAACTGCCTGTCATCATGTTTAGGGCGACGGACGCCTTGTCGTACTGCTCTTGCACCTGCTTCACTTGATCAATGCGATCCTGCGCCATTGGATCGCTCGGCACGACGCGCAGCGCCCCCTCATATTTATGGAGCGCCTCGTTCCAATCGTCATTCGCCAACAAGCGATCCCCATCGGCAAGGAGTTCCCGCGCCAGCGCCAAATCCTCAATATCAAGGAGCGCTTGTTCAGCATCTTTCCAACTCAAGATTCCGGCACGTTCGGCAATATCGCGGGCTTCGCGGTAAAGCCGCCGCGCTTCTTCGTAATTTCCCGCCCGAACGAGGGAATTCGCTCGGTTATAGGCAACACGGGCGTCAAAGGGAATCCGATGATCAGGGACAATACCCCGAATCAGGTTGTCCTCCGATTTTTGGCGGTAATCAAGGGCGGCGGCATTCTCTGGCTGTGCGGCTAAAACACGGTTGACCACCTCAATCGTCCGCTGATAATCCCCTGCGTAATACGCCTGAGCCGCTTCTGCCATCAGTGTTTCTAGCGTATTGCCGTTGCCTCCGCTGCGGGCGGGCATAGGCGGCGGGTAATCCACTGGGGGGGAATCCCCCTCTGGGTCGGTTGGTTGGTAAGAGGGTGTTTGCGGGGGGGGGAAGGTAGGGCGATCTGGGGGAGGCGGTTCGTAGGTAATCCCATAGCGATCCAGCAAATCACGCACTTTCATCTCGTGTTGAGCGCTTCGCTCGGCTGCTTGTGCCAAAAGGGACAGCACATCGCCGTTATCAACATCCTGCCCCAACGCCTCGCCAAGAATATCAATGGCTTCGTCCACATCATCATCGCCGGCTGCCATCTCCATCCGAATTCGCGCCCGACGGATCAGGCTGCGGATAGAGGCAATTTCTGGGGTGGGCGCAGCAGTGCGACGGGCGAGATCGGCAAGCAACCCTTTCGCCTCGTCCTCAAAGGGCGTGTTTTTGCTGGCGATGAGCAGAGAACGCGCCTCTGCCTCTAAGGGCGTTAGTTCGGCGGGACGGGCGTCTGCGGGGAGTGCCTGAAGGCGTTGGCGCAGATCGGCAAGCTGGTTTTGTAGCGTCGCCATGCGTAATGATCATCTCCGAGTATGAAATCAAAAGCGATTGTACCCGCCGGACGGTCTGCAAACAATGTAGGTTGTCTTACACCCCCTTTACCCTTTCAAGGTGATGGAGACGAACTTTGTATCCATGTATGCCTGCAAACCCTCTACCCCGCCTTCATGCCCATAGCCGCTCTGTTTCAAGCCGCCAAAAGGCGCTTCTGCCGTCGCCGGAACAGTTTCGTTGACCCCGATAACCCCAAAGCGCAGTCCCTCATAGGCGCGGATCGCTGTTTCCATGTCATCGGTGATCACGTAAGCGGCAAGACCGTAGGGCGTCTCATTTGCCAATTTCAGCCCTTCTTCCACCGTCCCAAAGGTGTTGATTGGCAAGATGGGTCCGAAAATTTCCTCATTATGGAGCGCCATATCCCCCGTAATGTCGGTGAGGACAGTGGGGCGATAAAAATAGCCCGTCGTCAGGGCATCGGGGCGTGTGCCGCCCGTGACGATACGCGCCCCTTTGCTCACTGCATCAGCGACGAGCGCTTCGATTTTCGCCCGCCCGCCCGCACTGACCATCGGACCCACCGTGACGCCGCCGCCTGTCCCTTCGCCTAACCGCAGCGACTCCGCGTAATGCTTGCTGGCATCAACAAATTCTTCGTAGCGGCTGTGGTGAACATAAACCCGATTGGGGGCGATGCACACCTGCCCACTGTTGCGAAATTTTCCAATACCCACCAGCCGCGCCGCCTTTTCGGGATCAGCATCGGGAAAGACGAGAACAGGCGCATTCCCTCCCAATTCTAACGAAAATCGTTTTAGTGTTCCCGCTGCTTGTGCCATCAGGATGCGCCCGACGCGCTGTGATCCGGTGAAACTGATCTTGTTCATCAGCGGGCTTGTACAGAATGCCTCGCCAATCCCTGCCGGATCGCCGTTCACAAGGTTCACAACGCCTGCCGGAACACCCGCCGCCACAAGAATCCCTGCTATTGCCATGCCCGTCATGGGCGTTAGCTCGCTTGGACGGGCAACCACACTACAGCCCGCCGCCAACGATGCGCTGATCTTTCGTGCTAGAAGCAGCGCTGGAAAATTCCATGCGGTGATTGCCCCGACAACACCAACGGGGGTGGGAATCGTCATCAGGCGGCGATCTTTGCGGCGGGCGGGGATCAGCCTCCCATAGGCGCGTTTGCCTTCCTCGGCAAACCAATCAAAAAGATCAGCGCTGGCGTTCCACTCCCCTTTCGATTCGGCAAGGGGCTTTCCCGCCTCACGGGTCATGATCAGGGCGAGATCGGTGATGTTTTCGCGGATCAGCGCGGCGGTGCGTTCGAGTACCTCACCCCGTTCATAGGCGGTCATCGCTGCCCACCCGCTTTGAGCGCGGGCAGCGGCGGCAATGGCGAGGTGCGCATCAGCAGCATCGCCAAAGGGAACAGTGGCGATCACCGATTCATCGGCGGGGTTAATCACCTCCCATGTTTTGCCATTTTGGGCGTCTACCCATGCGCCATCAATGAGCATTTTGAAGGTAAAATTCATGTGAACGTCTCCACGAAGACATGCCAACTTTGAAGGGATTCTACCTCAGAGCGATAGACTGAATGTACTGAACCAATGAGCAAAGGAAACGGCTTGTGCGGCGAACATTAACCTACACACTCACCCTCGGCGCAGTGTTGGCGCTGCTTGCCGCATACTATTGGGCGCACAAACCGATCACCTTACCCCAAGCCGCTGCCTTCCTCGCGCTCTGCCGTGATCTGCTCAGCACGGCGCTGGTTGCCGCCGTGTCTGGCGGCGTTGGGCGGAGGCTTTTGCGCTCCCTTCGGCTGGAGCGGCTCACCCGCGCCGAACGTATCGCCCTTGAGGGGACAATCGGCTTGGGCGGGATGGGTCTTGTTGGGTGGGCGCTGGGAATGATCGGTGCGTATACCTCCGCCGCTATCTGGATGACACTGCTTGGATTGACCATCCTCACCTTTCCTGCCTTGTTTGGCTGGCTCAGCGGTTTGTGGCGGGCAATAAACAGCGCGTTGCAAACGGCGAATACGGCTTGGCTGCGCCTGATTGCGGGCTTTGCCACCTTGTTCACCGTGACTGCCGCTATGCACGCCCTCGCCCCCCCTCTGGCGTGGGATTCCCTTGCTTACCACCTCAGCGCCCCACAAACCTACCTCGCTGAGGGGCGAATCGCGGCGCATCCCGAAAATGCCTATTTTGGCTTCCCCCAAAATGCCGAAGTCGTCTATGGGCTGGCAGTGGGTATGTTTGGCAGTGATTCCGCCGCCGCGCCGATCCATTTTTTGTTTGGCATGTATGGGATCATGCTCGGCGCCGGCTATGTCCGCCGTCAGACGACGGTGGCGGCGGGCTGGCTCGCCGGACTTCTTCCCCTGACGGCATACAGTTTGTGGCTGCTGATGGGATGGGCGTATGTTGATCTGGCGCTGTTTGCCTATGGGACGGCGGCGCTCGTCGCCCTCGGCGCATGGCGAGATGGGGAAAAGAATCAAGGGGGGCGTTGGTTGGTCGCCGCAGGCGTGTATGCGGGATTCGCCTTTGCCACAAAATACACTGGGGCGGGCTTAATTCTTGCTGTGATTACCGTTGTGATCTTCACCACCGGGCGCGACTATCAAGCGATATTTCGGCGCGTTGCACTGATCGGCGCGATCATCACCCTGATTTACCTCCCATGGGCAATCAAGGGCATGACGCTCTATGGCAACCCTGTTTACCCGCTTGTGTTCAATGGGCTGAATTGGGATGCGGAACGAACGCGCACCTTTGCCACAGCAGAGGTTGGGTTGGTCGAAAGTGGTGGGCTTTGGCAGCTACCCATGTTGCCCCTCGCCGCCACCGTTTTTGGTGTAGAGAAAAGCGCCGTCCTCCCGGGTGGGTCTTATTTTTTCACCGCCGGAGCGTGGCTTTTGGCATTGCCTCTTTTGTTGATCGGGGTTTGGCGTTGGATCGGCAATGGCGGGCGGGCGGCTGGGCGAACTACCTTCATATTCGCCGCCCCGATCCTCTTGTTTTGGGCGGTGGCGGCAGTTCTCTCGCCTGTGGGGATGCAAACACGTCTGATGAGCATGGGCTTTGGGGCGGCAGCTATCCTCGGGGGGATAACCTTTCATGGGTTGGTGAATACACCCCGTAAACCGTTTGATGTGGGGTTCATTGTGCGGGCGCTATTCCTCCTCACACTCGTTTTTCATGCGGTTGAACTTGTAGACAAAACCATGACGGATGGCGTTCCCGCCTATCTCTTGAATGGAGATCGTCCCGCCTACCTCACACGGAACATGGGAAGTTATACGGTGGCAATGGCGCAGTTGGCGACGCTTCCACCGGGGAGCATCGTCCGGCTGATGTGGGAGCCACGTGGGTTTTACTGCCCGGCAGCGGTGCGCTGTCTACCAGATGTCTTGCTTGACCATTGGGTACGGGCGTTGGGGACGGGGACGCCAGAAACGGTTTTTGCCCAATGGCAAGCCGCGGGCGAAGGCTATCTCTTGGTGCATGACGCCGGGTTGAATTTCTACATTGGGCAGACCGGGCGTTTCCTAACGGCGAACCGTCAGTTTCGGGAGGCAGTGGGAGCGCTTCGCCTGATCTGGTCGGACGGGATGGGGGGCTATACCTTATATGGGTGGCAATCCGATTGAGAGAGGTGGTGGCATGTGGCAGATCAGGCGCTAGAGCGCGGCTATTGGGTTGGCTTTAGCCGCGTTAAGGGGATTGGAGGGGCAACCTTTCGCACCCTTCTTACCCACTTTGGCAATGCGGAGGCAGCATGGGGCGCCCCCACCGAGGCGCTTTACCGCCTCGGTGTGGAATCGCGTGCGCTGGCAAACCTCGCTGTAGAGCGTCGTACCTTTCACCCTGAAACGTTCCTTCGTGGGCTCGAAAAACAAGGCGTTACACCCCTCATCCTCACCGATGAAACCTACCCTTCCTTGCTGCGGGAGATTCCTGATCCACCGTTCGTCCTTTATGTAAAAGGAACGCTTACCCCAGCCGATAGAAATGCGCTTGCCATCGTGGGGACTCGCTTAGCAACGGAGTATGGAAAGGGTATGACACGGCGCATTGCCTTCGGCGTGGCAGCAGCAGGGGTGACCATCATCAGCGGCTTGGCGCATGGGATCGATGGTTATGCCCACCATGCCGCATTGGAGGCAGGCGGGCGGACGATTGCGGTACTCCCCGGTGGTGTGACTGAACCGATTCCTAAAGATCACAGCGATCTCGCGGCGATGATTGCCGCGCAGGGGGCGCTTGTTTCTGAACGCCCCCCCGGAGCGCTGATCACCGATAAAAGTTTTCCCCCACGCGCTCGCATCATCAGCGGGTTAGCGCGGGCGGTATTGGTTGTGGAGGCAGGGGGGCGAACGGGAACGCGGCATACGACGGACGCCGCATTAGAGCAAGGGCGGGACGTATTCGCAGTGCCGGGGAATGCCCTTTCACCCGCCAGCGTTGGGACAAACAGGCTCATTCAAGAAGGGGCAGGGGTCATTACAAGCGTAGAGGATGTCTTGAATGCTTTTGGCTTGGGAACACCCTCACCCTCTCGTCATCATCAAAGTGTCCCTGTGAGTATGCCTTCGCCGCCTGTACCTATCTCCAAACCACCTAAAGGTGCCCTAACACCAACAGAAAAAACGATTCTCACCTATTTAAAGCAGGGCGCGGCACATGTAAATGATGTGGCGCTGGGGTGCGGCTTGCCCATTGCCGAGGTGACAGCAACGCTCAGCATCTTAGAACTTATGGGGCAAGTGGATCAAGTAGGGGTCTTGATCTATGGGTTGCCAGTGTAGTTTACATAGGGGGCTAAGCATAAGGGGGTATCTCAGCAAGGCAGAACTCTTGATCGCCTGCATTATAATGAAACAAGAGACGTGTAGGGGGCATTTTTCATGGACTGGTTTTACGACCTTACCCACAGTCCACATGTCGATGTGGCACTGCTTGTGGATCAGACAGGGCGCTTAGTGGCGACTTCCAATCGGATTGGCAGTGAGGCTCGCCGCGTGGCTTCAATGATCCGTGCCGCAGAGGTCTTAGCTCGCGGGCTTGCCGATGCCCTCGGACGTGGTGAGATGCACTTGCTCCAATTGACCACACAAGACGGGCATATCCTTGTTATACCCTGCGGGGCTGCCTACTATTTAATTCTCCTAACCGGTGTCAACGCCCCCCTTGAAGCAATCACAACGACCATACAACAAACACTCCGTAACATTCCCGAAAGCACAATCACCAACGCGCTGAACCAGCTACAATCTCCCCAGTCGCTCCCTGAGCGTTCCCAACGGAAGTCATCCCCCTTTGATGAATTTGATGTCCAAGACCTAATCGAGTCTGTTTCTAACTGGTTGGCAGCGGGTGGCGATAGGCAAAATCGCGGCAATCGACGTGAACCGCGTGACCCCAATGATCTTGCTGGCGTCTAAGGCGAGGAGGTGTCTATGACCACCTTCCACCTCACCGTTGATAAACACAGTGTTGAACCCCTTTACCAACAGGTTATTCGCCTGATCAAAGCGCAGATTGCCGAGGGCATCCTTCGTCCGGGCGAACGTCTGCCCCCCAGCCGCGATCTTGCCCAAATGCTTGATGTTAGTCGCATCAGTATTGTGAATGCCTATGCTTACCTCCAAGAGGCAGGCTTGGTTGAGGCACGCCCCGGGCGAGGAACGTTCATCACCGCTGCCGCCGCTGGTGGAGGGGGTGATGCACGGACGCTTCCCTCTATCGCGGCGAACCCTATTAACCAATCCGTCTATCGCCTTGCCGGGAAACCAGGCATGATCGCCTTCAGTGGCGGCGCACCGGCTGAGGAATTTCTCCCCGTAAGTGCCATTCAAGCCGCGATCAATCATGTCCTCCGGCGCGATGGTGCAACTGCCGTCGCTTATGAGGAAACCGAGGGCTATCACCCTCTACGAGAAATTGTCAGCCAATACAGTGCTGCATTAGGAATTCGCTGCACCCCAGATCAGGTGTTGATCACCGGTGGCTGCCAACAAGCGCTTGATTTGGCAATTCAAGCGCTGCTCACCGAAGGCGATATTTTGTTGACGACAAATCCTACCTATTTAGGCATTTTGGATATTTGCCGAATTCGGCGGGTCGGCGTCATTGGCGTACCGATGGATGATCACGGACTGCGCACCGATCTTTTGGATGCGGCAATTAACACTCACAAGCCTCGCCTGATTTACATAGCGCCTACACATCACAACCCAACAGGGACAGTCATGCCCCTCCACCGCCGCCGTCATCTTGTGCGGATCGCCGTTGAGCATAGCATCCCTATTCTTGAAGACAGTGTATATCACGAACTAAGCTATAGCGCCGATCCCCCTCCACCGTTGAAGGCGCTTGATGAGACGGGAATCGTCATTCACGCCAGCGGCTTCTCGAAGGTCGTCCTCCCCGGTACACGGATTGGCTATCTCATTACACAAGGGGCGGCATGGGAACGCACCTTGCGCGTGAAACAAGCGGCGGATATTTGCACGCCCGGGTTAAATCAGCGGGCAATGCACTATTTTTTGGCAAGCGGGGCATTGGTTGGGCATTTGGATCGTGTCCGACGGGCGTGCCGCGAACGACGCAATATTGCATTGGCGGCAGCACGGCGGCACTTGCCAAGCGAAGCTACCTTCAACGAACCACCGGGAGGGATGTATCTTTGGATTCGCCTTCCAATGGATGGTCCTACTGCCACAGATCTCTATATGAGTGCGATTCAACATGGGGTCACTTTTGCTATTGGGGCAATGTTCTACACCGATGATATCGATCCCGAAAGTGCGTATTACCTGCGCCTAAATTTCGCCGCCCAACCCCCCACACAAATTGAGGAAGGAATGCAGCGCTTAGGTGCCGCGTGGCGCGAACTGGCTTCAGCGTTAGGGGGACGGCGCGGCACGCCTATCTTATAAAGTACGCTCGAATATATCCCCCCTTTCCCTATATACAGAAAAAAGGGGCAAGGAGGTTCTGAACCCCAAACGTCACGACCTTCTCATAATTAGACGTAAAGTATCCGATCTTTTCTAAATGAATCTCGGCTATTTTTGTTTGTCTTTTCTAACGAACACTGCCGTGTTTTCCGCTTTTTCATCCGCGTGCTATACTCCTCGCCGTTCATTCTTTTCACAGATCGGTTCTGCACAACGTGATCACCGTGATTCCTCCCGAACGCCTAGAACGCCTTCGCCTTCGCCTTCGCCATTGGTCGGCGGGGCGCGGTATGGGATTTGCGGGAGTCTTTCTTGGGGCGGCGCTTCCGTTAGGGGTTCTTGGCGGGCAAATGCTCTATGCTGCACAGCCTGTCTTGAATCTGTTTTTCCCTCCCCAAGAGATCAGCGATCTGGCGCGGCTGCTTTCCGATCCCGCCGGGATACGTTGGCTACGGGCGACACTTGATCATGATGACCAAGAAGGTGAGGAAGCGTAGATGCTCTATGTGGTCTTAATTCTCGCTGTTTTCCTCACAATAATCGCCGGGGCGCGAGCGCGAAATATTGCCTTGAGGCGTGTGCCGGGATTTGAGGCGGCGGCACGTATCTTGAGTGGCGCAGTAGAGGGGGGACGCGGGGCGCATGTCTCGCTAGGCAGCGGAACCTTGGGCGGCGTCGGCGCGGGATCGGTCTTAGCCGGATCGGAGATTGCCTATCAAGCCGCACTGCGTACCGCCCACGCCGAATTTCCTGTTAGGGTGACAACGAGTGATCCCTTGACTCTCGTCTTGGCACAAGATCGCCTTCGCCGCGCAATGCGTCTGCGCGGGGCAGAAGATCGTTTCCGAGGCACATTCGCCCGTTGGTATCCATCGGGGTCACTCTCTCTCGCATTTGCGGCGGGGGTTGGGGCAGCGCTTCTGGAAGGCGACTATGTGGCCAATGTGATCACCGGGCGGTTTGGTGCAGAGCTGATCCTGATTGGCGAAAATGCGACCCGCTATGATCGAGGGCTGGTCGCTCACAGCGATCTCATCGAAGGGCAGTCCGTCGCATATGTCATTGCCGATAACCCCCTCTTTGGCGAAGAACTTTATCTTGGCAATGCTTATGAAAAGATTGGCAGGCGGGACGTGGGAAGCATTGTCGCTATGGATAGTCTCCGCTTTGCCATTGTCATTTTGATTCTTCTCTTTGGGTTACTCTCCGGTTTAGGGGTAGCGTTCTAATGGCGAATCGATCCACCGCACCGCGCCGCTTTCGTTTTGGGGTGGCAATTCTCGCTGCGCTCACCGGGGCGGTCATGCTCTTGACCTTATTCACCCTTGAACCGCCCACCCCTGATCTTCGCGGCAGCGTGGGTGGGGTGGGGAATGTCCTCATCCAGCTAATCAGCGTCACGGCAGCAGTGGCGATCATCCTCGGCATTCTTAATTTGATTGGCGCGAACCTGCGCGGGGGCGAAAAGTTTCCGGCAAATCTCTACGGTGTAATCACTGTAATCACATTGGTCGCTGTTGTTGGCGTGCGCCTTGTTGAGCGGCTTACGGCAGCAAACGCCAACCCCACGACCCTCCCGACCAAACCGCTCTCGCTCACCTTATACGATGTTTTGCAAACATCTGTTGAATCGGCATTGGCGGGGTTATTGTTTTTCTTTCTCGTCTATGCCGCCTATCGCTTGCTTCGCCGTCGGCTGACGCTTTGGACGCTGCTTTTTGCCCTCTCCTTAATCATTGTTGTCGCTGGCTACAGCACCTTTGGCGGCTTTACCTTCCTGACGACAGTCCGCGAGTGGCTTTTGGCTGTCCCCGTCAATGGCGGGATGCGTGGGCTGCTAATCGGAGTGGCGCTCGGTGTCGTGATTGTCGGGGCGCGGGTATTCGTTGGGCAAGATCGAACCTTCGGGGAGTAACTCATGACGGATCGCTTGGATCGCCCCCTTTTTGATGATGAGGATTTGCCAGCTTGGTTGAAGACGGCTGGCATCACCTATGGTGGCAAGCGGGCGACGGGAATGCTCACAGCGGTGGGCGCTCTCCCATGGAACAAACGTCTTCCCCCCGAAATTGGGTCGCAACTGCGCAGCACCTCGTGGCAGGCTGTTCCCTGGGTGGTTGAAGTCGGGCGGAAAGGGCGCAGCGCACCTAGTCAGGGGTATGTCCCCTGGACGGGTGGCGATCCAGCGAGCAAGCCTGCGGCTGCCTCACGGATGGGCGATGAAGCCTCCGTGAGCGACCTCTGGCAGAATATTAATCTGAACGCCTTTGGGCAGCGCATTGCCCCAGAGACTATGACACCCGATGCCTTCGAGATCGACGCCTCGGAGTCAGAGAATTTTGCCGATTTCCTCTCTGCTGAGGATGCTGGTGAGATCGTTGAAGCCGCCGATCCACTGTCCGATTTTGGGCTGCGCCCAATCTCTGGCGAGACGGGTTTTGGAGAAGGCGATTTGCCCCTTGATGCCGATCCCTTCGCCGCGCTTAGCACCTCTGAGATGTTTGCTATCACAGAGGCAGACCTCGCCAGTGGCGATCTCACCAGCGCGGCAAGCGATCTTTCCTTGACACCAGAGGATGATCCCTTCGCCGCAGTCATACAGCCTATTCCTGAACAAGGTGGAGAGGGATCGCTAGACGATCTTGAAGCCCTGTTTGGCGAAGGAGCAGCAGCCATAGCCCTTCCCCAAGACGCCATATCCTCCTTTGATGAACCGTTGGCGTGGGATGTATCTGGTGCAGACTCACCCCCCGATGCTCATGATCCGTTTACCCTCCCAATAGATAGCGCATCAGGGCTTGATCCCTTGCCTGTTGATGACGATCTCCTTGACCTTTTTGGGGATCGTCCCGCCGAATCTCCCCCTGCTGCGCCGGGGCGCATCACCTCTACCACAACCATACCCGATTACGGCTTAGCCGATATTTTCAAACCCGGCGAGACGGGCGAACTTCCCAGCAGACTGGATGACGCCGATCCCTTTGCGGATCCAGCGCCGTCGGCTCTGCCCATGACCGATGATCTGCCTGATTTCTTCAAGGGTGATTCCGCCTCTGATAATGGGGGCAAAGAAGACATTCCACCATGGATTACAGAGACGCCAGTTTCCCTTGCCCCGCCGGGATTACCCGCCGCACCACCGCAATCGTGGATCACCAATACGAACAAACTGCCAGAACAGCCTAACATCACCGCCGAATTTCCAGAACCGGACTGGATGCACGGCGAAGAAACCGATCTTGTCAGTGGGTATATTGCCCCAGAGCAGTTCCTCGCCGCGGACTCTGCCCCACAGCCGGGCGATGTGCCGATGCCCACCGAGTCACAGATACATGAATTAGCGAATGCTCCCGATCTCCTTGAGGGGTTGGATATGGACATTCTGGGCATTGGCGAGATAGCGGCGGACGATTCCGACGCAGATATGCCGGATATAGAAGCGCTGACGGGAATCACCGACGCCGACCTCCCAGAGTGGATGCGCGACGTGCCGGGTGTCCCCGCTGAACTGATGGGAGCGGCGGAGACCTCTGCCCCTGCTGCGGATGCCGCCGACCTCGATTTCGATCAACTGGACTGGCTGGCAACCGTTGATATGGAAAGTGTTGGGCAAGCCCCCTCGCCTTCTATGGCGCCTCCGGCAGCAGCCGATGAGGACGACCCCCTTGCTGCCCTGTTTAGCAGTGATGACGAACCGCCAGACATTCCCCGTCCGATGCCTAGCATGCCCAGAGCATCCGGCTTGCCGGAACTTGACACCAGCGGGGTTGATATTGATGCCCTTCTCAACCTGCCTGCCTCTGGTGCATTGAACGATATCCTAGCCATACCAGAGACCGCCCTACCCCAGATTGATTTTGACGCTGAGTTCAGTTTTGCCGATTCACCGAACATGCCGCCCTCGGAGACGCTTAATGCCTCCATGTTGGACGATATAGCCCAAGCCAGTGAGGATTTCAGCCTGACGTTGGAGGCTGCCCCGCCCACTGTAAACCTCCCCAAACACCCCACCGCAGCACTTCCCAAATTGGCGATTCCCCTCCCGCCAGAGACTCCTCCTGCCGCCTCTGAACGCCTGATCGAGGCTGCTCCTTCGATTCCCGATTGGGTGGTTGATGCCCGTGCCGCCGATTTGCCAGTGGTCTTGCGGATTGGCGATCAACAAATCAAACTGAAGGATTCGCCCGCTGCGGATCTTCCTAATGAGGCGAAACTTCTCCGAGAGCGGGTGAAACTTTACCGAGAAAAGCCCGCGCCGGAAGCGCCAGCGCCAAGCGGGGCGCTGTCTGGAATCAGTGATGCCATTCTCCCGGCAGCAACGTTTGGCGGGGTTGTCCCCAATGCTACCAACATCGGGAAGTTGACCTTTACCGACCTTCAAACGAAGCGCATCCAAGCCTTACAAACCTTGTTGAACGCGCAAGACGATGTATTGATGAACCGCATCGATACAGAAACCGTCATGGGCGCCTCGCCCATTGCCCGCACACGGGCAGCCCCTAAATTGGACCGCATTCTCGTCACGCTGCTTTTGGCTGCGGCAGTTGTTTTACCCTTCTTTGTGCGTGGGCTGACCATTGCGCCGATGCCCACGTTTGCCGCCCTGTCTGCTGCCCAACAAGCTGATTTTGCCGAGGTGACAGAGACAATAGACGTCCTTCAAGGCGGTCAAGCCGTTCTGGTTGCTTTTGAGTATGCCCCTACTGCTGCCGGAGAACTCGATGAACTCGCTCGTTTGATCGTGGCAGATATAGTACGGAAAGGGGCGCGTCCCATTTTTGTCAGCACAACACCGGCTGGCGTTTTACGCGCCCGCCAGATTGCCGGACAAATGAGCGGCTTGAATGCATCGCTCGTCCTTGCCTATCTTCCCGGCGGCGCCTTGGGTGTTCAAAGTTTGGCGAGTGCGGTGAACGCGCCGGGCTTCTGGCGAAATTACCTCTTTGCCTCAGATGTCAACGGTCAGCCAAGCGGCGTCACAGATTCTGAGATAAGCAGTCTGCGCAATACCCCTGTTTTTGTTCTTGCTGAGACGCAAGAGGATGTCCGCACGTGGGTAGAACAGTATCGTCTTGCCGGAGCAGCAAACGGCGCGTTCCGTGTGGCATTTATTACATCGGCGGCAAGCGCGGCGGTAACTCGCAGCTATGCTAGTGCGCCGAATGGCGTCGGGCGTATCTTGGGTCCCCTTAGTGGGCTGCGTGACGCGCTCATTTACCGCGAGCTTCGCAATCTAAGCGCCGAAATGGGCGGGGAAGCCAATGTCCAACGTGCCGCCCAACGCTGGCAAAGTCTCAGCTTAGCCTCACTGGTTACTGCGTTGATTGTGTTTATCGGGATCATTATTGGGGCATTGAACGCCGGACGCCGACGGCGCTAAAGGAAACCTATGTCGCCTGAAACGATGGATCGCATCGCTGCCATTGCCGGGGTGGTTCTCACTCTCGCTATTTTCAGCTATTTACTGGCGGATAATTTTCTCTACCGCCTTGCCGTCCATGCTTTAGTGGGGGCGGCGGCGGGGTTTGCCCTCATCACTGCGGTAGAGAGCATCGTCATCCCATGGCTGAACCAAACCATCCTTGCCCAACCGATGCAGCCCGCACGGCTTGTCTTGGGAGCAATTCCTTTCCTAATCGGACTCCTCCTGCTCTTGCGCAGTACACGGGGCAGATTAGGAATGCTCGGTACATTCGGGCTGGCGCTCGTCCTTGGTGTTGGCGTAGGAATCGCCGTTTGGGGGGCAGTGACAGGGACGCTCATTCCTCTTATCGAAGGGACAATTCGAGGCTGGACGCCGCTGAATATTGTCGATGGGTTTATTGTCCTTGCCGGAACGGTTACCGTGCTGCTCTATTTCACCTACATCGGCTCGCGCCGTCCAGATGGAGAAGCGCGGATGTGGCTTCCTATCCGCGTTAGTGGACGTATCGGGCAGGCATTCATCGCTGTGACGATGGGCGCGGCATATGGTCTGCTCATCTTGTCTTCGCTCACCGTGCTAACCAGTGTGATCGCGGATCGGCTTTTGGGGTTAGGAAGGTAACCGCCCATGACGACGGCATTACGCGCCCGTAAAGCAAACACCTCAACCACTGGGGCAATCCTTGCCGCCGATGTGGGCAGCGCCCACACCCGTGTCATGTTGTTTGATGTTGTGGAAAACGCTTATCGTCTAACAGCGCGGGCGCAGGTACTGACCACAGCCAACGCCCCTATTGGGGATGTCGGTGTTGGCTTGCGGCGGGCGCTTGATGAAATGACGAGCCAGACTGGGCGCTATTTCATGGATGCCGAGAACAACCTCCTTCTGCGAGGGACGCGAGACGGCAGCGGGGCGCGGTCATTCCTTGCTACCGCTAGCGCTGGGCGTCCGATGCGTGTCATGCTTGTCGGGTTGACGCCTGATCTCAGCCTCGCCAGCGCGGTGAAAGTTCTACGCGGCACGTATGCGGAGGTTGTCGAAACCCTCAGCCTAGACGATCTTCGCTCCGCCGAAACCCAACTGAATATGATCCTTCGCCGTGAACCCGATGTGATCTTCATTGTCGGTGGGACGAATGGCGGAGCAGTTGCGCCAGTCTACAACTTGCTTCAGACGGTGCGCTATGCCGTCCTGCTTGCGCCTGATCCTAAACCCACCGTTCTCTACGCTGGGAACGAGTCACTTCATCAGGATGTGGTCGAAACCCTCAGCGGCGAGTGTCGCCTATTCCTTGCCCGCAATGTGCGCCCCAACCTGACGATGGAAGTGCTTGAACCGGCTGTTTTGGAGCTTGCCATTGCCTATGGCGAATACCGTGCCGCCGGGGTTGGCGGGTTTGAAGAACTGAAAGATTTGAGTGATGTTGGGGTCTTACCAACTGCCCAAGCAGTGGGCAATGTCTTGCGGTTGTTAGGCGAACAGCCTGAAAATCCCAATGGAGCGCTCTACCTTGATGTGGGAAGCGCCATGACGACGGTGATTGCCGGATTCAAGGGGCGTGTCCACACCGCAATCCGCCCTGATTTAGGGATTGGTGCAAGCATTAGCGAAGCCGTGCGGGCAATTGGTGTAGCGAATTTGAACCGTTGGTTAGGGACAGAATTGACCTCAACGGCGTTCACCGATATTGCCCTTAATCGCCTCCTACATCCGGCAACGATCCCTCAGACGCGGCGCGAGATGGATGTTGATTTTGCTTTTGCCCGCGAAGCGCTCCGCCAAACAGTGATCGCCGCCCGCCCTGAATGGGGAATAGGTGGCGATGTCCTCGTCGCAGGGATGCCTATCATTGCCGGAGGGGGTGTTTTAGCGATGGGAGACAACCCCCATCTAGGGGCGCTCCTCATTCTCGATGCACTTGGGGCGGTAGGAGTCTTTCCGCTGCGGCTTGATCCCTATGGGGTGATGCCAGCCCTCGGCGCTATGGCATATACGGATACGGCTGCCGCTGTCCAACTCTTGGATTCAAATGCCCTACTCAGCGGCACTGCGATCTGCCCAGATGGACGCCCGACTGGGGGGACAGCGATGGAAATCCTGATCAAATATGCCAACGGGCGAGAGGTGAATCGAGCTATCCCCGCAGGGGCGGTAAGGGTGATTGCCCTCCCTGTTGGACAGAAAGCAAAGATCACGGTAAAACTCAGTCGGGGGCTAACGCTTGATGGGCGACGGCGAGTAACCTTTGAGACAGAAGGTGGGGTGCTTGGTCTCATCTGCGATGGGCGCGGACGACCATTGACACTCCCCCGTGACGACACAAAGCGCGAGGCACTCCTTAGCGCTTGGTACAATGGCGTGGCACAGGCGATGGGATAAACAATGTACTATCCGGCACAGACACTTGTCTTGGGGGCAACCGTCATTCGCAAGGAACGCGCTTTCCCCCCTGGCGCCTCTGGAAAAGCCCAAGTGCGGCAGGGTGCGCCCGTCCAGCCCGATACTGTTGTCTTGTCCGGTAGCCAACCGGGAGATTTTGTCATTTTGGATGCGCTGGCGGCGCTTGGCATCAATGATCCATCGCTGATCTCCCAAGACGTTTTGCAAGTTCGCCCCGGTGAGCGTATCCAAGATGGGCAGCCCATCTTTTCGCTTGGCTCTGGACGGCGGGAAAAGGTTATGTCCTCGCCTATTCCAGCGGTTTTTATACGTTTGGATGGGACCAATGTTATCCTTCGCCGCGATCCGGTGGATGTTGAGGTGCGGGCGCTTCTACCGGGGAGCATCAGTTCGGTAAAAGGTGAAACAAGCGTCACGGTGGAAACCATCGGTGCGTTTGTGCAAGGCGGGTGGGGAAACGGCAAAGAGGCTTACGCCACGCTTACCCTTGAGCCGGAAGGCGGCATTGAATCCCTTGCTGGCGGTGATGATATGGTGCAGCGCGTTCAAGGAACGGCGATCATCTTGACCAAGCCGATTACCAGTTTAAGCGTTTTTACAATTGCCCAAAACCGTGAACTGGCTGCCCTCGTTGCGCCGAGTATGCCCTCTGCCCTACGGGAGATTGCCTTGCGGCAGCCCTTCCCAGTTTTGCTCACAGAAGGCTTTGGCGATCACCCAATGTCAGAGATCGTGTACAATGTCCTGCGGGGTAACGCCAACCGCCCAGCAGGTATTGATGCCCGCACATCGGGACGTTGGTCACTTGCCCGTCCAGACATTACCGTACCACTGAGTACAACGGCGAAACCACCTGCGCCAGAGATCAATCAACCAGTGGTGGTGGGCGCGACAGTGCGGCTGACACGGGCGCCCCATGCCGGACATTCGGGGCGTGTTTACCGCCTGCCTACCAGCCCACGTCCATTAGAAAATGGCTTGTTGGCGCTGGGTGCAGAAGTCCAATTAACGAGTGGAGAGGTCGTCTTCGTGCCGTTGGCGAACCTTGAACTGCTCGGACGCCCGCTAGAGGCGGGGAGAAGTTAAGCAGAGATTGCGGCTACCCCTCAAGGGGGAGGGACCATGACCAATCAGAACGAGAACGATATCTTCGACTTCAGCGACTTCGACGAGTTTGAGGGAGACGCTGGACGCGGTGGGACAGGCGGAAATGGCAACGGCGATGAAATGCCTATTGCTGGTGGGTTGCCGCCGCGCCGCAACACGCGCTTCTTCCTCATCGCCGGGTTGCTCGTGTTGCTGATCCTGATCGGCATCGTGATCATCCTCCTTGTGGCGGTGGAAGAAAGTCGCATTCGGGTAGAACGTCAAGGGACGATCAGCGCCATCAACGCAACCAATGATGAGGTCAATCGCTTCCTCACGCTGACACAAATCGCCCTTTCCTTCACACCCACACCAACCAGTACGCCAACTTCAACGTACACCTTTACGCCATCACCAACGAATACGCCAACGAACACAAACACTCCCTCTCCGACGGTTGATCTTGCTGGCACGGCGGCTGCCATTAAAGGGACTGAAGATTCCCTAAGCAACCAGTTAACGATGACTCAGGAATCGCTCGATATGACGCTGCGGGCGCTCACCCTAAACCCAACAGAATTGGCGGGGACGCTGAACGCCATTGCCACCCGTAACGCCGGACTAACCCTGACGGCATCTGGTCCAATTGGCACAACGCCCCCCCCTACCATCGCCACCCTTCCGCCCAATACAGACCAAACGCCGCCGGTGATTATCACCATTCAGGTTGGCACGCCGGGAACCCCCACCTCTCCGGGAACGCCGGGCACCCCAACACAAACCCCTAGCCCAACGGCAACGGCGCTCCCACAAGGTGGGTTCTTTGACGATGTGGGTGTTGGTGACGCCACGCCGAATAACCTACCGCTCTTTGCTTTGGCGGCACTCGGTTTGGTGGGGGTAATCGTAGCCGCACGGCGGCTGCGCGTGAGGCGCTAAGACCTGTCTTCTGCCGTAGATAGCTAGACATATGTGTCGGGGCGGGATGACAGACACCGCCCCGTTTTGTTCTAAGAGCCACCCGTAGGAGCATTCTCACATGGAGAATATCGACAAACAAGAACTCCGCCGTCAAGTGGAGGTGTCCATCCGCCGCCAAAAAGCGCTCACCCGCTGGATTTTGTTCGGCGTGAATGCATTGATGTTTGTTGGCTTTTCCATATTTGCGTGGATTGTTCTCATCCGAGCCGGGCATAGCCCGTTAAATGGGATGAATTTTCCCGGCAACGAGACGGATTGGGTTTCAGCAGCGGCGATTATGCTCAATGTGGGGTGGGGCGTCGGACTGCTGTTCCAATTCATCATGATCATCCTTGAGACAAATTGGGGGCAGCGCCAGATGCGAGATCGGGCGATGGGTGCGATTATGGCGCGAATGCTGCTTGGCGAGGATGAATCAGGGGCGGAAAAACGCAAGCGGGCAATGCGCCTCACCCACGATGGCGAACTAGAGGAAATTGAGGGCGAACCATCTAGCGAAGGTAAGGTCATTAAGCAAGGGGAAAAGTAACCTTTGCCGTTTCGCCCCTGTTTACACCGCTCAAAAGCGTTCCGTCCATGCTGCCGATCCGTAACGTGAGTTGCGCAGCGTTTGAAGGGCAATCCGTTCAGCCTCACTCAGATGGGCAGGCTGCATGGTGATCCCAAAACATGCGGCAAAACTATCGATTACCGCTTCAGCAGCCCGTTCCCACCCCACCACCTGACCCACACTCGCCATGATTGTCGTCGCCCGTTCGCGGACACGCTCCGCCGCCGCCGCCCGTTCTACCTCGTTGGTGAAACGCAGCCCCTCGCTAATCAAGCCAGGATCACCCTGCAAGGGTAAGGAGCCATGTTGGATGACGCCGCCATGTTTGCGGGCTTGGGCGCTGCCAATCAGCTTGCGCCCGCCACTGGTGATCTCATAGTTCGAGGGGACTTCGATGCAGACTGCCCCAAGCGTCACCCCATCGGGGCTAGGTTCTGCGGCAGCAGGTAAGCCCAACCGTCGCATCGCTTCTAGCAGTGCCGCGCTCAGGCGGCGGTAACTTGTCACAATCGACCCCGCCGCAAGGGGGTGATCGGCGGGTAAGCTGATGCTGTAGGTCAGCTCATCATAGTGCAGAATCGCCCGCCCCCCCGTCAAACGGCGGACAAGTCCCCACCCCCGCGCCGCCACACGTCCTCTGTCAATATCAGAGAGGGGCTGTCCATAACCCAATGAGAGGCATGGCGGCGACCAACGGTAAAGACGGAGCGTTGGGGGCTGCTCTCCCCGCGCCACCGCCATTAAAATCGCCTCATCGGTTGCCATCTGCGTTGCCCCATCCGAAGGGGGATCAATGATCAGGCGCATTAACCGTGACATCTTCGGCTCTAGCGACAATTGGCAGTTGAAACAGACGCTCGGCGTTGCCCGTCGTCAGGGCAAAAAAATCCGCGTCAGACATGTTTCGCAGTGCCGCCAGACGCTCAGCAACAAGGCGAACATAGCGTGGTTCGTTGCGCTGCCCTCGATGCGGATGCGGGGTTAGATAGGGGGCATCCGTCTCCACTAAGATTCGCTCCAAGGGCGCAGCGGCGGCAATCCGGCGAGTGTCCTCAGCATTTTTGAAGGTGACCGGACCTGTAAAGCCCAGATAAAACCCCAAATCAAGCGCTTGTTCAGCGATCTCCCATGAGGCGGAAAACGAATGGAGAACGCCCGGACGCGCCCGTAAATCGCCATCTAATCCCCCAATCCATGCCCGTAGAATAGCGATCACATCCTCGGCTGCCTCGCGGTTGTGAATGATCACTGGCTTGCCCACCGCCGCCGCCAACATCAAATGATCTTCAAAGGCGCGGCGCTGGTCTGCCTTTGGACTCCAATCGCGGTAATAATCCAGCCCAATCTCCCCAATGGCGCAGCATTTTGCCTCACGCGCCTGTTCGCCAATGGAGACGAGCAAAGCGGGATCATAGTCCTTTGTATCATTAGGATGGATGCCCACGCCCACGTAAATCCCCGGATAGGTGGCGGCAAGATGAAGCGCTGCCGCCCCCGACTCCGCGTTGATGGCGGGGATGATGAGGCGCGTCACCCCTGCTGCCGCTGCCCGTGCGATCACTTCTGGGCGATCTGTATCAAATGCCTCGAAATCAAGATGACAATGGGTATCAATTAAGCGATCAAGGCGATCCACAGAATTATTCACAAGGTATGTCCCATCATGGTGTTGGTATTCAGTTTAAGACAAAGGTCGGTTACAATAGAACGCACGTTTCTACTGTGATCATACCGAAGTGAGTCGTTTATGTCTACGCCAAAACCGCGCCGCACCACAAAAAACCGCCCCATTTACTCGTTGAGCGCCCTTCGTGCGTTGGCGCTGCACGCACAGGGGTTGGGAACGCCCCCTACTGCGTCGCCCACCCACGAACGGATTTTCGGCGTTGTCGATCAGCTTGGCTGTGTTCAGATTGACACCCTCCAAATGGTACACCGCAGTCAGTATTTATGCCTATTCAGCCGCGTTGGGCGTTACGATCCCGCCCATCTCGATCAGGTCGCGTTTGGCACAGATGGCAAAGGGACAGATCGGCAGCTTTTTGAATATTGGCTGAAAGAAGCCTGTCTGATCCCCCTGAAAGATTATCGCTACCGTTTGCCGCTGATGCGACAATTCCGCGAAGGGCGCAATAAATGGTGGGAGACATGGGCAGAAAAGGACGAAAATCGAGCGCTTGTCGGTCATGTTCGCACGCGGATCGAAGCGGAAGGCGCCCTGCGGGCGTCCGATTTTGAGGACAAACGGCATCGCGGTGGGTCATGGTGGAATTGGAAACCAGCCAAGATTGCCCTTGAGCGGCTCTACAACATCGGGGAGACGATGGTCACCCGACGCGAAAAATTTCAGCGAGTCTACGATCTTCAAGAACGTGTGCTGCCCACATGGGTGGATACCAGTGAGCCGACCCCAGAAGCAATGCGCCGCTTTCTCATCCTGCGCGGGGCGCGGGCATTGGGTGTGTGCAAGCCTGATCACGCCTCAGATTACCTCCGTGTAAAACGCCCCGAAGGACGTGGGATCATTCGTGATCTGATTGAGACAGGCGAACTAGTGACAGTGCAAGGGTCCGTAATGGGCGGTAAGGAAGAAACGCTGATCGTCCATCGGGACAATCTGCCGACCTTAGAGGCGATTGCCGAGGGGTCGCTTCACGCTGAGCATACGACCTTTCTCACCCCGTTTGACAACCTGTTTTGGGCAACCCGTCGTGATGAGCTTTTTTGGGGATTCACCCAAACACTTGAATGTTACAAGCCTGCCCCCCAACGGCGGTGGGGCTATTTCTCGCTGCCTATCCTTTACCGCGATGCGCTCATCGGGCGCTTTGACCCCAAACTAGAGCGCAAAACAAAGGTCTTGATTTTACGGGCGCTTCATCTTGAACCGGATATCACCATCACGGAGCCAATGATTGCAGCGATAGCAGAGGCGATGCGTGATTTTATGGCGTTTCACGGGGCAGAGACCCTGACCATTGAGGCAAGCTATCCGCCAGCGTTTGGGGCGGCACTTCGTACCGAAATGAGTGATCACTCAAAAGAAAGCGGTGGGGGCAAAGCAAAAAAAACAAAGAAAGCCTAGCGCAGCACAAAAGGGAGCGCCTTTTGGCGCTCCCAACGGGCGACCACAAGAGGTCGCCTTTCCATTACGGCTTTAGACCATAGCAAGTCCCTGCCCTAAGGCATTGCCGCCGAAATGGTGGCACAGGCGATGCACACATTTCCCGGACGGATAATGGCATAGCCTGCCTGCGGATCATCATCATAGCGGGTGAAGTCGATGTTGAAGACAATCATCAAGCGGACTTTCCCGCTGTTGCGCAGATAGGCTACGGCTTGCCCCAAGTACTGCGCTTGCTGCTGTGCCGTTGTGTTTGCCGCCCACGAGAACCCACCGGGCAGAGGACCATACCCTTCCGGCGAGAGGTAGCCCAACTCGCTGAAGCACGCCGCCTTACCGGGGAAATTCTGAAGCGCCCGCGCCAACATCGTCGGCAGATAGCGCGTTGGGTAATTATCCCCACGCGGGTCGCCGCTGGTTTGGGTGGGCGGGACGATCCCTTCGTTGTAGTGGACGCCGATGCAATCGGCAAAGTTTCCCGCACCCGCCAACGCCATATCGCGGTAGTAGGTGTCGTCGTTTTGAACCTTATCGCGCCCAAATGCGCCTTCCGCGCCGGTTGGGGCGGGAGCGCCGGTGATCACCAGCGTTGCACCATTGCCCGCTTTGATCGCGGTGTGTGCCTTTTGAAGCAAACCGACATACAGCGCGGCGTTGATCTGCCCTTGCGGCCATTCGCGGTCAATGTTCATCTCGTTCCAAACTTGAATCGCATCTGCGCCAGCAGCGGCAAGGCTTTTCACATAGTTCGCATAGCCATCTTGGTATTGCGGGTTCAAAACCTGATTCTTATCCCCCACAACGCCAACCATGACCTTGAAGCCTAGCCCCTTCGCGTTGGCGATGATGTTGGCAGCATTCCCGTCGCCATTCTGAACTTGGAACTTCACCCATGCCATCTTCGCGCTTTGCAAGACGGCTTGTGTGTTTCCATTCAAATCTAGCACCTGTCCGCCCAATTCAAAGCCTGTGATTGGATTTGGGTTGGGATTCGGATTCGGATTTGGGTTCGGGTTGGGATTGGGATTTGGATTCGGGTTGGGCGTCCCACCAGCAGGGATTTTCAACACCTGTCCGGGGTAGATCAGGTTGACATTCACAATATTGTTCAGGCTAGCAAGGGCGGTTACCGAAACCCCAAACTGACGGGCAATCTTCGCCAACCAATCCCCACGCTGGACGGTATAGGTCGTCGCTGCGGGGGGGGGAGGGGTGGGCGGTGGGGGGGTGACCACCGGAGGAGTCGTCCCGCCGGGTGGAATGACAAGGACTTGCCCAACATAAATCAAGTTCGGGTTTGAAATGCGGTTGGCTTGGGCGATTGCGGCGGCAGACACACCATATTTCAGCCCAATACGGAAAAGGTTTTCGCCCCGTTGAACGGTATGGAGCTGCTGTCCGGGGGTTTGGGCTTGTGCGGGGGTGGCAATGCCAATGGATGCCATGACCAAAAGTGCCACAAGCGAAACGAGTACAAGACGACGCATGACGTGTCCTCCCTTAGAAATTGGATCGCACACAAGAGCGCCGCCGTGCGTATCCCCGATAAGCGGTCTGCGCTCTAGGTTCTTGGGCAAGTATAGCATGGATTCGCAATCTGCTAGACGGAGAGGGTAAGAGCCTTAACGTCTAGAGGAATAAAGCGCCTTTTGTGTTAGACTTCCCCATGCCATACGCACAAGGTAAACAGGCTACGATATTAGGCTTAGGATGATGAGGGGCAAAGCGTAAACGATGGATGGTCAAACGCAACTTCTTGGGGTGATGGGTTATCCAATTGCCCATACCCTCTCTCCCCTCATGCAGAACGCCGCCCTCGAAAATCTAGGTCTAAATTGGCGCTATCTGCCCCTACTTGTCCATCCCGAAAAACTCCCCGATGCGGTGCGCGGGCTAAGCGCCCTCGGCTTTCGCGGCGTAAACGTGACGGTCCCTCACAAAGTGAGTATCATCCCCTTCTTGGATTCAATCACCGATGCCGTGAAAATCGTTGGGGCGGTGAACACCGTCCGCATTGATAACGCAACGGGTAAACTGGAAGGGCTAAACACTGATATGACGGGGTTTCTTGCCGATATTGCCGCCAATCGTGTCAAGATTGGCTCAGGGGCAAAAGTGATTGTCCTCGGTGCGGGGGGCGCGGCGCGGGCAGTTGGCTCTGGGCTGGTTCGTTCGGGGTGTGAGGTCATTTTTGTCAACCGCACCGCCGAACACGCCGATACACTTGTCGAATTTTTGAAGAAATCATGGTCGGGGAGCAAGGTGAGCGCTGCCTCCCCAGACCAATTGGGGACGATCAGCGTCGGGGCAACCCTCATTGTGAATACAACGCCAGTGGGCATGTTTCCCAGTGTGGATCGCACCCCTTGGGTGGAGGATGTTCCATTTCCGGCGGGGGCAACCGTTTATGATACCGTCTATCGCCCCTTAGAAACCCGTCTCATGCGCGATGCGAAAGCCGCCGGCTTAACCACTGTGGGTGGGGTGGGAATGCTCGTCTATCAGGGGGCAGCAGCCTTTGAGGTCTGGACGGGGCGTCGCCCGAATATTGAGGTGATGCGTGCTGTGTGTGTAACACGGCTTGAACTTGGGTAAGGCAATCATCGCTAGGGGGATTGTATGATTATTGATTCATCACTTGTGACTCTGTTCGCCCTTCTGAATGTTGTTTTTGGCGTTGTGGCGTGCTTTTTTGGCTATCGTGTGTTTCGCCAATACCTCACGCTCATTGGCTTTCTCTTTGGGGCAACCTTAGGGTTGGCGCTCACCCAGAACAACCCCGAAACAATTATCAAGGTCATTGCCGCGCTTGGGTTGGGCATCCTCTTTGGGTTGATTTTCTTTTGGTTGTGGCGGATCGCTGTTTTGTTAGCGGGTTTGCTTCTTGGCGCAGTGGTGGGGTTCATGATCAGTACCCAACTGCTGCGGTTGGATCAGACAACAACGACTATCATCATCATCGTTCTGGCGGTTATTGGGGCGCTGCTCTCGTTTGCGGCGGCGAAGATCATCATCAAATTGAGTACGGCGGTCACTGGTTCGGCGCTCATGGTTATCGGTGGGCTGGTCTTGTTGGGGTTAACCTCTGGCAATACAACTCGCGTTTACACGGTGGATAATCTCGCCACCATGACGCAGACGAACACCAGCGGCATTGTCATTTTGATCATCTGGATTGTCTTGGCAACCTTTGGGTTTCTTGTTCAGTCACGGCAGCGGTGACTCTGGTCACCTTTTAGGGGCTTGGAAGGCAAAAACAACCGGCTTGCCTTCAAGCCCCAACGGGGTGATTATCCTTAGCGCGACGGCTTCAGCCCCGCGCCACCCTAGTTTGCCTCCAGCGCAGTAGCCGTTTCAAAATGGCTGGCATACCCTTGCATTACAAGAAGTTCCGCATTCAGAATCGCCCCGCCTGCCGCACCGCGAATTGTATTATGGGAAAGAGTGACGAATTTGTAATCGAGAACAGAGCAAGGGCGTAACCGTCCAATCGTTGTCGTCATGCCCCGCCCGCTGTCCCGATCCCGTCGTGGTTGGGGGCGATCTGATTCCTCAACATAGGCAATCACCGGTGCGGGGTGGCTGGGTAAGGCTGCCGACAATGGATGCCCAGAGAAGGTTTCCCACGCTTGGCGTATCTCGGCTTCGGTGGGTCTTTGGCGAAAACCCACTGAGACAGCAACGGTATGCCCATCCATGACGGGGACGCGGTGGCAAGCGGCACTGATGTCCATCGCGAAGGCGTTGATTTCACCCTCCGCCAGCGCCCCTAAGATTTTCTTCGGCTCGCTTTCCGCTTTGTCTTCTTCCCCGCCAATGTAGGGAATTACATTATCGAGGATGTCAAAAGAGGAAACACCGGGGTAGCCCGCGCCGCTGATCGCCTGCATACTGACGAGGTTCACCCGCTCAATACCAAAACGGCGCAGCGGGGCAAGCGCCATAACCACCCCAACAATCGTGCAATTGGACATGGTGACCAGCCCGCCCGCCCAACCCCGCGCCCGCTGCGCATCGATAAGGCGAACGTGATCGGCGTTGATCTCCGGCAGCAGCAAAGGAATATCCTGCCCCATCCGGTTGGCACTGGTGTTTGAAGATACCAAATGTCCGGCGGCTGCTAGTGCTGGTTCAAGGTATTTTGCCACCTCGCCTGGGAGTGCAGACATAATGATCGGGGCGGTAAACGCTGCCTCTAAGGGCAGTACTTTCAAACGGGCAACATCTGCCGGAATAGCGCCGGGGAGCTTCCATTGGCACGCTTCCTCATAGGGTTTTCCAGCACTGCGCTCCGATGCGGCAACTTCCGTCACCGTGAACCATGGATGATCGGCAAGCAGTTGAATAAAGCGCTGTCCTACCGTCCCTGTTGCCCCTAAAACAGCAACCCCTAATTTTTGACGCGGCGGATGCCCATTTGATGTACCATAACTCATGATCTAAGTTCTCCTCTGTGCAAGAATGATCACGATAGCACAGGCGGATGAGGCGTGGCAATTAGGAAAGCTCACAAACGCAGGGTATCCCCGCTATTCCCTTATCAGGGTGCAAAAGGCTAATCGTCTTTGGGTGGTTTTCCCCAACCCTCGCTCACTTTTCCGCTATCCCCTTGAGCGCGGCGGGAAGATGGTGACTCCGCATCTGATGTTTCCACAGGTGATGTCACAGAGTCCGCAGGCGGCATCGTTGCTTGGATGGCTTGGGCAATCAGGTTCATTGCCGCAAATGGTGCAGCCGGATCAGATTCAGCTTGGGCAGGCACAGGCACTTCCGATGGCGGCGGCGCTTCGTTGGGAGTGACTATCGCCGTGATCAGCTTCAACGCTTCTAGGGGTGTTTTTCCGGCAATTGCGCTGGCTAACCCGCTGGCTGATTTTCCCTCGTTATTGCCTTCAAAACCACCATCCACCGTATTCATGATCGGCGCAGCGGCGAAGGGTTTCCCTACCGAAACGATGCCTTGATGACCCTCTAAAAAAGCTTGAATCGCCTCGCTTAACTCTTCTGCCGGGCGTTCGGGGGCGTCTGCACCAAGCCCGTTTAGCGTGCGCATAACGCGCATCAGCCCAGAAATTTTCTCGTTCGCGGCGGCTTCGTCCGTTACATCGTTCAGCATCCGTGGAATTTGGCTGATTCCCCAATTCAACAACCAATCGCCCGCTTCACTATCAAGGGCGTCGGTCAGGTTTTCCGTCTCCAATAAACGATCTTTGGCAAGGTCTTCGTACATGGCGCCCTCTCTAAACTGTGTTTAATGGTGTTTAACTGTGTTCAACCTGTGCAGCGATGGTGTCTCCCTGCTAACAATAGCGCACTTTTCCACCTGAACACAAACCCACGAATGGTATAATCCCCACACTGTTCGATTTGATCATGTGTTGAGGGGTTTTTTCAATGGATCATCGTTATGTTGCGCGGTTCTTCGCGCTGTTTATCATCATTGCCTTGCTTTTCTCTGGGATGGGTCTTGCTACCGCCCAAGAGACGGTAACTGCCATCGTCACCGCCAGTTCGCTGAACATGCGTGCGCAGCCCAACAGCCGCGCCACCAAAATTACAACCCTTCCTAAAGGGGCAGAGATCGTTTTGAGCGGGAAAAGCCAAGACCGCAACTGGGGCTACGGCGTTTCCGGCGGGCTGACGGGTTGGGTGGCACTCAATTACATTCAGATCACCTCCTCAACTGGAATTGCCGTCCTCCCCGTAACGCC